>JBDIBD010000179.1:0-9029 GCA_039812725.1 Vicinamibacteria bacterium | reverse complement strand
GCTGGCCCGCGCCGCCGAGGCCCTGGCGGCCACGGCCGCGGACGACGCGGGCCGGCGGCGGCTGGCCGAGCGCTACGCCCACCGCTCGCTCCTGCGGGCGCGGCTGCTGGCGGAGCTGATCCGGTCGGACGACGGCTGGGCCCTCGAGGTGGCGCGTGGCACGTAGCGTGGCGCCCAAGACGGTCCTGCAGCGTCCCGGCACCCACCCGCGGCTGGGTCCGGTGCTGGCGCGCTTCGGCAAGATGATGGGGCGGCGCTTCACGCGCCACCACCTGGAGCTGATGGGCCAGGTGCACCTGGCGGTCTCGGCCCTGCGGCGCTCGGCCAAGGCGATCCGCGGCCGTGGGGCCAACGTCTTCACCCAGTGGGTGGGCGACCCCGACGCCCTGGGCAGCGCGGTCATGCTGCGGGCCATCCTCGAGCAGCTGGGGGCCCGCGAGGTGCGCATCCTGACGGGGCGGCTGGGCCACCCCCAGAACCGCAAGATGGTGGAGCGCTGCGGGATCACGCTCCAGGAGCCCAACGAGGAGCGCTTGCCGCGCGGCCTCAACTGCATGGTCGACACCTCGCCGCCGCTGGGCATGGCCAACACCACCGGGGTCGTGCCGGTGCGCGACTTCTTCTTCGTGGCCGACCACCACGCCGACCCGGAGGACGTCGAGGCCAACTGCCTGGCCCAGGGGGTGCGGCAGGTCAAGCTGGCCTACGTGGGGCTGCCGGTGGGCTCGACCTCGTCGTTCCTGGCCGCCATCGGCCTGGCCTTCGACGTCTGGGAGCGCCTCGGCCCGGCCGGGCGGGCGGCCGTGGCCCTGGGCATCTATACCGACACCAGCGCGCTGCTGCACGGGGCCACGGCGCTGGACTTCCGGATGTTCGAGAAGCTGACCCGCGACGAGGCCACCCAGGACGTGCTCGACGAGCTGCGCGACTACCGCATCCCCCCGGAGTGGTACGGCTACCGCGCGGCGGCTTTCCAGAACCTCGAGTCCACCGGCTCGGTGCGCATCGCACCGGTGGGCTACGTGCGCGGCGACCACCGCGACGTGATCGCCGAGATCGCCAGCGAGATCCTGCGGCTGGAGGGGACCTCGATCGCCATCTCCGTGGCGGTCACGGAGCGCGGGACCGAGGTCTCCGTGCGGGCCGACGGCCGCCTCCTGGGGGTCGACCGGGCCCGCATCGTGCGGGTCATCGAGCGGCTGCTCAGCGAGACCTTCCCCGGCGTGTCGGGGTTCAAGTACGCCCGCCGCCCGCCCCACCGGGTCGAAGGCGGGGCCTGCGTGCCGCTGACCGAGGCCCAGGAGCGCCTGTGGCGCCTGGCCGAGCCGGGCAGAGAGAAGCCGGCCGACCCGATGCTGGAGCGCTGCCGGCGCATCTCGCACGCCATGGTGGCGGCCCTGCAGGGGATGAAGGAGACGGCCCCCGACGACATCGCCGGGCTGCTCTAGCTAGGCGCTCGGCGATCGGGCGCTCCGGCTGGCGAGGAGCTTGGGTCCTGCCTTGTGGCTCGGGCCCAGGTTGGGTTTGCCCTCCGACTCGGGACCGAGGGTGCCTGACGGCGCTCCAGCCATGGCCAACGAAGGGGATCAGTGCTCGAAGAGCAGGTCGAAACCCAGGATGTCCAGCTTGGCCATGACCGGGATGGCCCGGAAGCACTCCTCGGCCAGGCCGGAGCGTTGCTCGCGCTCCAGCATGGCCTGCAGCTTGTCCTTGAGCTGCAGCAGCAGCGTGACGTCGGAGATGGCGTAGCGCACCTGCTCGGGCGACAGGCTGGCGGCGGCCCAGTCGCTGGTGCGGGCGGCCTTGTCCATCTCGACGTCCAGCAGCTCGAGCAGGTTGTCCTTGAGGCCGTGGCGGTCGGTGTAGGTGCGCACCAGCTTGCTGGCCGTGCGGGTGCAGTACAGGGGGGCCACCTCGATCCCCAGCCAGTACCGCAGGGCCGCCACGTCGAAACGGGCGAAGTGGAAGACCTTGAGGACCCCGGGGTGCTCGAGGACGCGCTTGAGGCGCGGCGCCCGCTCGGCAGGGGGCGTGCCGCCCAGGAGCTGGTCGCGCTGGATCTGGACCAGCACGGCCCGCCCGGAGCGGTCGTTGAGCTGGACCACGCACAGCCGGTCCCGGAGCGTGCGCAGGCCCAGGGTCTCGGTGTCGATGGCGAGGTCCGGCGAGGCCAGGTAGGTCTGCAGCTGGTCCTCGGTCAGGTCACGCTGCACGATCTCCGGCATGACGTCGGGGGGGCGCTGGGACATGGCTCTCCTCTGTCGGACGTCGAGCGGAGGGACGAAAGTGGGGTGGATGACGGGATTCGAACCCGCGACCTCCAGGGCCACAACCTGGCGCTCTAACCAAGCTGAGCTACATCCACCACCGGTCGTCGTCTGGCGCGCCTGAAGGGATTCGAACCCCTGACCCGCAGCTTAGAAGGCTGCCGCTCTGTCCAACTGAGCTACAGGCGCCTAGGCCGGGGAAGTGTAGCACAGGCCCCCGCGGGCGGCAGGCTGGCGAGGCCTCGGCGGCCTGGAGCGCCGGCTCCGACTGCAGACGTCCTCGCCGGGCGCTCTCGCTCCGAGGCCGGGGCCGGGAGGGGCGGCGAGCCTCGCCGTGGGACCGGCCCCGAGCGCATCCGTGGGCTCTTGGGTACCCCAGATCGTCTCATGTCCGGAAGCCAGAGAGACGCTGTCGTAAAGGCAGCCCGACGTGTGAAGTGCAGAAGCTTAGTATCTTTGATACATGTATTTGTGTAGAATCACATAGTCTAGGGGCTGCCCTTAGACTGCCCTTAGATGCGTGTAGCGTGCCCTTTGGCGCGACTTGGTCGGTGGATGGGACATGCACAAGCTGAGGCTGACCGAGACCATCATCGCGCGCCTGAAGCCCGACGTCGGCAAGGTGCAGACGGAGTTCACCGACGCAGTGATGCCAGGCTTGCTGCTGGTGGTGGGCGCGCGCTCGAAGACCTGGCAGTTGCGCTACTCCAAGGACGGCGTGCGTCGCAGGGTGAGGCTCGGCGCCTGGCCCGGCGTGCCCGCTTCAGAGGCGCGCGGCAAGGCCGCCGAGTTCCTGTCGGCCGTCGCCGGCGGGGCCGACCCGCTGGTCCTCCCGGCCCCGCGTGGCTTCGGCGCGCTGTTGGGGGAGTTCCAGTCGACCGTGCTGCCCAGCATGGGCGAGGCGACCCGGCGGGAGTGGCGTCGTCTCCTGCGCCGGGAGATCACTCCGAGGCTGGGCCGGGTGGATCTGGCCCAGCCCCGGGCCGCCCGCCAGGCCATCGAGGCCACCCTGGACGAGATCGGCGAGCGGGCCCCGGTGCTCTCGAACCGGGTGCGCGCCCTGGTCCGCCGGATCGTGCGTTGGGGCAGCGCGAAGGGAATGGTCCCCCCGGAGACGGCGGGGATCGTGGCCAACCTGGCTCAACGCTCCGAGGAACCGTCCCGGTCGAGGGTGCTGTCGCCCGCGGAGCTGGCCGCGATCTGGGTGGCCATCGACCTCGAACCACGGGACTTCCGTCTCTTCTGGCGGCTCTGCCTGCTGACCCTGGCGCGTCGCCCCGAGGTCCTGGGCCTGAGGGCCGACCAGGTGGACCTCGCCGAGCGCCTGTGGACGCCGGAGGGCCCGAGCGGCCGAACCGTGCCGCTCTCGGGGCCGGCCTTCAAGCTGGTGGCGGCTGCAGTGGCCCTGGCGGCGCCCGGGGGGCCGCTCCTCGAGGGGGACAGCGGCCCGCTGCGCAACGTTCAGAGGTCGGCCCACCGGGTGCGTGGGCGTTCGGGGGTCACCGACCTGCGCGTGGCCGACCTGCGGCGGACCGGGGCGGCGCTCCTGGGAGACGTGGGCGTCTCCGCGGAGGTGGTTGCCGCCGTCCTCGGGGGCTCGGAGGCCGGTGGCAACGGCGGGCGCCGCAGCGAGCTGTTGCCGCGCATGCGCGACGCCCTCGAGGCCCTGGCGGCACGCCTGGCCGTGCTCGTGGCCCCGGCCTCGTAGGGCCTGCAAGTCGCTGTGCCGAAACGGCGTGAGGGTTGGTCGGGGCGGTGGGATTCGAACCCACGACCTCCTGCTCCCAAAGCAGGCGCTCCAGCCAGGCTGAGCTACGCCCCGAGTCGGCGGGAAGCGAAATGCTAGCACGGCCCGCGAGCGCCCGGGCAGGCTATCATCCGGCCCGTGCGCCGCCTACTGATTGCCAGCCAGAACCCCGGCAAGTTGAACGAGATGCGCCTCCTGGCGCAGGGCCTGCCGCTCGAGATCGTGGGGCCAGCCGAGCTGGGCTTGCACGACGCTCCCGAAGAGACCGGCAGTACCTTCCTCGAGAACGCCAGGCTGAAGGCCCGCCACTACTCCCACGCCTCCGGCTTGCCGACCGTGGCCGACGACTCGGGGCTCTCGGTCGACGCCCTCGATGGCGGGCCCGGCCTCTATTCCAGCCGCTTCGGAGGCGAGGGGGCCAGCGACGCCACCCGTAACCAGTTGCTTCTCGAGAAGTTGAAGGGGCTGCCGCCCGAGCGCCGAGGGGCTCGCTTCACGAGCGCCGTGGTGCTGGTGGCGGACGGCCAGGTGCTGTTCGAGGCCGTCGAGAGCGTCGACGGCCGCATCGCCGAGGCGCCTCGCGGGCCGAACGGCTTCGGCTACGACCCCGTCTTCTTCTTCCCGCCCTACGGTTGCACCTTCGGCGAAGTCCCCCGGGAGCTGAAGGACCGCGTCAGCCACCGGGGAAAGGCCTTTGCCCGCTTGAGAGCCTGGTTGGGCGAGCACTGGGCCCGCCGCTAGGGGGGGCTGCCGGCGGTGGCGGAGAGCCAGCCGCCGGCAGCCGGGTTCAGCGCGGTCCGGCCACCGTCCAGTCCGTGGCAGGGGCCGGGGGACCGTCGGGGGTGGTGAACGTGCCGGCGGTGCGGTTGCCCGCCAGGTCGAGGTACCAGACCACCAGCTTGCCGCTGCTGGCGTTGCGCCAGACCACGTCGTTGGAGCCCGCCACGCCTCCCGCCCCGACGCCGAAGTCCCCGGCGGCCAACACCTTCCAGTTGGCGTCGCCGGCCTGGGCTGGGACGGTGAAGCGGCCCGTCAGGCGCTGCACGCTGGCGTCCATCAGCCACTGGACGATCTTGCCGGAGGTCGAGTTGTACCAGAGGAGATCGGTGGCGCCGTCGCCGTCGAAGTCCCGGGCGCCGACGATCTCCCAGTTGGCGTCCACGGCCTGGGCCGGGACCGGCACGATGGCGCCCGTCTTTTCCGTGCCCGGGGCGGCGCCCTCACCCATCTTCCAGATCACGATGTTCTGGGAGATCTGGTTGCGCCACAGCAGGTCGGGGTGCCCGTCGGAGTTGAAGTCGGCGGTGGCGGCCAGCCTCCAGTTGAGCGCGAGCGGGCTGGCGCCGGTGAGCGGGACCGGCGCGCCCTGGCGCGTGGTGCCGGACGGCCCGCCCAGGAGCCAGAACTCGACCTGGCCACTGCCGGCGTGCCACAGGACGAGGTCGTTGCGGTGGTCGCCGTCGAAGTCGTCGACACCCACGACCTGCCAGTCCAGAGCGTCGGGGTCCGGAGAGACATCGGCCACGGACTGCTGCACGACGCCGTCCATGAGCCAGGCAGCGTGGTGGCCGTCGGGGAGGTGGCGGAACAGCAGGTCGGTCTGGAGGTCGCTGTCGAGGTCGCCCTTGCGGAAGGCGATCGTCGTCTCCTCGGCGGCCCCGTCGTTGGCCGGGTCGGGATCGGCGTCGAGGCCGTCCACCGACGCGAGGTTGGTGACCGGGCCGATCGTGCCGGGATCGGCCTGCACCACCACGACCACGTCCGTGCCGGCGCCCGCCGCGAGCTCGCCGAGCGTGCAGCCGAGCGAGCCCCCCACCAGCGCGCAGGTCGGCGCGGTCGGGTTGGATGAGACGAAGCTGGTCCCCGGCGGCAGAGTCGCCTGCAGGAGCTGACCCGTCGAGTCGGAGGGGCCCAGGTTGGCCACGTGGAGCGTGTACGTGATCTGGCCGAAGACCGGAGCCGGGTCGGGGAAGTCGGCCTGGGAGAGCTCGAGATCGGCCTGTCGGATGGCCGTATCGGTGTCGGTCGCGGCGTTGTTCGCGCCCACGGGGTCGTGGCTGCCGAGGGGCACCGTGGCGGCGGCCGTGTTGGAGAGGCTGCCCGTCACCGAGGGGTCCACCTGGCAGGTGGCGGAGAAGGTCACACCGGCTCCGGCCGGCAGGTCCACGGCCACGTCGATGTCCTCGCTCCCCGCGGCCGGGCAAGACCCGCCCAGCGAGCCCACGCAGGTCCAGTCGCAGGTCAGGCCGGCCGGGAAGGCGTCCTGGACGCGCGCCCCCGTGATCGCGGACGGCCCGGCGTTCGTCAGGCCGATCGTGTAGGTGGTCTGGCCTCCGGCCAGGACCGTGGCCGAGCCGTCGCTGACGCTCACCGCGAGGTCGCCCGTCGGCACGAGCCACGTGGTGGCCGAGGCGGAGTTGTTGGCGGAAACGGGGTCGGGCTCGGCGCCCGTCACCACGGCCACGTTCATGGCCGAGGGCGGGGGAGAGGGCTGCACGGCGGCCTGGACGGTGAAGGTCTTGGAGCCGCCCGAGGGGATTCCGCCGAGCGTGCACTGCGGAACGCCGAGCGGGTCCTCCGCGCAGCCCTGGGTCTGGACGAGGCTCAAGGCCCCGGGCAGGGCGTCGATCACGCGCACGCCGGTGGCCGGCGACGGGCCGAGGTTCTGGGCCGTGATCGAAGAACGTCAGTCGAGCGCCGCCGGCCGGAGCCGTGGAGTATCCGCGTCGGGCCCAGGGGGAGTCAAGGGGCCGTGGCGCGTCGTGGCGTCCAAGAACGAAAGGGGGTGGACTCTCGTCCACCCCCCGCAGCGGCCGGGACGGCCTAGACCGCCATGATCTCCGCTTCCTTCTTCTTCAGGAAGTCGTCGATGGCCTCGATGTGCTTGTCGGTCAGCTTCTGGACCTCGGCCAGGGCGTGCTTCTCGTCGTCCTCGCTGATGGCGTGGTCCTTCATCTGCTTCTTGAGGTGGTCGTTGACGTCGCGGCGCACGTTGCGGATGGCCACGCGGCCCTCCTCGGCGTGCTTGTGGGCGTGCTTGACCAGCACCTTGCGGCGCTCCTCGGTGAGCTGGGGGACCGGGATGCGGATGACCTTGCCGTCGTTCTGCGGGTTGAGGTCGAGGTCGGACGTCCGGACGGCCTTCTCGATGGCCGGCAGCAGCGCGGCGTCCCAGGGCTGGATGGTGATCAGGGTGGGATCGGGAATGCCCAGGTTGCCGAGCTGGCTGAGCGGCGTCGGCGTGCCGTAGTACTCCACGCGGATGTTGTCGAGCATCGAGAGCGAGGCCCGCCCGGTGCGCATGGCGGTCAGCTCCTTGCGCACGGTCTCGAAGCTCGCGTCCATGCGCTGCTTGGCGTCGGCGATCAGATCCTTGATGGTCATGGCCCCTCCTGGACCAGGGTTCCCACGCGTTCCCCGAGCGCGATGCGTCGCAGATTGCCCGGCTGGCGCAGGTCGTAGACGATGATCGGCACGCAATTGTCCATGCAGAGCGAGATGGCGGTGGCGTCCATCACCTTGAGGCCCTTCTGCAGGACGTCGAGGTACGTCAGGCGCTCGAAACGGCGGGCGGTGGGGTCCTTCTTGGGGTCGGCTTCGTAGATGCCGTCGACCTTGGTGCCCTTGAGGATGATCTCGGCCTTGATCTCGTTGGCGCGCAGCGCCGCGGCGGTGTCGGTGGAGAAGTAGGGGTTGCCGGTGCCGCCGGCGAAGATCACCACGCGGCCCTTCTCCATGTGCCGGATGGCCCGCCGGCGGATGAACGGCTCGGCCACCTCGCGCATCTCGATGGCCGAGAGCACCCGGGTGGTCACGCCGGCCCGCTCCAGGCCGTCCTGCAGGGCCAGGCCGTTGATCACGGTGGCCAGCATGCCCATGTGGTCGGCCGAGACCCGGTCCATCCCCTGGGCGCTGTCGGAGACGCCGCGGAAGATGTTGCCGCCGCCCACCACGATGGAGACCTCGACGCCCAGGCTGTGGATGCTGCGGATCTCCCCGGCCAGGTAGTCGATGAAGGCCCGGTCGATGCCGAAGGGCTTCTCGCCCAGCAGGGCCTCGCCGGAGAGCTTCACCATCAGGCGCTTGTAGGCGGGGCGGGGGGCGGTGTCGCTCATGCTGGTGCTCCGGGGTCGGGCCCGCCCCCCGGTGGGGCGGGCCTTGGCACCATTCTACTCGGCTGCGGGCGCGGCGGCCGCGCCCAGGTCCTCGCCGACCTTGAAGCGCACGAACCGGCGCACGACGATGTTCTCCTTGATGACCGCGATCTTCTCCTGCACCAGCTGGCCGATGGTCACCTTGGGCTCCTTCACGAAGGGCTGCTCCAGCAGGCAGAACTGGCTGTAGTAGTCCTTGAGCTTGCCCTCGGCGATCTTGTCGAGCACGGCGGCGGGCTTGCCGGCCGCGGCGGCCTGGGCCCGGGCGATCTCCTTCTCCTTGGCGATCGCCTCGGCCGGGACCTGCTCCTTCGAGACGTAGAGCGGCGAGCTGGCGGCCACGTGCATGGCGATGTCCTTGACCAGCGCCTGGAACTCGGGGGTCTTGGCCACGAAGTCGGTCTCGCAGTTGACCTCGACCAGCACGCCGATCTTGGCGCCGGCGTGGATGTAGCTGCCCACCACGCCCTCGCTGGCGGTGCGGCCGGCCTTCTTGGCGGCGGCGGCCAGGCCCTTCTTGCGCAGGATGTCGCGGGCCTTCTCCATGTCGCCCGCGGCCTCGACCAGGGCCGACTTGCAGTCCATCATGCCGGCGCCCGTCTCCTCGCGGAGCTGGCGCACGACTTCGGCGGTGATTGCGCTCATGTTCGGTGCTTCCTCTGGGGCGCGGCGGTGCTGCGGGCCGCGCAAAAAAGCCCCGGGAACTCGCGTTCCCGGGGCCGAAAAGACGGGGAGCCGGGAGAGACCGGGCTAGGCCGTGGGCTGGTTGAGCGGCATCGGCCGCGGCCGGGCGCGGCGGCGGGCGGGCTCGCCGCCCTCGTCGCCCTTGTCGCCGGGCTCGGGGCCCGCGTCGGCCGCGCG
>JBDIBD010000178.1:0-9049 GCA_039812725.1 Vicinamibacteria bacterium | reverse complement strand
CACCGACATCGTGGCGCTGCTGGCCGGCCGCTCCGGCTCCACGCGCGCCGTGGCGCCGCCGACCGGGCAGGCCTGGCTGCCCGACTAGTCGCGGCCCGCGGCCTGGGCCAGGCCCAGCAGGCGCTCGGCGGCCACGCGCGCCAGGTCGTCGCGGGTGGCCTCGCTGCCCGCCACCATCTCCTCGAAGCGCTCGCGGGCGATCTCGAGCACGGTCACGGGCCCGTCGACCGCTCGCACGGTCGCGCTGCGGGGCCGGCGCTGGAGCATCCCGACCTCGCCGAAGAAGTCCACGGCCTCGAGACGCGCGACCACGATCTCCGGCCCGCTGGGGGGCTGCACGCCCAGCTCCACCCGCCCCTGGGTCAGCACGTAGAAGTGCTCGGCGCGCTCGCCCTGGCGCACGATCGTCTCGCCAGGCTCGAAGCGCCGCCGCACGCTGACCCCGGCCAGCCGTCCGAGCGCCTCGCCGCCGAGCTGCGGCAGCGCGCGCGCCAGGCTCATGGCCATGGCGCGCCGGCCCATGAGCTGGACCAGCTCGTGGCGCGTGACGTCGGCGTCCACCACCAGCTCGTTGAAGGCCTCGCGGTCGAGCCCAAGCAGCTGGACCTCCGACAGGGCCCGCACGGTGGCGGTGCGCGGCACGTTCTGCAGCAGGCCGATCTCGCCGAAGTGGTCGCCCGGCCCCAGCCGGGCCAGCTGGCGCGGCTCGCCGCCGGGCGGCTCGAGCAGCACCTCGACCTCGCCGCGCCGGATCACGTAGAACCGGTCCGGCGGGTCGCCCTGGCGGAAGACCGTGGCGCCCGCCGGCACGACGCTCTCCGCGAGGCCCGCGAAGACGGCCGCGCGCCGCTCCGGCGTCAGCTCCCACAGGGCCGTCGACAGGCGCTCGCGCGCCGCCGGCGCGGCCTGCGTGCCCGTGGCCGGCTCCCTGGGCCCCAGCACGCGCATCCGGAACTTCGCTTCGGGAATCGGGTTGGGCAGGGCCAGGCTGCTGATGCGGTAGCCCTCCGGCTCGAGCCGCAGGCGCGTGGAGCGCACCAGCGCGGCCACCACCAGGGCCGTCAGGGCCTGCGAGTAGCCGCGCGCCAGGCAGGCGTGCGGCCCCAGCCCGAAGGGGGCGAAGACGTGCGGCCGGCGGTGCTCGCAGCGCCGCAGCGAGAAGCGCTCCACGTCGAAGCGCTCCGGCTCCGGGAAGAAGGCCGGGTCGAAGTGGGTCACCGGGCCGGCGATGTAGACGGTCTCGCCGGGCAGGAAGCGGAAGCCGCCGAACTCGAACTCCTGCGCCACCACGCGCGGCAGGGCCAGCGCCATGGGGTGCAGGCGCAGGCACTCGAGCACCAGCCCCGGCAGCGTGCGCAGCCGCCGCAGGTCCTCGAGCGCGGGCTCGCCGCCCGCGAAGGCCGCGTCCACCTCCTCGGTCACGGCCTCGAGCAGCTCGGGGCGCAGCAGCAGCTCGTAGAGCGTGAAGCTGACCAGCCGGTAGAGGTAGATCCCGGCGTTCTTCATCGGGACCATGGCCAGGGCCAGCAGCGCGGCCGGGTCGGTGGCCGCGCCGTGACGGGCCTCGACGGCCAGCAGCGCGTCGAGCACGTCGGGCTCGCGCTCGGTCCCGGCGCCCCCGGCGCGGTGCTCCTGCAGGGCCTGCTCGATGAAGCGCGCGAAGCGCCGGCGGGCCGCCTGCACGGTCGGGAAGTAGAGCGCCGCCTCGGGCAGCACGCCGCCCACGCCCACCGCGCCCATCATGGTGGACCAGAGGTCGATGTCGCGCGACAGGCGCTCGCCGGCCGGGCGGTTGGCGGTGCAGACCGAGACCAGGTCGGCCACCAGCGTCGAGAGCGCGGCGGAGGCCGTGGTCACGCTCCCCGGGGCCCAGCCGGCGGCCCGCTCGCGGACCATGGCCAGCAGCCGGTCCACGAACGGCTCGACGGCCATGGCCGAGAGGCTGGGGGCCAGGAGCTGGCGCAGCTCGGCGTGGCGGGCGCCGTCGTGGGCGTTGGGGTAGGTCTCGGTGCCCATCTCGCGCGAGACGCGGGCGTAGGTGCGCCCGGAGCTGAAGACCCGCTCGCCCTCGAGCGCGAAGAGCCGGTTGGCCTGAAGCCCGGCCAGCATCGTCAGTGTGCGGCCCGGGTAGGCCACGCGGAAGACCGGCCCGAGCTGGCGGTGGCTGCTCACGAAGAAGCGGCAGGGGTCGCGCGCGGCCGCGATGGCGCTGCCCAGCAGGGGCAGGCCCGGGGCCAGCGGCGCGCGGGCCGACTCGCGGCTCATCGACGCCGCTCCGGCGCTCTCGT
Source organism: Vicinamibacteria bacterium (assembly GCA_039812725.1). Classification (GTDB taxonomy): domain Bacteria; phylum Acidobacteriota; class Vicinamibacteria; order Fen-336; family Fen-336; genus JBDIBD01. Next base: position 6,761 of record JBDIBD010000178.1, on the reverse strand, counting down.
GGACATGGCCGCAGATGCTATATGATCCGCGCCACCCATGCCCCTGCCGCAACCCGCCGCGCCACGCGCGAGCCATATCCTGGCCGGTCTTCTGGCCCTGGCCGGCCTCTCGGCCGAGGCCGCCCCGCCCGGCGGCGCGGTGGCGGCCCGCGGCCGCATCCGCCCGAAGGACGGCGTGCGGGTGGTGGCCGGCCCGTCCGACTTCGTGGCCGTGGTGGCGCGCCTCGAGGTGGACGAGGGCCAGCGCGTGCAGGCCGGGCAGGTGCTGGCCGTGATGGACACCCTGGCCGCGCGCGAGGCCCGGGTGGGGCGCGTGCAGGCCCAGATCACGGCCCAGCAGGCGGCCGTGGCGCGGACCCGGGCCGAGCTGGAGAACGCCCGGCTGGAGCACGAGCGCTCGCACCAGCTCTCCCAGGACGGCATCGTGGCCGCGGCCGAACGCGACAGCCAGGACGCCCGGCTGGCGGTGGCCCAGGCCGCCCTGCGCGAGGCCGAGGCCTCGCTGGGCGCGCTCGAGGCCGAGCTGCGCAGCGCCCGGGCCGAGCGCGACCTCTCGGTCGTGCGCGCCCCCATGGCCGGCCAGGTGCTGAAGGTGCACGCCCGGCCCGGCGAGAAGATCGGCGCCGAGGGCCTGCTCGAGCTGGGCCGCACCGACGCCATGTACGCGGTGGCCGAGGTCTACGAGACCGACGTGGGGCGCGTGCGCGTCGGACAGCGCGCCCAGGTGCGCAGCCCCGCCCTGGCCGCGCCGCTTCAGGGCACCGTCGAGAAGATCGGCCTGAAGGTCGGCCGTCTGCAGTCCCTCGGCACCGACCCCACCGCGCGCGCCGACACCCGCGTGGTGGAGGTGGAGGTGCGCCTGGACGACTCCGCCGTGGTGGCCGGCCTGACCCACCTCGAGGTCGAGGTCGTGATCGGCCCCTGAGGGCATGGCCTCCGCCTTCCGCCTGGCCTGGAGCCAGCTCTCGCGCGACCGCCTCCGCTTCGCGATCGCGGTGGCCGGGGTGGCCTTCGCGGTCACGCTGATGCTGGTGCAGCTGGGTTTCCGCAACGCCCTGTTCCGCAGCTCCGTGCGCATCCAGGAGCGCCTGAACGGCGAGGTGGTGCTGATCAGCCCGCAGTCCTCCTACATCGTGCAGATGCGCAGCTTCCCGCGCCGGCGCGTGGACCAGGCCCTGGCGGTCCCCGGCGTGGCCTCCGGCAGCGCGCTCTCGATGGGGCTGTGCTTCTGGAAGAACCCCGAGACGCGCCTGCCGCGCCACATCTTCCTGCTGGGCCTCGACCCCAGCGCGCGGGTGCTCGACCTGCCGGAGCTGCAGGCCCAGGCCGACCTGCTCAAGCTGCCCGAGGCGGCCCTCTACGACGGCGCCTCGCGCCCCGAGTACGGCCCCGTGGCCGAGGGCCTGGCGCGCGACGGGCGCGTCGAGGTGGAGGTCAACGACCGCCGCCTGGTGGTGCGCGGCGTCTTCCGCATGGGCACCTCCTTCGGCATCGACGGCACGGTGGTGACCAGCGACCTCGACTTCCTGCGGCTCAACCCGCAGCGCCCGCCCGGGCTGGCCGAGGTGGGCGTGCTCAAGCTGGCCCCCGGGGTCTCGCCCGAGGCCGTGCGCGACGCGCTGGCCCGGCTCCTGCCCGGGGACGTGCTGCCGCTGACCCGGGCCCAGTACATCCAGCGCGAGATCGACTACTGGGACCGCACCAGCCCGATCGGCTTCATCTTCGGCTTCGGCGTGCTGGTGGGCTTCGGCGTGGGGGCCATCGTCGTCTCGCAGATCCTGTTCGCCGACGTCTCCGACCACCTGCCCGAGTACGCCACGCTCAAGGCCATCGGCTACGGCAACGGCTACCTGTACGGCGTGGTGCTGGGCCAGTCCACCCTGCTGGCCGTGCTCGGCTACCTGCCGGGGCTGGGCGTGGCGCTGGTGCTCTATCGCCTGACGGCGCAGGCCACGCTGCTGCCGATGGACCTGGCGCCGTCGCTGGGGGCCGCGGTGCTGGCCCTGACGGTCGCGATGTGCTTCCTGGCCGGGGCCCTGGCGCTGCGCAAGCTGCGCCGCGCCGACCCGGCGGAGATCTTCTAGGTGGCCGCCCCGCCGCTGATCGTGGCCGAGCGCGTCGGCCACTACTACGGCAGCGGGGCCCTGCGGCGCCAGATCCTGTTCGACGTGAGCCTGGCGGTGCAGCCCGGCGAGGTCGTGATCGTGACCGGCCCCTCGGGCTCCGGCAAGACCACCCTCCTGACGCTGATGGGGGCCCTGCGCTCGTGCCAGGAGGGCAGCCTGCGGGTGCTGGGGCAGGAGCTGCGCGGGGCCGGCAGCCGGCAGCTCGTGCGGCTGCGGCGCTCGATCGGCTTCGTCTTCCAGGCCCACAACCTGGTCGAGTCGCTCAGCGCGCGGCGCAACGTGGAGCTGGCCCTGGCCCTCGACGCCTCTTGTCCCGCCCGGGAGCGCCCGGCGCGGGCCGGCGCGGCCCTGGCCGCGCTGGGCCTGGCCGACCAGGCCGAGCAGCGCCCGGGCCAGCTCTCGGGGGGCCAGAAGCAGCGCGTGGCCATCGCCCGCGCGCTGGCCGGCCGGCCGCGCATCGTGCTGGCCGACGAGCCCACGGCCTCGCTCGACAAGCAGTCGGGGCGCACCGTGGTGGACCTGCTGCAGGGCCTGGCCCGGCAGCAGGGCTGCGCGGTGCTGCTGGTGACCCACGACAACCGCATCCTCGACATCGCCGACCGCCTGGTGCACCTCGAGGACGGGCGGCTGACGTCGTTCACCGAGGCGGTCACGACCGACGCGCGCCGCATGCTTTCGGCCCTGGCCCGCACCCACCGCAAGGGCGAGCTGTCGCAGCGCCTGCAGGGCCTGGCGCTGGGGCCCTTCACCGAGCTGCTCGAGCAGGTCACGGCCGAGTTCCAGCAGTTCCTGCGGGTCATGCGGCTGGCCGACACCGAGGCCTTCGAGAGCGCCCTCGAGCAGGTGCTGGAGGGCTTCACGCTCAAGATCGGCGAGCTGCTGCAGGCCGACCGGGCCACGCTCTTCCTGGTGGACGAGGAGCGCGGCCTGCTGTGGTCGAAGGTGGCCGAGAGCGCCGAGGAGATCCGCATCCCGCTGGGCGCCGGGATCGCCGGGCGCGTGGCGGCCACGGGCCAGCCCCTGGGAGTGGCCGACGCCTACGCCGACCCGCGCTTCAACCCGGCCGTCGACCAGGCCACCGGCTACCGGACGCGCAGCCTGCTGTGCCTGCCGCTGGCCGACGGCGCGGGGCGCGTCTTCGCGGTCATGCAGGTGCTCAACAAGCAGGGCCGCGAGGCCTTCGACGCCCGCGACGAGCAGCTCTTCCGGGAGCTGGCCGGGCGCGTGGGCGTGATCCTCGAGGCCTGGGTGGCGATGCGGCGGCGGGGGGCGCGCCCGTGAGCGCCCGCTTCCCCTGGCGCGGCTTCCCCAGCGGCTGGTTCGCGCTGGCCCCGCTGCGCCGGCTCGCCCCGGGCGCCGTCGTGGCGCTCGAGCGCTTCGGCCGCGAGCTGGTGGTCTTCCGCGACGAGGAAGGACGCCCGGGAGCGCTCGCGGCCCACTGCCCGCATATGGGCGCGCACCTCGGCCACGGCGGCCGGGTGGACGGCGGCGCGCTGCGCTGCCCGATGCACGGCTTCCGCTTCGGCCGCGACGGGACCTGCCTCTCGACCCCCTACCCCGACGGGCGCGTCCCCTCCACGGCCCGGGCCCGCGCGCTCGCGGTGCGCGAGTGGCAGGGCGCGCTCGTGGCCTGGCACGACGACCTGGGCCGGCCGCCGCTCTGGGAGCTGCCCGAGCTGGAGCCTCTCGACTTCGCGCCGGCCTGGGAGCGCTCCTTCCGGCTGCGCACCCAGCCGCAGGAGACCACCGAGAACGCGGTCGACCTGGGCCACCTGGGCGAGGTGCACGCCTACCGCGAGGTCGAGGTGCGCCAGCCCCTGCGCAGCGAGGGGCCACTGCTGTCGGTGGCCTACGGCGTCAGCCGCCGCACGCCCTTCGGCCTGGGCCCCGCCGTGCGCGCGGAGTTCGAGATCCGCGCCTTCGGCCTGGGCGTCTCGTGCGTGGACGTGCGCGTGCTGGGGACCGGGCTGCGCACGCGCCACCTGGTGCTGGCCACGCCGGTGGACGAGGAGAGCTGCGAGCTGCTCACCACCATGCAGGTGGAGCGCGGCCTGCGCCCGTCCCGCGTGCACTGGGCGCTCGGGCTCCTGCCGCGGCCGCTGGGCTTCCGGCTGGTCTCGCGCCTGGCCTTCGGCAGCTTCCTGGGCGACCTGCGGCAGGACTTCCCCCTCTGGGAGCACAAGCTCTGCCTCGACCCGCCGGCCCTGTCCCCGGGCGACGGCCCCGTGGGCCGCTACCGGCAGTGGGCGCGCCAGTTCTACCCCGCGGCGGCCGGAGCAGCCGCCACCTCGAACGAGGGGCCCCGGCCCGCGCCGGCGCCCGACGAAAGGAGAGCCTCATGAACCGCACCACTCCCGTCCTGATGGCGGCCCTGCTGTGGGCCGCCCCGGCCGCGCGTGCGGCCGATCCGGCCGCCGAGCCCGACCCGGGCGCGGCGGTGCACCGCGACGAGGTGGTGGTGGTGAGCGCCACGCGGACCGAGTCGAGCCTGGTGGACGCTCCGGCCACCGTCAGCGTCGTCACGGGCGAGCGCCTGCAGGCCGCCCCGGCCCGCGACTGGGCCGAGATGGTGCGCGGCGTCCCCGGCGTCAACGTGGTGCAGCTCTCGGCCTTCGACTTCAACCTGACGGCCCGCGAGGCCACCAGCACCCTGGCCGGCTCGCAGATCGCGCTGGTGGACGGCCGCTCGATCTACCTCGACGCCTTCGGGATCATCCTCTGGCAGACCATCTCGGTGCAGCCCTCCGAGGTCCAGCAGATCGAGGTGGTGCGCGGTCCGGCCTCGGTGGTCTGGGGCGGCAACGCCATGACCGGGGTGGTCAACGTGATCACCCGCGCGCCGCGCCAGTCGGCCGGCACGCGCGTGTCGCTGAGCGGCGGCACCTTCTCGCGCGACGCGGGCTCGGACGCCGGCGAGGGCGCCGGCTACTCGTGGGGTCTCAACGCCACCCACGCGGCCGCGCCCAGCGAGAAGCTGGCCTACCGCGTCTCGGCCGGCTGGTTCGACACCGACGCGTTCCCGCGCCCCGCCGGCTCGATCCCGGTGGTGCCCGACCCGCGCATCCCCGGGGCCTACGTGGGCGGCGCGCCCTACCCGGCCTTCGCCAACGAGGGCTCGCAGCAGCCGAAGCTCGACCTGCGCCTCGACCAGGAGCTGGGCGGCGCCGGGCGCCTGACCTACAGCGCGGGCCTGGGAGCGGCCTCCGGGATCATCCACAGCGGCATCGGCCCCTTCCGGGTGGAGGACGACTCGACCTTCGGCTACGGGCGCGTGGCCTGGGCGCGAGGCGGCCTGCGCGTCGCGGGCTCGCTGGACCTGATCGACGCCAAGGCCCCCAGCCTGCTGGCCACCGATCCCTTCACGGGCAGCGCCGTGCGGCTCGACTTCCAGACCCGCGCCTGGAACCTGGAGCTGTCCGACTCGCGCCCGCTGGGCCAGCGCCACCTGCTGGGCTACGGCGGCAACCTGCGCTACAACGACTCCGAGATCAGCCTGGCGCCCACGGCCGAGAACCGCACCGAGCTGGGCGCCTACGTCCAGGACGAGTACTTCGTGGGGCGCTTCCGGCTGAGCGCCGGCCTGCGGGTCGACAAGTACGGCAACCTGGACGACCCCGTGCTCTCGCCGCGCGTGGCGGTGCTCTTCAAGCCCACCCCGCGCCAGTCGCTGCGGCTCTCCTTCAACCGCGCCTTCCGCTCGCCCTCGGTGGTGCAGAACTACCAGTCGCAGGCCATCGTGGTGCCGGCCGACCTGAGCGGCCTGCAGCCCTTCCTGCCGCCGCCGCTGCAGCCCGTGGTGGCCCAGCCCTTCCCGCTGGTGACCTACGCCGTGGGCTCCGCCGACCTGCGGGAGGAGTCGCTCACCTCCTGGGAGGCGGCCTGGACCGGGCAGCTCGGCGAGCGCACCAGCGTGAGCCTGGCGTACTACCTGAGCGACCACGACGACAGCATCAACCAGGTCACGCTGCCGCCGGGGCAGGACCCCTACACGCCGCAGTCTCCCCCGCCCTACTGGGTCGAGTCTGGGCTGCCGCCGGCCCTGCTGGGGCTCCTGGCCCAGCGCGGGATCTTCCTGCCGCGCACGGCCTTCGGCTACGCCAACCTCGGGCCGCTGCGCAACCAGGGGCTGGAGCTGGGGCTCGAGCACCGGTTCAGCCCGGTGCTCTCGGGCCACGCCAGCTACTCCTGGCAGAAGCGGCCGGAGATCCTCGACGACCCGCAGCCGTACCCGGCGGAGGAGCTGAACCTGCCCCCCTCGCACCGCTTCGAGGCCGGCCTCCACCTGAGCCACGCGCGCTGGCTGGGCAGCCTCTCGCTGTCGTACGCCGGACGGGCCTTCTGGAGCGACGTGCTGACGCCGGCCTACCACGGCTGGAGCGAGGACTACGCGCTGCTCAACGCCAGCTTCGGGGCGCGCTTCCACGGCGGCCGGACCGAGGTCCTGCTGCACGGCACGAACCTGCTCGACCAGGACGTGCAGCAGCACGTCTTCGGCGACATCCTGAAGCGCTCGGTGAGGATCGAGCTGCGGCTGGCCCTGTGAGGCGTCGGCCGGGGCTGGCGGGCCTGCTCGCCGGGGCGCTGGCGCTCGGCCCGGCCTCCGTGGCCCGGGCCGACGGCGCGGCAGCCCTGGCC
>JBDIBD010000177.1:0-9164 GCA_039812725.1 Vicinamibacteria bacterium | reverse complement strand
GTGCGGATCTCGTGGCTCATGTGGGCCAGGAAGGCGCTCTTGGCGCGGCTGGCCGCTTCGGCGGCGTCCTTGGCCTGCTGCAGCGCGTGCTCGACGCGGCGGCGCTCGTCGAGCTCGCGGCGCGCCCGCGCGTAGAGCTGGGCGTTGCGGATGGCCAGGGCCGCGTGGGTGGCGAAGGCCCCGGCCAGGCGGGCCTGGCGCTCCGAGTAGACGCCGGGCCGGCGGCTGTCGATGGTCAGCACGCCCACGGGCCGCTCGCCCAGCACCAGCGGCACGCCGATCCACCCGCGCACGCGGGCCTCCGCGTGGGGTCCCTCGCGGAAGCCGAACTCGCTGCTCCAGGCGTCCTCCAGCACGCGCGGCTGGCGGGCCCGCAGCAGCTCGGCCAGGTTGGCGTTCTCCGGCCGGCCCAGGTCGAAGCGCGCGGCCAGGATCTGCTCGGGGTTGGGGAAGCCGCGCGCCGCCAGGATGGCCAGCTCGCCGTCCTGCAGCTCCTGGATCGAGGCGCTGTCGTAGGGGACCACCCGGCCCAGCTGGTCGAGGATGGCGTCGAGCACGGCCGGCAGCTCGAGGCTGCCGGCCACCGCCCGCGCGGCGGCCAGCAGCGTCTCGCTCTCGTGCCGGGCCGCGCGCTCGTCCTCGAGCAGGGCGGCCAGCGAGCGCAGGTCGTCCGGAGCGCGGGCTGGGTCTTCGGCCGCGGGATCGCTCATGGGGGCCAGGGGCGGCATTCTGGCCCCGGCCGCGCCGGGCGCGCAAGGCGGGCCCGGCGCAGCCCGCCCTACTTCGGGTCGGCCTGCGGGGCCAGCTTGCCGGCCCGGTTGAGGTAGAGCTTCTGCTGCTCCTCCAGGTTGAGCGGGCGCGCCCCGCGCCGGCCGAAGACCGCCAGCTGGTGGCCGGTCTCGTCCACCGCGCGGTCACGGTCGAGGCCGCGCGAGACGGCCAGGGCGTGGCCCTCGGTGGGGTAGGTGGCGACCAGCTGCGGCGTGGGCCGCGGGCTGAAGCCGTAGGCCCCGGGGGTGTCGTTGGCCGAGACCACCTGCACCACGCGCAAGCCGTTCTTCCCGTCGGCCACGTAGGCGAAGGCGCTGCCGTTGGTCATGCCGAGCTTGACGTCCTGCGCGTCGTTCAACTGGCCGCCGGCGTCGAAGACCTGGTCGATGCGCGGCTGCTCGGCCTTCTCGATGTCGACGATCACCAGCCCCTGGCTGCCGGCCGCCACGTAGGCGTAGGTGCGCGCCAGGTACAGGCCGTGGGCCTCGCGGATGGGCAGCGAGGCGCCCTCCACCACGCGCGGCGGGCCGGGGCGCTTGCGGTTGGTCACGTCGGTGACGTCGAGCACCTTGAGCCCCTCGGCGTCGGTCACGAAGGCGTAGCGGAACTGCACCGCCACGGCCCGCGGCTCGCGCAGCGGGGCGCCGACCTCGTAGAGCAGCTTCGGCTGCTTCGGGTCGTCGAGGTCGAGCACCGCCAGGCCGCGCGGGGTGGTGACGTAGCCGATCGTCCCGGCCAGCCACAGCGAGGTGGCCCCGCCCAGCTTGCCGTCCGGGTTGAAGGTGGCGGCGCGCTGGATGAAGTTGTTGCCCGGGTTGCCGTCGAGCAGGGTCGACAGCGGGCCCACCACCACCAGGCCCTCCTCGCGGTCGGTCACGAAGGCGTAGTCGTAGAGCGGGTGCACCGGCTGCTCCTGGTTGGCCGGGAGCTGGGCGCGGGTGGGGTCGATGGTCATGGTGGCCGGCAGGGCCACGGAGGTGGCGTCCTGCGTGTCGACGTACAGCTTCTGGCCCAGCGGTGAGACCGGGGCCGAGACCACGCGCTCCGAGAAGCCCTTGTGGTCGACCTGGGCCACGTCGTAGACCCGCATCCCGTCGCGCCCCTGGGCGGTGAAGAGGTACTCGCCGCGCAGCTGCAGCGAGCGCACCTCGCCGTGGTGGTGGTAGGCCTCCGCGAGCCGCTGTCCCCGCTTCTGGTGGGCCGCGAACTCGGCCGGGTAGGCCAGCTCGTGCAGGCGCGAGCCGATCACCGCCTGGGGCTCCTCGCGCTCGGTCACGGCCACGGCCTCGAAGCCGTGGCCGCCCTCGCCCACGTAGGCGTAGCGGCCGATGAAGTTGACGAAGCCGGTGCCCTGCATCAGCAGCTCGGCCATCCAGGCGTTGTTGTCGTTCTGCTCGGAGACGTGGCAGTCCGTGCAGGTCTTGGTCTCGGCCTTGCGCACCGTGTGGGGCACGTAGGTCGAGAAGGCCTGGCCCGAGAAGCCCGCCGACGAGATCGTCTGCTGCTGCGAGTAGAGCCACTCGCGGTTCTGGTTCTGGGACGAGACCAGGATGGCGCAGGCCGAGCGGGCGGGGGCCACGCGGTTCTTCGTGACCGCGCCGTCCTTGGCCAGGAAGTAGATGTCGTCGCGCAGGGTCTGGAAGTTGTACGAGGTCCAGTTGCGGCTGTCGCCGCCCTCGTTGTGGAGCATGGGCTTCTTCTCGTTGGCGCGCATCGAGAGGTGGCAGCCGAAGCAGCTGGTGGTCCAGGCCGAGTGGCAGGCGTAGCAGGTCATCTTGTCGTTGCTGTGCACGCTGTCGTGGGCCTGGCGCGCGCGCTCGTTCTTGTCGAGCGAGTCGGCCACCTGCGGGATGGTCCAGCCCAGCTTCTGGTCGAGCATGCTGCGCTGCACGATCTTGCCGCCCTCGCGCTCGAAGCGCGGCTGGCCCCAGGGGGTCTTGCCGTCCTCGAGCACGGTCCCGGGCGAGGCCGGCCCCGAGGTCACCAGCGTGGCCGGCGTGTCGCGCGTGCCGTGGCAGTCGACGCAGTCGACCTCGATGGCCGCGCGCGGCTCGCCGTACAGCTTGCCGTTGCCGTGGCTGTCCTGCTTGAAGTGGCAGTCCACGCAGTGCATGCCCTTCTCGAGGTGGATGTCCTTGAGGTGCACGGCCTTCTGGAACTTCTGCGGGTCGTCGTCGGCGATCTTGGCGCCCTGGGCGTCGAGCAGCTGTCCCTTGCGGTCCTGCTTGTAGACCGCGCGGAAGACCCAGCCGTGGCCGTGGAAGTCCCCGAACTGGGTGTGCTTGAGCTGCGGGTTGAGGTCGGAGACCTTGGCCAGGAACTCGGGGTCGCCCCACAGGCCGCGCTGGGCCGCGCCCTCGGGGTTGCTGCGCTGGCGCTCGTCGCGCTCCGCCTCGGAGAGCCGCAGCGGCTCCTTCGGGTACATGGCCTGCCCGTCGACCTCGTTGTCCCACCAGGTGTAGCCCAGGTACGTGGTGACCATGTTGGTGCCCGGGTGCATGTGGCAGGTGATGCACTGGCTGGACGGGATGGCGCGCGTGAAGGCGTGCTGCAGGGGGTGGCCGGCCTGGCCCTTGGGGATGGTCGGGTCGGAGGTCTGGGTCGTGCCGCCGTTGCCGGCTGCGGCGTAGGGGCCGGAGTGGGTGGGGGAGCGGTCGTTGGCGTAGACCACGTGGCAGGCCGAGCAGCCGCTCGAGCGGTAGTCGCCCGGGTGGTCGTTGGTGCCCATCAGCGAGAGCAGCGGGTCCACCAGGCGCGTCTTCTGGGCTCCCAGGACGATCGGGTCGGTGCGCAGCAGCGTGCCGAAGCCGCGGAACGACAGCCCCTTGTCGGGCTTGCCCGGCTCCTCGAACAGGTCGGGCAGGCCGATCTCCAGGCGCCGCCGGCCGCCGCGCTCGAAGACGCGGAACGGGTTGGCGGTCTGGGACAGCTCCCAGCGCGGGAACGGCACCACGAAGGGCAGCACGCCCTTGTCGCGGGTCTCCTCGGGAGTCGGCGGGGGCACCGTGTTGACCTGGCGCGGCTTTCCGTCGGGCCCGTAGCTCTCGCCCACGATGCCGTCCTTCATGGGCAGCACGCCGTTGTTGTAGAGGGCCGCGCCGTAGAGCATGGCGCTGTGGGTCATCATGCTCTTGTGGTTGAACCTGACCTCGTCCTCGTGGCACGAGCCGCAGGCGTACTCGGCGGCCCGCAGGTCGCCCGGGTTGACGAAGCGCACGAAGGCCAGGCTCTCGTCGAGCAGGCCCGTGTAGCTGCGCTTGGGGTTGGCCGAGCCGGCCCAGAGCTTCTCGTCCTTCGGCAGCACGTGGGCGCGGCGCTGGGCCTGCAGGTACGGGGCCGAGCCTGGCGCGCCGTCGGCCCTCACGGTCGGGTCGCCGCCGTGGCAGTCGCTGCAGCCCAGCACCACCGACTCGGAGGCGTGCATGGTCCTCTGGTCCGTGGCGGTGTGGCAGCTGACGCAGCCGGCGCTCTTGCGCTCGGCCTCGGCCTTGGGCTGCTTGCGGGGCGGCTTGACCATGCTGGCCGGGACGGGGTCCCCGGCCCCCATGAGGAGCGTGGGCAGCGCCAGGGCCAGGAGGCCGGCGATCAGCAGCGTGCGGGTGCGGATGGCGGAGTTCATGGTCCCGGTCCTCAGTAGGTCAGCTTGAGGTTGAGGAAGGCGTTGCGCAGGTTCTTCGGCCCGGAGCCGCAGCCCGGGACGGAGCAGCTCGACGAGTAGAGGTCGTCGAAGCCGGCGCCGGAGACGAGGCCCGTGAAGCCGGCCGTGACCACCACGTTCTCGTTGAGCAGCGGCCGCCAGGTGAAGCCGGCCCCGTAGTCGAGGCCGACCGTCTTGCGGATCGCGGGCTGGAACAGCAGCAGCTCCAGGGCGCCGGTCTTGTGGAAGCGGATGTAGTTCAGGTTGGCGGCGAAGCGCAGCTTGGGGGTCAGGTCCAGGTCGAGGCCCGCGCCCACCAGCACCAGGCCCGGGTTGACGAAGCTCTGCTGGCCCTCGAACTTGTTGCTGCGCAGGCTGGGCAGCAGGCTGCCGGGCGTCTTGAGCAGCACGCTGGTCTGGGTCAGCGGGATCCCCGAGCGGGTCCAGAAGCTGAAGTCGCCGCCGGCGAAGTTGGCCCGGTCGTAGATCGAGTCGAAGCCGTGGGCCTGGCCGTCGCCCGCGTCGTCGTCGCCGCTGGCGAAGACGCCGCTGACCTTGAAGCGGGCCCAGTCGCGGTCGAGCGACAGCTCCAGCGCGCCGAAGCCGGCCGAGATGTCGTTCCCCTCGCGCGCCAGCGGGTTGTCCTCGTCGGTGCCGAAGACGTAGTAGGCCGCGTGCGAGAGGTTCAGGCGGCCCAGGTGGCCGTCGCCGGCCCAGCCCAGGTACGTGCTCGTGACCTCGTGCGGCCGCACGGCCCCCACGCGCGCGGGCCGCACCAGGAAGCCATTGGCGTCGAAGTGGCGCGTGGCGTCGTCCTTCGAGTGGTGGAACGAGAAGGACGTGGTGTAGCCCGGCCGGAAGGTGTCCTGGCGGAAGACGTTGGCCACGATCACCTGCTGCTCGCGCTTCTCGAAGGTGTTGAGCTCGCTGTTGGTCTGCTTCTCGAGCAGGTCGAAGAAGGCGGCGTTGTACTGCCAGCGGTTGGCGTGCAGGTTGCCGAACAGCCGCGCGCCCAGGTTGACGTCGGCGAAGACCAGCCCGCGGAAGTCGGAGACGAAGGGCTGGAGGCCGGCCCGCAGCGAGAGCGTGTCGAAGCGGTGGGAGAGGTCGAGCAGCTTGACCTCCCCGAAGGCCTCTTCGAGTGCTATGTCGTGGCGCTCGCGGCTGCGGCCCTCGCGCACGTCCACGTCGACGTTGTTGTTCTCCCGCAGCCGCAGGTAGTTGAGGTTGGCCACGCCCGTGGCCTTGAGGGCCCAGGTCTTGGGCCGGAAGGCGGTCTGGCCCTGGAACAGCTCGAGGGACAGCGAGGCCCGCGGCGTGGTGAAGGTCTGCGACCCGTCCCCGAAGAACTCCAGCTCGGCCGGGTTGGCCGTGCTGACGCCGCTGCCGATGGGCAGCGAGCGGAGCTCGGTGGGGGCCTCGAGGGTGCCGGTCAGGACCATGAAGACCGACTGGCCGGCGACCGGCCGGTCGCCCTTGAGCACGTTCTGGTTGTACGGGTCGAGCAGCCGACCGCGGGTGTAGCGCCCCGGGTAGTCGGGGTAGGCGATCTGCCAGCGGTCGGGAATCGGCACGAAGTCGGGGACGGGCGGACCGGCCGGAGGCGCGGGCGCCACGGGCAAAGGCGCCGGGACGGGCGTGGGCGGGGCCGGCGTGGGCGTCGGGGCCGGCAGCTGCAGGCCCGGGATCTGGTCGAGGGGCGGCGCGGCCACGTCGGCCGCCGCGAACTCGTAGACCTTGCCGTCGGCCGTGAAGGCCCGCACGCGCTCGCCGCGACCCTCGAGCTTGACCACGGGGAAGCTCTGGCCGCTCTTGAGCACGAGCGTCGTGCCGCCCGCGGCCGGGGCCGCGCGGCCGGCGGGGATCTGGTCGAGCGGAGGAGCGGCCACCTGGTCGGCGGCCACCTCGAAGACGCGCCCGTCGGCCAGCTGGGCCCGCACGCGCTCCCCGCGCCGCTCCAGCCGCGCGACCGTGTAGCGCTGGCCGGACTTCAGCACCAGCGTGTCGGGGGCGGCCGGCGCGGCCGGCGCCGTCCCCGCCTCGGGGATCTGGTCGAGCGGCGGCGAGACGATCAGGTCGGCCTCGATCTCGAAGACCTCGCCCTTGACGGTACGGCCGCGCACCTTGCCGGCCCGCCGCTCGAGCTGCGTCACGGTGAGCCGCTGGCCGCCCTTGAGCACGACCACGATCTCGTCGGCCAGCGCCAGGCTGGCCAGGCCGAGCAGGAGCGCGAAGACCAGGCCGGTGGAGGCGGCCGTCTTGGTGACGATGCGGTGGCTGGCCATGGCTAGAGCTCCGGGTGGCGGGGGAACTTGACGTAGGGCAGCCGCACGCCGCGCACGAACAGCTGGTCGCAGCGCTTGTCGTCCGGGGCGTCGAAGCCGGCCGCGCCGGCCGAGGCGATCAGGTCGTCCTGGTCGACGCCGTCGCCGCTGACGCCGACGGCGCCCACGAGGCGCCCGCCCTTGTAGAGCGGCACGCCGCCCGGGAAGATCGTGATGCCGTTGGCCAGCCCCGGGACGCGCGTGCAGCTGGAGGGGACCACGCCGGCCAGGGCCGAGCGCAGCGCGTCCTCCACCAGGTCGAGCTGCAGCCCGGTGTTGAAGACGCTCCAGTCGCCGTTGCCGAAGGGCAGCGAGAAGGCGCCAGGGTCGGTGCCGCCGATGCCGGGCGGGAAGAAGGGCTGGGCCAGGAAGCCCACCGCGCGCGAGGTGAAGGCGTAGCGGCCGTCCAGCGGCACGTCGCCCGGCAGGTAGGCCGCGAGGCCGGCGGCCCGCAGGCGCGCGCCGGCGTCGGCGGCGCTGAAGAAGGCCGCCGTGCGGGCCTTCTGCACCGAGACGTCGATGCCGAAGTTGGGGGCGTCCACGTCCTGGGCGAAGCCGAGCACGCGCCCGTCCACGTCGACCACCGCGTACGAGACCTTGGCGGCGCTGCCCAGCGGCTGCCGGATGGCGCCGCGCGTGCGCGCCGCCTGCCGGACCGCGTTCGAGAGGATGCCGCGCACCTCGTCGGCGCTCAGGGCCGAGCCGGCCCGGACCGGGAAGCGCGGGTCGAGGCGCACCGCGAGGCCGCCCAGCTCGCCGCTCACGAAGGCCGACGGCAGCCCGCCGCGCGGTTCGACGACGTAGCGCCCCGCGACCGTCGCGCCGCCAGCCTCGGCCGTCGAGTTGTTGTACGGGATGGCGATGCCGTCGGCCAGGATGTTCTCGGCCCGGATCAGGTCGGGTGGGGCGAAGCCGGCCTGCCCGGCGGTGGCCGCGCGCTCCTCGGCCGGCTGGTCGCGGTCGGACGGGTCGAGGTCGAGCGCGTAGCGCCCGTCGCCCTCGACACCCACGCCGCCCACGACGCGGCCGTTGCGGTAGAGCGGCAGCCCGCCCGGGTCGGCGGACAGTCCCAGCACGCCGTTGGGCTGCTTGACGTCGGTGCAGACCAGGCTCGAGAACTGCACGCCGAAGAGCGGCCCGCCGGGGGTGTCCTGCGTCCCCGGCGGGAAGTGCTCCTGGACGATGAAGCTGGCGGTGCGCGTCGAGAAGGCGTTGCCGCCGCTCGACAGGAAGGCCCCCGAAGCGGCCTTGGCCTGGGCCGCCAGGGTGGCCGGCAGGGCCGTCCCCTCCAGCCCCTGGCCCGGCGTTCCCGGGATCACGCTCTGCGCGGGCGCGCCGTCCATGCTGAAGATCGCCAGCAGGTTCCCCTCCGCGTCCACCACGGCCACGTGGGCCCGCAAGCCGTCGCGCTGGGCCTGGGCCGCGGCCTGCGAGACCACGCGCCGGACCTCGTCGGCGGTGAGCGACTGGGCCGGCGCCGAGGCGCACGGCAGCAGCAGGGCCGCGGCGAGAAGGCCGATGGGCCATCGCCGCGGAAGCCGTTCGGGGCGGCTCCAGGTCATGGGTGCTCCCTCTCCTGAACTCAGATTGAAGGCGCGAGACTAGCCCGCGCCTTTGGCGCTGGTCAAGCGGCGGCGGCAAGGGCCGTGTCCTGCGTCACGACGCTTGCCGCCCGCCTTGACGTCGGGGCGGCCATGCCGGAGCATTCGGAGAACCGCATGCGACCTTGGAACTCCTGCCCGCCCCTGGCGCGGGCCCTGGCCCTCCTCGTCCTCGCGCTGTGCGCCGGGCAGTCCGGGGCCCAGGCGAAGGTGCTCGGGGCCCAGGACTGCGAGAAGTGCCACAAGCCGGCGCTGAAGAAGTGGCGGGTCGAGGAGCCGGCCCTGTACGGGCCCAAGGCCCATGCCAACACGAACAAGCAGCTGCTCGACCCCAAGGCCGCGGCGTACGCGAAGGTCATCGGCCTCGCCAACCCCGCCGATCCCGCCGGGCGCTGCGCGCAGTGCCACGCCACGGTCGTGCGCGGGCTGGTGCGCAGCGGGGTCTCGTGCGAGACCTGTCACGGGGCCGGCAGCGGCTACTTGCAGGTCCACGACAAGGAGCCTTACGCGGAGTCCTACCGGAAGTCGCTGCCGCTGGGCCTGGCGGACCTTCACGGCAAGCCGGCCGCCATCGCCAAGCTGTGCGTGGACTGCCACGTCACGCCCGAGAAGGCCCTCGCCGCCGCTGGCCACCCGTCCGGCGCCGACTTCGACGTCGCGGCCGGTCTGAAGAAGCTGGCGCACTGGACCGCCGACTTCACCCCGGACAACACGGTGCACGCCACGTACGACTTCGCCCAGGTGGCGGCCGCCGCGCGCCCGCTGATCCAGAAGGCGCTGGCGGGCGGCGGGGGAGCCGCCCGGCCTCCGGCCGCCGCGGCGCCCAAGGGC
>JBDIBD010000176.1:0-9182 GCA_039812725.1 Vicinamibacteria bacterium | reverse complement strand
CTGCTGCTGCGCGAGCCGGGCCGCCGCCCCAGCGCGTTCAGCCTCGGCCCGCGCGTGCTGGTGGACCTCGGCGACCTGCGCGCCGCCGGCCTGCTGGGCTTCGGCGCGCGCGCCAGCCACCAGCTGCTGCTGAGCGTGCGCGACGCGGAGCTCGAGGGGCTGCGGGCCGACCTGCGGCGGGCCTTCCCCGAGGAGTTCGTCTCGGTGCGCACCTGGAAGACCGCCGAGAGCCAGTTCGGCGAGGGGCTCGACCGCACCGAGGGCTACCTGAGCCTGGTGGCCTTCGCCGTGCTGGTGCTGGGCGGCGTGGGCGTCTCGAGCGTGGTGCGCGTCTTCGTGCAGGAGAAGCGCCGCAGCGTGGCCATCCTCAAGTGCCTGGGGGCGCGCCCCGGCCAGGTGCTGCTGGCCTACCTGCTGCAGATCGTGGGGCTGGCCCTGCTGGGCGGCGGCCTGGGGCTGCTCGCGGCCCGCTTGGCCCTGCTGGCCCTGCCGGCCGACCTGCTGGGCTCCTTCGGGGACGTGCCCCTGACGCTCTCCTGGAGCGCGGCCGGGCAGGGCCTGCTGCTGGGGGTGCTGGTGACGCTGCTCTTCGCGCTGCCGCCGCTGCTCGAGGTGCGGCGCGTCAAGCCGCTGCTGGTGCTGCGCGACGAGCCGGCGCCTCTCGGGGCCGACCCGCTGCGCCGCCTGTCCCAGGGCCTGGCCCTTCTGGCGCTGCTCGGCCTGGCCGCGCTCTCGGCCGGCTCCTGGCGGGTCGCGCTGGTGGCGGCCGGCGGCTTCGCGCTGGTGGCCCTGCTGCTGCTGCTGCTGTCGGCGCTGCTGGTGCGCGGCGCGGCGCTGCTGGCCCGGCGCCTGCGCTTCCCGCTGAAGCAGGCCCTGCTGCGGCTGGGCCGGCCGGGCAACACCACCCGCCCGGTGGTGCTGGCCCTGGGGCTGGGCAGCTTCTTCGTGCTGGCGCTCTTCGACCTGCGGGCCCAGCTCCTGCGCCAACTCGACGCGCAGCGCGGGCAGGACGCGGCCGACCTGTTCCTGATCGACGTGCAGCCCGACCAGGCCGAGCCGCTGCAGGCCTTCCTGCGCGGCCGCGTCCCGGTCCCGCCGCGCCTGGTGCCCGTGCTGCGCGCGCGGGTGACGGGCGTCGCGGGCCGCGAGCTGCGACTCGACGACGCCGAGGACGTGCGCGGCCGCGGCGGCCTGGCGCGCGAGTTCACGGTCACCTACCGCGACCGGCTCGAGCCCAACGAGCGCCTGGTGGAGGGGGCCTTCTGGGAGCCGGGAAGGGAGCTGGCGCCGCAGGTCTCGATCGAGCGCAGCCTGCGCGACCGCTTCGGCCTGAGGCTGGGGGACGAGCTGCGCTTCGACGTGCTGGGGCGCATCGTGCGGGCCCGCGTCACGAGCGTGCGCGAGGTGGCCTGGGGCGACTCGCGCGCCGCCGGCGGCTTCATGTTCGTCTTCCACCCCGCCACGCTGCGGGGCGCCCCCGAGACGCGCCTGGGCTTCGTCCGGGCCCCGGCCGGGGCCGCCGAGCGGGCCCGCCTGCAGCGCGACCTGGCGCGGGCCTTTCCCAACGTCTCCAGCATCGACCTGCGCGACGTGCTGGCCACGCTCGAGCGCCTGCTCGCGCGTCTGGCGCTGGCCGTCTCGGCGGTCGGCGGGGTGACGCTGCTGCTGGGGACGCTGATCCTGGTGGGCACGGTGGCGCTCTCGCGCTTCGAGCGCCGCAAGGAGGGGGCGGTGCTGCGCACCCTGGGGGCGCGCCCCCGGCGCGTGGCCCTGCTGCTGGCCGTCGAGCAGCTGGCCCTGGCCGGCGTGGCGGGCCTGGCCGGCGGCCTGGGCGCCCTGGCGCTCTCGGGGGCGCTGTGCGCCTGGGTGCTGGAGATCGCCTGGCAGCCGGCCTGGGGCGGCCTCCTGGCCGGCGTGCTGGCCACCGCCCTGGGGGCGGCGCTGGTGGGCGTGCTGGCCAGCCTGGACGTGCTGCGCGCCCGCCCGCTGGCCGTGCTGCGCGAGGGCTGAGCGGGGCTACTTCTTCGGCTTCGGCGTCTCGACGTAGTCCTTCAGCCAGACCCCTTCCACGCGCTCGGCCTTCAGCTCGAGCTTGTGCTGGACCAGCCAGGCGCCGCGCTCGTTGTAGAGCGCCTCGCCCGTCTTGGGCAGCTTCTTGCCGTGGCAGACACCGCAGTTGAGGTTGTTGACGCCCCTCTGCCGGGCCTTCTCGAGCATGTGGTCGGACGAGAAGGTGTGGCAGTAGCTGCAGTCCTGGGCGGGGTAGCCGGCCTTGGTGGCGTCCTCCTGGATGCGCAGGGTCGCTCCGGCGGGCAGGGACACGAGCAGCGCGGCCAGCACGACCCGGATGGGCCTCATCGGGATCCTCCCAGCGCGCCGAGCCGGCGCGCCCGCCAAGAAGCGTATCTCAACACGACCGCCGCGGACAGAAGGGCAGGAGCGGCGCTTCCCCGGCCGCCTGCGTGGGCGAGCAGTTCGAGGGCCATGGCGCCACCCTGGTGCCGCGGCGCGTGGGGGTCGACCGGCGGGCCGGGCCGGTCGTGCCAGGCCCGGTCGCCGACGCGAGCCAGGCCGCTCAGCCGACCTTGACGAGGACGAGCTTGAGCGCGGCCCCGCTGTTGGCGAACCAGGCCACGCCGGTCTGGTTGAGGTCGAACTGGACCACGTAGTCGCCGGGCTCGGCGGGCGCCACCACGGTGACCGGGATGGTGACGCTGCGGCCGGGGGGCGCGGCATGAGGCAGCGGCACGCGCACGTTGTCGTAGTCGCGGTAGAGCTGGGCGTCGCTGCCCTTGAACCAGCGGTAGCCGAGGCGCACGCCGTAAGGGCGGTTCCCGGCCGCGGCCCAGCCGGCGCTGCCGGCGTTGACGACCGTGACGCTCGTGGCGCAGGCCTCCCCCGGCTTCAGATGCGTCGGCAACGTCACCGGCCGCCACTCGACCAGGAACCCCCCGGCGGGCAGCGGCGCGAGCGGCACCGAGCTGTCGGGCGCGAGCGGGCAGGCTACGCCCCACAGCGACAGGGCCAGCACGGCGGCGCGCTTCATTCCAGGTACCCCAGCGCCTTGAGCTGCTCGCGTCCCTCGGGACTGAGCTGCTCCGGCGAGACCCTCCAGCCCGGCCCCGCCGCCTTGGCCGCGGCGTCCTCCCAGCGATCGAGCAGCTCGGCCAGCCGGGCGTGCGGGCCCCCCTCGCGGCCCGCGAGGTCGGCCCGCTCGTGCGGGTCGGCGGCGAGGTCGAAGAGCTCTTCGGTCACCTGGCCACCGGGCCGGCGGTCTCGGATGAGCTTGTGCAGCCCGACCCGGATGGCGCTCAGGCTCTTGTGGCCCAGGCTCAGCTCCGAGAACACCCCCGGCAGGCCTACCGCGCGCCGCCTCCCCAGGATCAGGGGCGACAGGTCACGGCCCTGGAAGCCCGCTGGCGGGTCGAGGCCCAGGCTGGCGAGGATCGTCGGCGCGACGTCGACGTTGCTGATCGGCTCCGCCACGCGACGGCCCACGCCGCGGGCCGCGCCCGGGAAGCGCATGAGCAGCGGCACCCGCAACGTCTCCTGGTAGAGGTTCAGGCCGTGGCTGCGCTGGCCGTGGTCCCACAGCTCCTCGCCGTGGTCCGCGGTCACCAGCAGGAGCGTGCGCTCGTAGACGCCGAGGCGGCGCAGCCCCGCCACGAGCTGGCCGATGTGCTCGTCGAGGTAGCGCACCTCGCCGTCGTAGAGCCGGACCAGCCGCTGCTCGTCTGCCGGCTGGCGCTCCCCGGGGGGCAGGGCGTCGAGGGCCTGCAGGTCGGCCCGCAGGCCGCTGAAGCGGCCCGCGCCGGTGTCCGCGGCCGTGAAGCCCGGCCGTGGCAGGTACGGATCGTGCGGCTCGATGTAGTGCAGGTAGAGGAGCAGCGGCCGTTCGGCCAGGACCCCGCGGCGCTGGGCCACCGCCTGCAGCCCCAGCTCCGTGACCCCGGCGGCCTGGAACTCGCCGTCGAAGATCGGAGGGTAGACGAAGCTCTCGAAGCCCTGGGCGAAGCCGAACTCGCGCCCGGCGTTGCCGTTGGTGGTCACGGCCACGGCCTCGACCCCGACCGCGGCGAGGGCTTCCGCGAGCGTCTCGTACGCCCCGTCGAGCCCGTCCTCGAAGGTCCGCACCCGGTTCGAGCTGGGGTAGCGCGACGTGAACAGGGAGGCGATGCTCGCGCGCGTCCAGGTCGAGGTGGCCTGGGCCGCCTCGAAGACCACGCCCTCGCGGCCCAGGGCGTCGAGGTGCGGCGTCAGGTTCGCCGTCGAGCCGTAGACCCCCAGGCGGTCGGCACGCAGGGCGTCCACCAGCACGATCACCACGAGCTCCGGCGCGCCCCGCAGGCCATGGCAGGAGGCCACCGGGACCATGGCCAGCAGGGCCAGGCCCAGGCGCCAGGCGACACGAGCCCTCACGCTCCCACCTCCGCCAGCAGCCTCCGGGCCCGGCGGCCCTGCAGCCAACCGCGAATCGGCTTGACCGGCCAGGCCAGCTTCCAGGTCATGAGCAGGGCCCCCTTCCAGGTCGGCCGATAGAACTCGCCCGCGGCGTCGAGCCACAGGTAGCCGGTCGGCACCTGGCGCGCCAGCTCGCGGCGCATGGCCTCCACCAGGAAGGCCTCGAACTCCCCCGGCGGCGGGTAGCGGCGCGCCAGGCCCTGGGGCGCGTGGCGGGCCACCAGGGCGCGGTAGGCCTTCAGCAGGCGCCGTGGGTCGTCGAGCCCCGGGAAGTGCTGGATGAGGATGCCGGGCGTGGGCGGGAAGAGCGACAGGAAGGCGCCGCTGCTGACCGTGACCGAGCGCTCGCCTTCCCAGGACGACGAGAAGTCCACCTGGCGCGTCTTCACGCCGCGCTGCGACGGCAGCGTCGAGATCCCCACCAGCGCGAGGGCGGCCTCCTGGGCCGGCCGGTTCTCGAGCATGAGCAGCCAGGTCTCGACGTTCGGGGCGAAGCCGGTCTGGCGCAGGTAACCGGCCTCGCGGAAGCCCTCGGGGGCCAAGGCCCGCAGGGTGACGTTGAAGAAAGGGAAGACCTCGGACGGGATGAGGCCGCTCTCGGGCTCGACGCGCTCGAAGCTGGGCCGGGCGCGCAGCTTCTGGGCGAAGCGCACCACCACGGGCCCGAGCAGGAAGGGCAGCAGGACGGTCGCCAGCAGCGCTCCGCCCAGCCAGACCAGGCCGGTCACGGGCTCAGCGACGGCGGCGCTTGCCGTCGTCCTCCCGCACCCAGGACCAGGCCGCCACCGTGGACGGGAAGCCCAGCGTGCTGGTGGCCAGGGCCACCACCTGCTCCAGGGCCGCGTCGGCCACGCCGGCCGCGCGGGCCTTGCGGGCGGCGGAGTGCACGGCCCCCTCGCGCAGGGCCCCGACGGCGATGCCGAGCTTCACCAGCAGCCGCGTGCGCTCGTCGAGCGGGCCCTCGTGGCCGGCCTCGGCCACGATGTCCCAGGCTCGGGCCAGCTCCGGGTAGCGCTGGACGAAGGCCTGGTAGGTCTTCGGCGGGCGGCGCTTGGCGTAGGTCTTTTCGGCGGCGGGGCGTTCGGCGGCCATGGGCCCTCCTGCGGGTCGTCTGATCGTACCGCAGCGCCCCCGCGTCCCTTGAAGCCGGGGGGCATGGCGCGTAGCATGCGCGCGCCATGGAAGACCCACAGCCCGCCGCACCACGCGGCGCCGACGACCTGCTGGCCGTCTACGACCGCGACCTCGTGCTCGTCTCCGGCAAGGGCGCGCGCGTGCTCGACGCCCAGGGGCGCAGCTACCTCGACTTCGCCGCCGGCATCGGCGTCTCCGGCCTGGGCCACTGCGACCCGAAGGTGGTCGCGGCCATCAAGCGCCAGGCCGGCCGGCTCATGCACGTCAGCAACCTCTACCACACCGAGCCCGGCCTCGAGCTGGCCGCGCGCCTGCGCGAGCTGAGCTTCCCGTGCAAGGTCTTCTTCACCAACTCGGGCACGGAGGCGGTGGAGGGGGCGCTCAAGTTCGCCCGGCGCGTGGGCAAGGAGGCCGGGCGCTTCGAGTTCGTGGCCCTGGAGCGCGGTTTCTCGGGGCGCACGCTCGGGGCGCTCTCGCTGACCTGGGCCAGCAAGTACCGCGAGCCCTTCGAGCCACTGGTCCCCGGCGTGCGCTTCGTGCCGCCCGGGGACCTGGAGGCCATGCGCACGGCCGTCGGCGAGCGCACCGCGGCCGTGCTGGTCGAGCCGGTGCAGGGCGAGGGCGGCGTGCGGCCGCTCGACCCGGGCTACCTGCAGGCCCTGCGGCAGCTCACGCGCGAGCGCGGCGCGCTGCTGGTCGCCGACGAGATCCAGTGCGGCCTCGGTCGCACGGGCAGGCTCTTCGCCTACCAGCACGCGGGCATCACGCCCGACATCCTGACACTGGCCAAGCCGCTGGGCGGCGGCCTGCCGATGGGCGCGGTGCTGCTGCGCGAGACGCTGGCCCCGGCCCTGCACGTGGGCGAGCACGGCTCGACCTTCGGGGGCAACCCGGTGGCGGCGGCCGCCGCGCTGGCGGTGCTGGAGCGCCTCACGGCCCCCGGCTTCCTGGCCGGCGTCGAGCGCAAGGGCAAGGGCCTGGCGCGCGGCCTGAAGCAGGTGGCCCGCCAGCACCCTCGCCTGACCGGTGAGGTGCGCGGCCTGGGGCTGATGCTGGGCCTGCAGCTGCGCGTGCCGGCCAAGGACGTGGTGCGCGGCCTGCGCGAGCGCGGCCTGCTGGCCACCAAGGCCGGCGACGACGTGCTGCGGCTGCTGCCGCCGCTGACCGTCAAGCCGGTCGAGATCAAGGCCTTCCTGGCGGCCCTGGACGAGACCCTGGCCGATCTGGAGAAGCGAGGCGAGTGAGATGGAAGACGTGAAGCGGATCGTGCTGGCCTACTCGGGCGGCCTCGACACCTCGATCATCATCCCCTGGCTCAAGGAGCACTGTCCCGGCGCGGAGGTCATCGGCTACTGCGGCGACGTGGGCCAGGGCGAGGACCTCGAGGCCGTGCGCCGGAAGGCCCTGGCCACGGGCGCCGACGACTGCGTGGTGGAGGACCTGCGCGAGGTCTTCGTGCGCGACTACGCCTTCGCCGCGCTCATGGCCGGCGCCAAGTACGAGAGCGACTACCTGCTCGGCACGGCGCTGGCGCGCCCGCTCCTGGCCTACGGCCAGGTCAAGACCGCCATCGCCCGCGGCGCCGACGCGCTGGCCCACGGCGCCACCGGCAAGGGCAACGACCAGGTGCGCTTCGAGGTCACCTACGCCACCTTCGCGCCCCACATGCGCGTCATCGCCCCCTGGCGCCACTGGCGCATCCGCTCGCGTGAGGACGCGCTCGAGTACGCCGCCCAGCGCGGCGTGCCGGTGGACCAGTCGCCACGCGACCTGTTCAGCCGCGACGGCAACCTCTGGCACCTGTCGCACGAGGGCGGCAACCTCGAGGACCCCTGGGACCCGCCCCAGAAGGGCATGTACCGGCTGACGGTCGACCCGCTCGACGCGCCCGACACGCCGCAGGACCTGGTGGTCGAGCTCGAGCGCGGCCTCCCGGTGGCCGTGGACGGCGAGCGTCTCGGCCCGGTGGCGCTGCTCGAGAAGCTCAATGAGGTCGGCGGCGCGCACGGCGTGGGGCGCGTGGACCTGGTCGAGAACCGCCTGGTGGGGATCAAGTCACGCGGCGTCTACGAGACCCCGGGCGGCTCGATCCTGCACGCGGCGCACCGCGAGATCGAGCGCCTGGTGCTCGACCGCGACACCTTCGCCTTCAAGCAGCTGGTGGCCCAGCGCTACGCCCAACTGATCTACGACGGCCTGTGGTTCTCGCCCCTGCGCGAGGCCCTGCACGCCTTCGTCCTCAAGACCCAGGAGGACGTCACCGGCGAGGTGCGCCTGCGACTCTTCAAGGGCCGCATCGAGGCCGTCGGCCGGCGCTCGCCGCGCAGCCTCTACCGCCAGGACCTGGCCACCTTCGGCACGGGCTTCGCCTACGACCACAAGGACGCGGCCGGCTTCATCCGGCTGTTCAGCCTGCCCGAGAAGGTGCGGGCCATCACTCACGGCGTCGAGGACTGATGAAGCTCTGGGGCGGCAACTACGGCGGCGACCCCGACCGGCGCTTCTGGGAGTTCAACGCCTCGTTCGCCTTCGACCGGCGCCTGCTGGCCGAGGAGATCGCCGCCTCACGGGCCTGGGTCCAGGCCCTGCAGCGCTGCGGGGCCCTGCCGCCGGCCGACGCCGCGCGCCTCGACGCGGGGCTCGCGCAGGTGCTCGAGCGCGCGCGCACCGAGCCGGCCTGGCTCGAGCTCGACGCCGAGGACGTGCACAGCTTCGTCGAGACGCGCCTCTTCGAGCTGGTCGGCGATCTGGCCGGCCAGGCCCACCTGGGCCGCAGCCGCAACGAACAGACCGTGACCGCCCTGCGGCTGTGGCTCAAGGGCGCGCTCGACCGGCTGGCGGCCGGCGCTGCGGCCCTGGTCGAGGCGCTGGTCGAGCAGGGCCTGCAGGGCGCCGACGCGGTCATGGCCGGCAGCACCCACACGCGCGCGGCCGAGCCCGTCACGCTGGGCCACTGGGCCGCGGCCCACGCCTGGCCGCTGGTGCGCGACCGCGAACGGCTGCTGGACGCGCGCCGCCGCGTGGACGTCCTGCCGCTCGGCTCGGGCGCGCTGGCCGGCACGGCCCTGCCCCTCGACCGTGAGGCCCTGGCGCGCGACCTGGGCTTCGCGGCGGTCTCGCCCAACGCTCTCGACGCGGTCAGCGACCGCGACTTCGCCGCCGAGGCGGCCTTCGCCTGCGCGCAGCTCATGACGCACCTGTCGCGGCTGTGCGAGGACCTGATCTGGCTCTCGGCCCCGGAGTACGGCTACTTCGGGCTGCCCGAGGCCTACACCACCGGCTCCAGCCTGATGCCGCAGAAGAAGAACCCCGACGCGCTGGAGCTGGTGCGCGGCAAGACCGCGCGCGTGGACGCGGCCGTGCAGCGCCTGCTGACGCTCATGAAGGGGCTGCCGATCAGCTACCAGAAGGACCTCCAGGAGGACAAGGAGGCGCTCTTCGAGGCGGTCGACCACAGCCTGGCCTCGCTCGAGGTCGTGACCGGCGTGGTGGCGGGCCTGCGGCCCGACTGGGCCGCGCTGGCGCGCTCGGCCGCGCAGCAGGAGCTGATGGCCGCGGGGCTGGCCGTGGCCCTGGCGCTGGTCGGG
>JBDIBD010000175.1:0-9186 GCA_039812725.1 Vicinamibacteria bacterium | reverse complement strand
GCGGCCGCGGCCGCAGCCTCAAGCGCCTGTTCGCCGAGGCCCGCGTGCCGGCCGAGCTGCGCGACGGCTGGCCGGTGGTGACGCGGGGAGACGCCGTCGTGTGAGTGCCGGGGCTGGACGAGGCGGCCCTGCCGGGAGTGCGGCTGGAGCTGCGCCCGGCCTCCGGGGAGGCTCGGTGATGAGCGCGAAGCCGACGGTGCTGTGGAGCGAGGAACGCATCCGGGCGCGGGTGGCGGAGCTGGGCCGCGAGATCGGCACGACCTACGCCGGCCGCGAGATCTGCGTGGTGGGCCTCGTCAAGAGCAGCCTGGTCTTCACCGCCGACCTGATCCGGGCCATCCCGGCCGAGCTGACCTGCCACCTGGTGGTGGTGCACCTGGGCGAGCCGGCGACCGCCGGCGCACAGCGCGAGATCGTCTACGAGTCGGACGCCCCCTACGCCGGGCGGCACGTGCTCCTGATCGACGACATCGTCGACACGGGCATCACCCTGAACTTCATCCTCGACCACATCCGCGAGCGTGGCCCGGCCAGCCTGCGCACCTGTGTCCTCGTGGACAAGCCGGCCGACCGGAAGGTCGAGGTGCGTCCGGACTGGTCTGCGTTTACTCTAGAGGGTGGGCAGGACGGGTTCCTGGTGGGGTACGGGCTGGACTACCAGGAGCGCCACCGGGGGCTGCCCTACATCGGGATCATCCCGCGCCCGCCGGCCTAGGGGCCGCAGCGGGACGCGGCGGAGGCCGCTGAAGAGTGAATACGACGTTCAAGACGCTGATGCTCTGGCTGTCGCTGCTGACGGTGGTGGTCGTGGCCTGGCAGCTGGCCAAGATCCCCGGCCGCGACCTGAGCTGGAACTTCAGCGAGTTCATGGTCCAGGTCGAGGCCGGGCAGGTCAAGGACGTGACCCTGACCGGCAACGAGATCAAGGGGCACACCACCGGCGGGGAGACCTTCCACACCTACGCCCCCAAGGACTACGACAAGGTCGTGGACTCGCTGCTGACGAAGAAGGTGCTGGTCAAGGTGCAGCCCTCCGAGAGCCCGGCCTGGCTCGGGGCGCTGGTCTCGGCCGCGCCCTTCGTGCTGCTGATCGGCTTCTGGATCTTCTTCATGCGCCAGATGCAGAGCGGCGGCAACAAGGCCCTGTCGTTCGGCAAGTCCAAGGCCAAGCTGCTGGCCAGCCAGCAGAAGAAGGTCACCTTCAAGGACGTGGCCGGGGTCGACGAGGCCAAGGAAGAGCTGCAGGAGATCATCGAGTTCCTGCGCGAGCCCCAGAAGTTCCAGAAGCTGGGCGGGCGCATCCCCAAGGGCGTGCTGCTGATGGGCCCCCCGGGGACCGGCAAGACCCTGCTGGCGCGCGCCATCGCCGGCGAGGCCAACGTGCCCTTCTTCTCGATCTCGGGCTCCGACTTCGTGGAGATGTTCGTGGGCGTGGGCGCGAGCCGCGTGCGCGACCTGTTCGAGCAGGGCAAGAAGAACGCCCCCTGCATCATCTTCATCGACGAGATCGACGCCGTCGGCCGCCACCGCGGGGCCGGCCTGGGCGGCGGCCACGACGAGCGCGAGCAGACCCTCAACCAGCTGCTGGTGGAGATGGACGGCTTCGAGTCCAACGACGGCGTGATCCTGATCGCGGCCACCAACCGCCCCGACGTGCTCGACCCGGCCCTGCTGCGGCCGGGGCGCTTCGACCGGCGCGTGGTGGTCTCGCGCCCCGACGTGCGCGGGCGCGAGGGCATCCTGCAGGTGCACACCCGCAAGATCCCGCTCAGCGACGACGTGGACGTCTCGGTGCTGGCCCGCGCCACGCCCGGCTTCTCGGGCGCCGACCTGGCCAACCTGGTCAACGAGGCCGCCCTGCTGGCCGCCCGCCACAACCAGAAGTCCGTCACGATGCACGACTTCGAGTCCTCGAAGGACAAGGTGCTGATGGGCGCCGAGCGGCGCAGCCTGATCATCACCGAGGACGAGAAGAAGGTCACCGCCTTCCACGAGGCCGGCCACGCGCTGCTGGCCGCGATGCTGCCGCACACCGACCCGCTGCACAAGGTCACCATCATCCCGCGCGGGATGGCCCTGGGCCTGACCCAGCAGCTGCCCACCGAGGAGCGCCACAACTGGAACCGCGACCAGCTCGAGAGCCGCATCGCGGTCTGCATGGGCGGCCGCATCGCCGAGGAGGTGGTCTTCAGCCAGATCACCACCGGGGCCCAGAACGACATCGAGCAGGCCACCGAGATGGCGCGCAAGATGGTCTGCGAGTGGGGCATGAGCGAGGAGCTGGGGCCGCTGACCTACGGCAAGAAGGAAGAGGCCATCTTCCTCGGCCGCGAGTTCAACCGGCACCAGGACTACAGCGAGAACACGGCCCTCAAGATCGACGCCGAGGTCAAGCGCATCGTCAGCGCCCAGTACGAGCGGGCGCGCGCCATCATCACCGAGCAGAAGGAGCGCCTGGTGGCCGTGGCCGAGGCGCTGCTGGAGCACGAGGTCCTGGACGCCCTGCAGATCCAGCAGCTGCTGCGCGGCGAGAAGATCCCCGACCGGGTCAGGGCCAAGCCGGCGGCGGCCGAGCCGCCGCGGGAGGCCAAGCTGGAGCCCGAGCCCAACGGGATCGGCAACCTGCTGACGCCGCCGGTGGCCCACCCCAAGCCCAGCGTGTAGCCGGCTTTCGGATCTCCGCCCCGAGGGCGGATAATCGCGCCGTGCCGCCCGGCTACGTCGTCGCCCGCCCGGTCTTCGAGCTGAGCCTGCAGGGTCGTCCCTGGAGGCTGGGAGAGCGCACGCTCGTGATGGGCGTGCTGAACGTCACCCCCGACTCGTTCTCCGACGGCGGGCGCCTCACCGACGCCGACGCGGCCCTGGCCCACGGCCTGGCCCTGTTCGAGTCGGGGGCCGACGTGGTCGACGTGGGCGGCGAGTCCACCCGTCCCGGTGGCGCCGGGCGCGTGCCGGCCGAGGAGGAGCTGCGGCGCGTGGTGCCCGTGGTGGCCCGGCTCAAGGCCGCGGGGGCGGGCCTCCTGTCGGTCGACACCTCGCGGGCGGCGGTGGCGCGGGCGGCCCTCGACGCCGGGGCCGAGATGGTCAACGACGTCAGCGGGCTCGGCTTCGACCCGGGCCTGACGCCGCTGCTGGCCGAGCGCGGCGTGCCGGCCGTGCTGATGCACCTGCGCGGAGACTTCGCCGGCATGCACGCCCCGCAGCAGTACGCCGACCTGGCCGGCGAGCTCCTGGCCGAGCTGGCCGCGGTGGTGGCGCGGGCCGAGGCCGGCGGCGTGCGGCGCTCGCAGCTGGTCCTCGACCCCGGCCTGGGCTTCTCCAAGGACGCGGCCCAGACCCTCGAGGCCCTGCGCCGGCTGCCCGAGCTGCACGCCCTGGGCTGCCCGCTGCTGGTGGGTCCGAGCCGCAAGAGCTTCATCGGCCGCATCCTCGACGCGCCTCCGGGCGAGCGCCTGATGGGCACGGCCGCGGCGGTGGCGGCGGCCATCTTCGCCGGGGCCCACCTGGTGCGCGTGCACGACGTGCACGAGATGGTCCAGGTGGCGCGGGTCTGCGACGCGCTGCGCGCGGCCCCCGGGGGGCCGGCCTCGTGCTGAGCGCGCTGCTGGACTTCCTGCGCGCCACGGACTTCGCGTGGAACGACGTGATCGACATCCTGCTGGTGGCCTTCATCATCTACCAGCTGCTGCAGTTCATCCGCGGCACCCACGCCGTGCAGATGTCGCTGGGGGCCTGCGTGCTGGTGATCCTCTACTGGGCCTCCAAGTGGGGCGACCTGGAGACGGTCAACTGGCTGCTGCGCACCTTCCTGCCCTACGTGGTCTTCGGCGTGATCGTGGTGTTCCAGTCGGAGATCCGCAAGGTGCTGGCGCACCTGGGCCGCACGCCGTTCCTGGGTCGCTCGGCCGCGCGCGGGCGCGAGGACGTGCTGGACGAGCTGGTGCTGGCCGCCACCACGCTCTCCAAGGAGCGCACCGGGGCCATCCTGGTGATCGAGCGCGAGATGGGGCTGCGCAGCTACATCGAGACCGGCATCGGTCTCGACGCGCTGGTGACCTACGACCTGCTGATCTCGATCTTCAACCCCAGCACGCCGCTGCACGACGGGGCGGTGGTGATCCAGGGCGAGCGCATCTCCGCCGCGGCCTGCTTCCTGCCGCTGACGGTCAACGCCGAGCTGTCGCGCACGCTGGGCAGCCGCCACCGGGCGGCCATCGGCGTGACCGAGGACACCGACGCGGTGGCGGTGGTGGTCTCGGAGGAGACCGGCATCGTCTCGATCGTGACCGGCGGCCAGATCCGCCGCGACCTGGACGGGCCGGCGCTCAAGCTGGCCCTGCAGCAGGCCCTCAACCCCGTCCCCCCGGCCCGCCCGGCGGCCGTCCCGGGCGCGGAGGCCTGAGCCGTGCGGCGCCTGCTCGACAACCTGCCCGTCAAGGCCGCCAGCCTGGCCCTGGCCGTGCTGCTGTGGTTCGTGATCGCGGGCGAGATGACCTCCGAGCGTGGCATGCTCATCGCGGTCGAGCTGCAGAACTTCCCCAAGGACCTGGAGCTGACCGGCGACCCGGTCAACCAGGTCGAGGTGCGGCTGCGGGCCTCGCCGAGCCTGATCCAGCAGCTGGGCCCCGGCGAGATCTCCGCCCAGGTCGACCTGCAGGGGCTGCGCGAGGGCGAGCACATCATCCACCTCACCGAGGCCTCGATCCGGGTCCCCTTCGGCGTCAAGGTGGTCAAGATCACGCCCTCGATCCTGAGCCTGGAGTTCGAGCGCACGCTGACGCGCACCGTCCCGATCCGGCCGCGCCTGACCGGCCGTCCCGCGCCCGGCTTCGAGCTGGCCGAGCTGCGCGCCGAGCCGCCCGAGGTCACCATCGCCGGCCCCAAGGGGCGCGTGCAGGACGTCGAGAGCGCCTTCACCGAGCCGGTCTCGGTGGAAGGCGCCCGCAGCAACGTGACGGAGCAGGTCAGCCTGGGGCTCGAGGACCCCACCCTGCGCATCCAGGGCAGCCCGCGGGTGACCGTCACGGCGCGCGTGCGCGAGCTGCACGAGAAGCGCGTGCTGACCCTGCCGGTCGAGCTGCGCGGCGGCCCGGGGGTGGCCCGGCCGGCCCAGGTGGAGGTCACCCTGGTCGGGCCCGTCTCGGTGCTGAAGCGCCTGTTCCCCGAGGCGCTGCGCCCCTACGCGCGCGTGCCGGCCGGCGGCGCGGGGAACGCGCCCGTGGCGGTCGAGGTCGCGCCGGGGCTGACGGGCCTGACGGTGGAGTCGGTGCTGCCGGCGGAGGTGCAGGTGCGCCCCGCCAGGAAGGGACGATGAGCGCGAGGCGGCTGTTCGGGACCGACGGCATCCGGGGCGTGGCCAACGAGGCGCCCATCACCCCGGAGCTGGCGCTGGCCCTGGGCCGGGCGGTGACCTTCGTGGCCGGGCGCGGCAAGCGCCACGCGCCGCGCGTCGTCATCGGCAAGGACACGCGCCTGTCCGGCTACATGATCGAGACGGCGCTGGCCTCCGGGATCTGCTCGATGGGCGGGCGCGTGCTGCTGACCGGCCCGCTGCCCACGCCGGCCGTGGCGCACCTGACGGTGAGCATGCGGGCCGACGCGGGCGTGGTCATCAGCGCCAGCCACAACCCGTACGCCGACAACGGCATCAAGGTCTTCGGCGCGGACGGCTTCAAGCTGCCCGACGCGGCCGAGGCCGAGATCGAGCGCCTGATCGGCGAGCCGGCCCTGCTGGGCGCCCGCAAGACCGGCCCGGGCATCGGCCGGGCCGAGAAGCTCGAGGACGCGCGCGGCCGCTACATCGCCTTCGCCAAGTCGAGCTTCCCCCGCGACCTCTCGCTGGAGGGGCTGCGGCTGGTGGTGGACGCCGCCCACGGCGCCGCGTACCGCGTGGCCCCCGCGGTCTTCCAGGAGCTGGGGGCCCGGGTCTGGGCCCTGGGCGTCAAGCCCAACGGCACCAACATCAACCGCGAGTCGGGCGCGCTGCACCCCGAGAACCTGCGGGCGGAAGTGGTCAAGCGCGGGGCCCAGATCGGCGTGGCGCTGGACGGCGACGCCGACCGCGTGATCGTGGTGGACGAGAAGGGCCAGGTGGTCGACGGCGACGCCGTGATGGCCATGTGCGCCCTGCGCATGATCGAGGCCGGCGAGCTGCGCCAGCAGACCGTCGTGGCCACGGTCATGAGCAACCTCGGGCTCGAGCGCATGCTGGCGGCGCGCGGCGCACGGCTGCTGCGCACGCCGGTGGGCGACCGCTACGTGGTCGAGGCCATGCGCCAGGGCGGCTACAACCTGGGCGGCGAGCAGTCGGGCCACCTGATCTTCCTCGACCACGTCTCGACCGGCGACGGCGTGGTGGCCGCCCTGCAGGTGCTGGCGCTCATGCTGCGCTCGGGCCGGCCGCTCTCGGAGCTGGCCCACGGCGTGATGGAGCGCGTGCCGCAGGTGCTCGAGAACGTGACCCTGCCCGCCCGCCGGCCCCTGGACGAGATGGCGCGCCTCAAGCGCCGGGGCGAGGAGGTCACGCGCGCCCTGGGCCAGGACGGGCGGCTGCTGGTGCGCTGGAGCGGCACCGAGCCCAAGCTGCGCATCATGCTCGAGGGCCCCGACGAGGACCGCATCCGGGCCTGGGCCCGGGAGCTGGCCCAGGCCGCGCGCGAGGACGTCCCGGAGGCCGCGGGCCGCTAGGCCCGCCCCCCGCGTATACTCGCCGCCATGCTGCGCCTCGGAGTGAACATCGACCACGTGGCCACCGTGCGCCAGGCGCGCCGGGCCGCCAGCCCCGACCCCGTGCAGGCCGCCGTGCTGGCCGAGCTGGGCGGGGCCGACGGCATCACCGTGCACCTGCGCTCCGACCGCCGCCACATCCAGGACCGCGACGTGGAGCTGCTGCGCCAGGTGGTCAAGACGCGCCTCAACCTCGAGATGGCCGCCACCCAGGAGATGGTGCGCGTGGCCCTGACCGTGCGCCCGCACCAGGTCACGCTGGTGCCGGAGCGGCGCGAGGAGCTGACCACCGAGGGCGGCCTGGACGTGGTGCTCAACAGCGTGCACCTCAAGCCCGTGGCGAGGAGCCTGGGCGAGGGCGGCATCGAGGTCAGCCTGTTCGTCGACCCCTCCCTCGAGCAGGTCAAGGAGGCCCACAAGATCGGCGTGCGGGCGGTCGAGATCAACACCGCGGCCTGGTCCGACGCGGCCGACGAGAAGGCCCGCGAGGCGGCCCTGCGCAAGGTCGAGGACGCCGCCCGGCTGGGGCGCAAGCTGGGGCTGCAGGTGCACGCCGGCCACGGCCTCGACTACGTCAACGTCGCGCGCGTGGCGGCCCTGCCCGAGATCAGCGAGCTGAACATCGGCCACGCCATCGTGGCGCGCGCGGTCCTGGTGGGCATGGAGCGGGCCGTGCGCGAGATGGCCCAGGCCCTGCGGCGGGCCCACGCCCCCGCAGCGCGTTGACCGGGCCCCGTCCCAGCCCTTATGCTGCCCGCTGGAAGCGCAGCAGCTGACGCCCGGTGCGCGCGCTCCGCGGGAGCGGGCGCGGGGGAGACCCGATGATCGAGGCCTTCGGCAAGACCGACGTGGGGCGGCGACGCAAGCTCAACGAGGACAGCTTCCTCGTCGACCCCGAGACCCACCTGTACGCGGTCTGCGACGGCATGGGCGGCCACAACGCCGGCGAGGTGGCGTCGCGCATGGCCATCGAGGCCCTGGACGCCTTCGTCCAGAAGAGCCACCGCGAGAAGGAGATCACCTGGCCCTACGGCCTGGACGCCGACCTCTCCTTCGCCGGCAACCGGCTCAAGACGGCCATCAAGCTGGCCAACCGCAAGGTCTTCCGCGCGGCCGACAACCGCGAGGACTACACCGGCATGGGAACCACGGTGGTGGCGGCCCTGGTGACCGAGGCCGACCGCCTGCTGACGGTCGGCTCGGCCGGCGACAGCCGCTGCTACGTGCTGCGCGGCGGCGAGCTGAAGCAGATCACCACCGACGACTCGTGGGTCTCGGCCGCCTGGGCCGAGGGCATCCTGAGCGCCGAGGAGATCGAGCGGCACCCGCTCAAGAACGTGATCACCAAGGCCGTGGGGGCCAAGGACACCATCGAGATCGACGTGGTCGAGCACAAGCTCGAGAGCGGCGACGTGGTGCTGATCTGCTCCGACGGCCTGCACTCGATGATCAACGACGAGGCCATCCGCGAGGTCCTGGTGGCGCGCGTCGCCTCCCTCGAGGAGGCGGCCGGCGGGTTGATCGACGCCGCCAACGAGGCCGGCGGGCGCGACAACGTCTCGGTCGTGCTCCTGCGCTACACCGCCTAGCCGGGCGCGGTCCCCCGCATGCCCGCCCTCGGGCGCTACGAGATCGAAGGCAAGCTCGGCGAGGGCGCCATGGGCGTGGTCTACCGCGCCCGCGACCGGGCGGTGGGCCGGCCGGTCGCGCTCAAGATGCTCTCGGACGACCTGCCGGCCGAGGACGAGATCCTGCAGCGCTTCCGGCGCGAGGCCGAGGCCATCGGCCGGCTGAGCCACCCCAACATCGTCACCGTCTACGACATGGGCGAGACCGACGGCCACCTCTACATGGCCATGGAGCTGCTCGAGGGCGAGGACCTGCGCACGCTGATCGAGCGCCAGGCCCCCCTGGCCATGGCCGACCGCGTGCGCGTGGCCGCGCAGATCTGCGAGGGCCTGGCCTACGCCCACGCCCGCGGGGTGGTGCACCGCGACATCAAGCCGGCCAACCTGCTGGTGACCTCGCGGGGCCGGGTCAAGATCCTGGACTTCGGCCTGGCCCGGGTGGCCTCGCGCGCCACCATCACGCGCCGGGGCGTGATCCTGGGGACGCCCGACTACATGGCCCCCGAGCAGGCCTCGGGCCAGGGCAGCGACCACCGCACCGACCTGTTCTCGGTGGGCTCGGTGCTGTACGAGTTCCTGACGCTGCAGAAGCCATTCAAGGGTCGCACCCTGCACGCCGTGCTCTACCAGATCATCCAGAGCGCCCCCGACCCGATCCTGACCCTCAACCCCGAGGTCCCGGCCCGGCTGGCCCAGGTGGTCCACCGCATGCTGGCCAAGGACCCGGAGAAGCGTCCCCAGGGCCTCGACGAGGTGGCTCGCGAGCTGCGCGCCCTGCACTCCGGCCTGCGCCGCTCCGGCGGGCGTTGCGCCCTGCCCGTGCCCGCTCCGC
>JBDIBD010000174.1:0-9194 GCA_039812725.1 Vicinamibacteria bacterium | reverse complement strand
CCTGATCATCCTGAACAGCGTGCGCTCGGAGTCCGAGGCCGACCCGACCCCGCTCGGGTACAGCCAGGACAGCGTGTACAACTACCTCAACGAGACGTCGCTGGCGACCGGCGCCACGCTCCGCATGCAGAACACGGACCTGTACGCGGGCTGGAACTACTCGATGGAGCAGAAGCAGATCGCCAACGCCTTCCGCGAGCAGATGGACCGGGCGCTCTGGTTCTCGGACCTGGACCAGATCACCGACCCCGTGACCGGCTACAACCGGACCCACACGCGCGGCTTCGACGCGGCCATCACGACCAACTACCAGATCCTCTCGGGCGTGCCGGACTGGCCGCAGTTCTGCTCGATCATCCGGCCCTACATGCGCTACGGGCAGGGCGGCCTGCACGGGAAGAAGCTGAAGCACGCCTTCGTGGCGCCGGCCTGGATGAACTGGGCCCAGCAGCTCCCGACCAACCACGTCTCGCTCAACTACCCGATCCGCGTGCAGAGCGCGAGCGAGGGCTACGACTTCGGCTGGTTCGTCTCCAGCCTGAACGTCAACGGCCAGCGCCTCATGCTGCACGAGGTGACCTGGTGGGGCGACTACCCCGAGACGGCCAACCGCATGGCCATCGTGGACCCGAGCCACTTCGGCATCCGCTACGGCAAGAACCGCCACGTCCAGCTCGCCTCGCAGCGCGCGGACAACAACACCTTCACCGACCTGAAGTGCTGGTACGCCGACTTCGGCGTGCAGAACGACCTGGAGGCGGCCCACGGCCTCCTGTTCGCGCCGCTGGCCTGACGGGGGCAAGGAGAGATCATGAAACTGAAGCTGACGTTCCTGATCCTGGCCGCCGCGCTGGCCGTGCTGTTCGCGCCCGTGGCGGTGGCGCAGTCGGTCGAAGTCGAGATCCCCTACCAGGGCATCGCCTCGGCGGCGCAGGCCGTCGCGGAGGACGGCTCCATCGCCATGTACTGCAAGTACATCGGCACGAGCGCCTGCGCCTCCATCACGGTGGACGCGGGCACGGGCGACCTGACCTTCACGGACGGCACCTGCGGCGCGGAGTCCGCCACCGACACCTTCGAGTGCCCGGTGGCCGGGGCGCTCGGCGGCGTGATCGACGTGTCGAACGCCGCGTGCAACACCATCGGTGAGGTGGTGGACATCGTGAACGCCTCGAGCGACTGGCGGTGCCTGCCCTACGCGGCCCTGCGAACCGACTCGAGCAACGACACGCTCGTGACCATCGCCGCGACGCAGGCCACCACGCCGAACGGCCTCGGCCTCGCCTTCGACTCGAGCGTGTTCCTGTCGAACACGGTGGTCGTCTCGAGCCCGCTGGCGCCGCCGCTCGGGACGGCCGGCTACGAGTTCCTGGGGAGTGGGCCCCTGTCGTCCACCTTCAAGCTCAACCCCTGGTACGGCCGGCGGGGCTACATCCAGAGCCTGCAGGAGGTGTCCACCTACGCGGGCGGCACCAGCAACGTCTACGTCTACGCGGTGGACCGGAAGTTCGGGGCCACCGGCTCGGAGACGGTGACGACGCTGTGGGGCCCGTCCGCGGGCGGGGCGACCACGGTCGCCAAGTCCTTCGGCGCGTGCGACACGCCGGCCACGGGCTGCGACGTGGCGTGGGGCCTCGGCGGCTTGTGGGGCCCTCCCAACCAGCAGCTCATCGTGAGGCTGGTCAACTCGACCAACCTCTCCGCCGAGGTGCTGTCGTTCAACGGCCTGAGCCTGCCGGCGGGGTCCGCGCGATGACGGCCGTCGCCGCGGCCCAGGGCCGCACGGGCGCCGCGAGCACGTCCTGGCACGGCGCCCGCGAGAGGGAGATCGCGGACCAGCAGCGGTCCCGGGAGGACCGGGCGCTGTGGGCCGAAGATCCGCTGTCGGAGGTCAAGCCGGGCGACGTGGTGTTCCGTCTGCGCCGCCCGACCGGCTACACCTTCACCGTCGTCACGGGCGAGGTCCGTAACTTCAAGGGCGACATCGTGACGAAGGGCTCGCTCAAGCACTACAAGTTCGCCCAACACCCCGGCCTGCTGTTCGGGGAGTACGTCGCCCACACGCCCGAGGACGCCGCCGTGCTGCGGAAGCACATGGAGGAGAACCCGGGCCTGGGCATCTTCGAGCTGGCCGACGTGAAGGCCCAGCGCAGCGCCGAGGAGGGCCTGGCCGACGCCGAGCGCGCGACCCGCGACCCGGAGTACGCCAAGGCGCTCGTCGCCGCGCTGAAGAAGGCCGGCGGCGCCGCGCTGTCGCTGCTGGGCGGCGAGGGCTTCGACCTCAAGCCCATCAAGGAGGGCGGCGGCAAGCCGTCCAAGGAGTAAGCCACCGTGGCATTCCCGCCGAACTTCACCGGCAACGACGGTACGCAGGTCATCAACAAGGCGTACCTGGACGCCTACGACGCCGAGGTGTCGTCTGCGCTGGTGGACGCCGGGAATCCCACCGTCACCCCCGCGCAGACGACCGCCGAAGTGATCGCTGCGCGGGGGAACCTCTCGGACCTCAACACGCGCATGTCGGCCATCGTGGACGTGGACGGGAATCCGATCAACGTGCTGTCCGCGTCGCACGTCCGCAACGGCTTCGTGTTCGGCAACCTGCTGGCGAATGACACGTTCGCCATGTGGGCTAACGGGGATGCGGCGGCCCCCGACTTCTGGACGCTCAGCGGTGCGGGAGCAGCTATCGCGCGCTGCGGCGTTGGGCAAGCCGACACGCAAGTGCTAGACGGGCAAGACCACTTCAGCGCGCGGCTGACCTACGGAAGCGCGGCAGCCGTCCTGAAGCAGAAGGCCGTGGCTTCGACGGTCCAGCTCAAGCCCTTCATGCGTTCGCGCTACATGCCGGTGGACGCGAGCGGTGCTGCCGTCACGGGCTACGACACTTACGACGAGACGCTCTACGCCTACCTCATCACGCACGCTTTCAGCAATGGAACGAATCGGGCGCGTGCTGGGCTCTCGTTCGGAATCTCGACGGACTACAGTCCGTACCATCCAGGTAATAGCTCCTGGGCGACTCTCGTGGCGGGCCCGTCTCTGTTTACCTCGAATCACGAGCTGGCGGCCGAACTGCGCTGCGAAGCGAGCGGGGCGGCGTACTTCCAGTGTGCGAGCCTGGTGCTGTCTCCATTGCCGCTCAAGCCCATGTACATCCCGGCTCGCGCGCACTACAAGACGCTCACCTACTACGCCAACAACCCGGCGACGGGCGTGCTGACCTACTTCACGTTCGCGCGGCCCGCTCTCATCCTGGGCGCGCAGATGCAGTGCCTCACCGCCGGTACGGTGACGGCGCCGACGTGCGACCTGCTGACGCCCATCGCGGGCGTCTACTCCTCGATGTTCGTGACAGCGCCGACCATCGCCACGGGCCAGCTCGTCGGGGCGGCGCAGGCGTGCAATCCGGCGGCGGCCAACTACCGCCGCCGCACGATCCGGCCCGCGCTCTCGGCCTCGGCCACGCAGACCGACAACACGAGCCTGCGCCTCGACTATGTGGACGACGGCGGGAACACGCTGCGCGACCTGATGGTGACGATCCACTACTTCGAGTACGACCGGCCGCTCGACCAGTTCCGGGCCATGACGGACATCGGGGAGTAGGCGAATGCCCGTCACCGACCGCACCACGCAGACCAGCGCCATCCTGGGGACCGCCGTCCTGGGCAAGACGGTGCTGGGCGTGGTGCTGGACGCGACCGGCCGGCTTCCGCCCATCGAGACGGGCCGCGTCAACCCGTGGTCCCCGCGGGCCACCGTCTCGACCACTTGGACGCCGAGGAGCTGATGGCGACCTTCGACCAGATCCGCTCGCGCACCCGCCGGCTGGTGGCCGAGGCCACGGCCGGGTACTTCGACGCCACCACCCTGGACGAGCAGATCAACACGGCCTACGCCATCGCGCAGGCGCGCATCCGCATCCTCATGCCGGACCTGTTCAAGTGGTCGGCCAAGGCGAACATCGTCGCCAACCAAGCCTACTACTCGAAGCCCACCAATCAGCACGTCCGGCGCTACGAGATCCTCTGCGACGACGGCAAGTACCGCGAGATGCGGCTGCTGCTGGACGGCCAGGCGGTTCCGCACGCCGACGACATCCTGACGGCGACGGACGCCTCGGAGCGCAGCGCGGCGCGGACGGCCTACACCGACGAGGGCCCGGAGATCCGGCTGTGGCCCACGCCCACGGCGAGCCTGACGGACGGCCTCCAGTGCTGGTACGACGAGGTGCTCGTGATGTCGGCGGCGGCCGACACGCCCCGGATGCCCGAGGAGCTGCACCGGCTGATCGCCTACGGGGCCGCGACGCTCTGCCTGGACGAGTCGGACGACGCGGTGGAGCAGGTCGCGCAGCAGATCAAGATGCAGTGGGAGCGCGTGTTCGGGGACGACCCGGGGGCGCTGGCCGTCCTGCGGCGCTACTTCCCGCTCTCGGCCAACTACCAGATCACCGGGTACGGCATCCCGATGGCGGGCGGCCAGCGCGGGCGCGGGATCACGCCGTGAGCGCGACCGTCATCCGCCTGACGCCGGGCCACGGCCAGGCCGACGCCGCGGCCCGCGCCAACATCCCGGCCGGCTACACCGAGAAGCTCCTCAACTTCTACGCCCGCGGCCAGTCGTGGGTGCAGCGCCTCGGGGCGCAGAAGCTCCACGCGACGGCCTACGCCTACCAGCTCGCGGGGGCCTGGGCGCTGAAGCTCGGGACCGCCTCGATCCCGACCGGGACGCCCGGGCGGTGGAACCTCATGGCCGCGACGCAGGGGACCGCGGCCAACCAAGCCCACTTCGTGCGGAAGATCGGCGCCGCGCTGGTGCAGATCCCGTTCAACGGGACGACGGGGCCGCTCTACGATGCGACCGACGCCTGGCGCTCGTGGCGCGCAGCCGCGGTCAACGACACGACTCTCTACGCCTGTCGGCGCACGGTGCGCGGCGGCTGGCTCTACAACCTGAAGCCGGCTGTCGTGACGGACTGCGCGCTGACCGCGCCCCCGGCGCCGACCGTCGTGAACGCGGCCGTGGCCTCCACGCTTCCGGCCGGCACCTATCAGTGCGCCTACCGCTACCTGACGAACGACGGCCAGGTGTCGCCCATGTCGCCCGTGACGGCCGTGACGTGCCTGGCCGGAGATCAGCGGCAGTGGAGCGGCCTGACGGCCTCCACGCACCCCCGCGTCATCTCCAAGGAACTGTTCCTCAGCTACGCCAACGGTGACGCCGAGAACCTCTACTACTTCACGACGCTGGCGAACGCGACGACGACGCTCAACGAGGCGACGCTGGACTCGGCCTACGACATCGCCACGCCGGCCAACTTCGCGCTCGGAACGGTCCCGAACAACCCCGAGGACTGCGACGTGTTCGACGGCCGGCTGTGGCTGGTGTCGAACGACCCTGAGCCGCTGATCTGGCCGTGCGCCATCGAAGGCGGAGATCCGCTGTGGGAGAGCTTCGACCCGACCGAGGCGCTGAAGCTGCCGGCGGCGGGCGGGCAGCGGTACATGGCCTTCCGGCGCTGGGACCGGCTGCGCGCGGCGGCGTTCGCGGACGCCTCGGCCTTCGTCATCACGCCCGGCGCCGGCTCGAGCTACCAGATCGCGGATCTGAGCACGCACCACGGGGCCGTGAGCGCGGCGGCGGTGGCGGTGGGCGAGGGCGGCATCCTGGCCTTCTTCGACGGGCGGCACCTCCTGAGCAGCCAGGGCGGGCCCGCGGAGATCGTGTCGCGGGGCTGGGTGGACAAGGCGCTCTCGAACGTGCCGCAGGCTTACGCCGACCGGGCGGTGCTGTCCTGCAGCCCGCGCGACGGCGGCATCTTCATCCTGTGCATCCCGTCCACGTCGTCGTCCACGGCCAACGACCTGGCGCTCGGTTGGAACCCGCGCACGGGGGAGTGGTGCTCGCTGGGCTGGATGTGGACCGGATCGGCGCACAGGGCCCCGAACTTCATCGGCCAGGCCCCTCCCGAGGACTCGGACGGCGGCGCGTGGCCGGTGCTCTGCACCTTCGCTGACCAGCCGCGCATCCACCAGCTCGACGCTGACGTGCGGCGCGACGAGGGCCCCATCAACGTCCACGCGCAGATCATCTCCGCCGCGGTGCCGATCCCTGAGGGGTACGAGCTGTGTTCGGTGTCGCGCGTGGCGCTGGGCGTGCGGCGCCGCTCCGACACGTCGGTAGCCGACCCATCGGTGGCGTCCACGGGCTACGTCCGGTTGCTGCTGGACGGCGTGGACGCGACGGCCGTGCAGTCGGTGACGATCCAGGGCGAGGGGCCGATCTACGCGCGGGCGCAGAACCTGGGCGACCCGCGGGCCATCGTGCAGGTCATCTTCACGTCCGACCATCCCGACGTGCTCGAGGTCTACGACATGCGGGTGTGGGCGCGCTTCTTCCGGCGCAAGGCGGTGCGGGTGTGATCGTGGAGAGCCCACTGAAGAACCTCGCGCCGCGCCTGATGCGCCCCGACCCGGAGCGGCCGAAGGATCACGTCGCCGCCGCGCTGTGGATGGCGGTGGGCGGCGTCGTGGACTTCGCGGACTGGCTGCTGAGCAAGCTGGGCGAATGGCACGTCGAGACGGTCGATACTTCGGGAACTCCGATTCCACACCGTCTCGGCCGGCGTCCGTTCGGACGGGTGATCGTGCGCCAGGACGGAAACCGCATCGTTTACGACGACTACGAGCAGTGGACGACGCAGAAGGTCGTGATGCGGACGGGAGCTGGATCGTTCGAGGTGGCCTTCTTCCTGTTCGTGGCGCTGCTGGTCCTGGCGGCTCCGTCGTCCTACGCGGCCGAGTGCGCCTCCTACGGCTACACGCAGGGCGACGTCGTTCGGATGTGGGTGTGCGAGGCTGCCACGGACACGACGACGGGGGCATCCGAGGGCGACTACCGCTACAACAAGGACACCAACTCGGCACTGACCTTCGATGGCGCGACGTGGAGCGCGCTCGGGGGCAGTGGCGCCCCGACCACGGCTCAGTATTGGACGGGTGCGGCCGACGCGGGCCTCTCGGCTGAGCACAACCTGGGGGCGCTCTCGACGGGGCTGGTCATCAACACGACCGGGACGCCCAGCGTCTACGCTGGCGCGAGCTGCACGAACCAGTTCCCGCGCAGCCTGAGCGCGAGCGGAGCCGCGACGTGCGCGAGCGTGGACCTGACGAACGACACCAGCAGCGTCCTGCCGCTCGCCAAGCTGACCGACGACGCCAGCAGCGGGCTCTGTCTGCTGTCGGGCGGGGCCGGCGACCCGGCGTGGACCACCTGCCCCGGAGGCGGCGGCGGGCTCTCCTACGCGCAGGTGTCGGCCTCTGCGTTGGCGGGGTTCTGACCATGAAGCGCCTGCTCCTCCTCATGCTGCTGTTGGCCGCGCCCGCGTGGGGATCGTCCATCTCGCTCGAGGGCACCACGGATTCCCTGGAGATCGTGACCAGCAGCGCGGCCTCGACCGACTACACGGTGGCCTGGAGCAACGTCAGCGCGACGGCGCTTACGACGCCAGGGACGGGAGCCGGGAACATCTCCAGTGCTACGACCACGCCGATCATTTCAGCCCCCGCCGCGTCCAACTGGCGCTACGTCAGGACGCTCACGATCCGCAACGCCAGCACGACGACCTCGAACACGATCACGGTGCAGGTGGATAGGAGCGCTGCGAATCGCACGGTCTACTCTGCCACCCTCGGGCCCGGGGAGCTGCTGACGTTCGGGGACGACGGGTGGAACCGCTACTCGGCGGCCGGGAGCGCGATTACCACGAGCCCAGATGCCGGGTACAACGGCCGCGTCTACCTCATCAGCAAGGTCGGGACGGCGAAGGACTCGGCAGGCTACGCCATTCTGGGCAACAAGGACGCTGGCATCCCTGGCGCGTGGGTGCTGGGGACGCCAGGAGTCAACGGGGCCAACTTCGATTGCTCTACTGCTGCCGGCGCTACGGTTGCGGGCTCGCCAGTGATCGCTGCGCCGGCTTCGGGCAACCTCTACATCACGTCCATGACGGTGCAGAACAGCGTCACCGAGGCCATGCGGCTCGTGGACCTGCTCTGGTACAACACCGGGCTCGCTGTTACCACGACGACGGCGCAGGCAATCACTACAGCGGCGTGGCCAGCGCGCGACCTGAACGGTAGCACCAACGGCGAAGGCGTCGAGATGGCACTCTACGCCCTCACGGCGCTGGGAAACGCCGCCGCCGTCAGCAACACCACGATCAACTACACCGATGAGAGCGGCAACACGGGCAACACGGGCACATTCCAGGCTCAGGTTGGCTACCAGGCCCCGGCAACGCCCGTGATCGGGACGT
This sequence comes from Vicinamibacteria bacterium, assembly GCA_039812725.1. Taxonomy (GTDB): domain Bacteria; phylum Acidobacteriota; class Vicinamibacteria; order Fen-336; family Fen-336; genus JBDIBD01. Next base: position 871 of record JBDIBD010000174.1, on the reverse strand, counting down.
GGATGCCCTTCTCGCTAGCTGCTGGGGACCGCGGCATTCGTGGCATGACGGGCGCCTCAAGCGGTGGGATCACGCTGGCGACGACCTACACCAGCGGGACCATGAGCCTGATCGCCTACCGGCCGTTGACGGCGCTTGGGACATCGGTGGCGAACGTTCCTGGCACCATCACCTTCCCGGCGCCAGGAATCAGGATCTACGGAGGGACGTGCCTGGCCTTCGTGAATGTTGGGAGTGCGACTCTGGCGCTCTCGAATGCGACGGTAACCGTGGTTGAGCGTCCCTAGGGGGGGATGAGATGCAGAAGCCGATGATGGACTCGCCGGAGATGGATCGGATGCAGGGCTTCCGGCGCAGGCCGCCGGCCCCCGGGACGAACACGGGCCCGGTGGGGCGCCCGCCGGAGGGCGGCGCGAAGGGGCTGGGCCTGGGCCGGCTGGCGCGGCTGGGTCGGGCGTTCCAGTCCCGCCCGCGCCCGACGCAGGACCAGACCGGCGGCGGCATGGTCCCGGGGCTGGGGCAGGCGATGGGCCGCATGATCAGGCCGCCGCAGCCGGGCGGGGGCCCGGACGGCGGGCCGGTGGCGCGGGGCATGATGGACGCCGTTCCCGGCATCGCGCGGCAGATGGGCCTGATCCGCCCGCAGCAGCCGGGGCCGGACGGCCCGCCGGAGATGGCACCCTTCGCCGGGGCCGCCGCCGAGCAGTTCCAGCGGCAGACGCGGCCGATGCAGCGCATGGAGCTGCCCCCGGGCCCGGACGGCCCGCCCGACGTGCAGAAGTGGGACGCCCCGCAGCAGTTCGGCGGGCGCCTCATCGGCGGACAGCCGACCGGCCTCAACCCCGCGGCCGACATCGCCAACGCCGCGCAG
>JBDIBD010000173.1:0-9217 GCA_039812725.1 Vicinamibacteria bacterium | reverse complement strand
GGTGTCCGCTGATAGCGATTGGCCCAAGAGTGCACCGCAAAATTTTTGGCCCAAACCCCGGCGTGGAACAATTCCGGCTGATGCCCACCAACCAAGAATCGCGCGGTCGTTGGTGGAACCCAGCACGCGCCAGGCCTCGCACGGGCCGGGCCAGTCCCCCAGGGCCGCGCGCCACTGCTCGGCCAGCTCCGGGTCGCCGGCCGCCCGCGCCGCGGCAGTCTCCCCCACGCTACTCGGGGAGCCGGTCCAGCTCGGCGCGCAGCCGCTCGATCTCCTTCTTGATCAGGGCCTCGGCCAGCTCCGGGATGATCTCCCAGGCCACCTCGCGGATGACTTTCTCGGAAATCTGGCCGACCACGCGCTGGGCGATGGCAGCCACCATGTCGACTGGCACGGCCACCTCCGCGGCCACGGAGGGAGCCCCGGCCGGCGCCTCGGCCGGCACGGCCGGAGGGGCGACGTCCTCGAAGGAGACCTCCTCCGCGGGCGGCGTCGCCGCCAGCACGGGCTGCGGTTCCGGGGCCTGGGCCCACTCCTGGGGCGTGGCCACCTGCTCCGGCTCCGGCTCGGTGAGCTCCTCGATGGTGTCGAGCGACGGTGCGACCAGCGGCTGCGGCTCGGCCGGGGCGGGCTCGAAGGCCTCCTCGAAGGCCGCTTCCTCGAAGGCGGCGACGGGCGCCGCTGCGGCGGGCTCGGCCGGGATCACCGGCTCCTCCGGCAGCAGCAGCTCCTCCGGCGCGAGTTCCTCGGTCGCCGGGGCAGGCTCGGCCGCCGCCGTCTCCACGGCCGACGGCTCCGGCTCGAAGTCGAATACCGCCTCGCTCTCGGGAGGCGGCGCGGCAGAGGGCTGCTCGGCGAGCGGCTGGTCGGCGGCGAAGACCGCGCCGTAGGCCGCCTCAACGGCCGCCCGCGCACGCTCCTGTAGCGGAAGCTCGGCGGCGACACCGGCCGGCGCCGGAGGCACGACCTGCGGGGGCGCCTCGAACTCCACGGCCTCCGCCTCCGCGACCGGCTCGAAGGCCGGAGCGGGCTCGAAGGCCGGAGCGGGCTCGAAGGCCGGGGCGGGCTCGAAGGACGGAGCGGGCTCGAAGGCCGGGGCCGGCTCCTCGGCCAGGAACTCGGCCGGGGCCTCGAAGTCGGCCTGCAGCGCCGGCCCCGTCGGCCTCCCGGACCCGGCCACGTCGGCCGAAGCCGGGGCCGCTTCGGCCACGAGCAGCTCCGACTCGGCCACCAACTCCGGTTCCGGCTCCGCCACGAACTCCGTCTCGGCCACTTCCGGCTCTGCCACGAACTCCGTCTCGGCCACGGCCGGGGCCGGCTCGGGCTCGGGCTCGGGCTCGGCCACGAACTCCGGCTCCGGCTCTGCCACCAGCTCGGGCTCGCCCACCAGGTCGATCTCGGCCGGCAAGGCCTGGGGCGCCGGTGGCGGGGTCGGCGCCAGAGGCTCCTCGGGGATGAACGCCATCGTGGCCGACGAGCCGGCCCGTGCCGTGGCGAAGGCCGGCTCGCTCACGAAGGAGTCCAGCGGAGACTCGGCGGACGCGGCCTCGGCCGGCTCGAACGAGGCCACCTCGAGCGGCTCGAAGCCGCCCACCGCCTCGAGGGGCTGGAACTCGGCGGGCTCCTCGACGGCGTAGAGCGGCTCGAACTCGGCCGGGCTCGGCGGCGCGCTCGGCTCCGCGGGCGCCGTCGGGCGCACGGCCGCCATCGGCGTGGTCTCCGACGGGATCGGCACGGTGGCGTGGCGGACCACCTCGGGGGTCGGCGGCGCGGCGGGCCGCGGCGCCGGGCCGCGCTCGAGCAGCTCCTCGACCTTGGCGATCAGGGTCTGCGGCTCGAAGGGCTTGGCCAGGTAGCCGTCGGCCCCGACGCGGGCGGCCCGGTCCTGGTCGAAGGGTTCGAAGGCGCCGGTCAACAGCAGCACCGGGACGTGCGCGAGGGCCGGGTTCTTCTTGACGAAGTCGCAGACCTCGTAGCCGTCCTTCTCGGGCATGATGATGTCGCACAGCACCACGTCCGGCGCGACATCGGCCACGCGCTCGATGGCCAGCCGGCCGTTTCCGACCGTGACGACCTCGAAGTCCTCGTCGGAGAAGGTCAGCTCGATGACCTTCTGGATCGTGATGCTGTCGTCGGCCAGCAGGATCTTCTTGCCCATCGCCGTATTGGCCCCCCTTCGCTGCCCGCCGCGGCGCGCCCTCGCGGGCGGCCCCCCAGGCTCACGAAACGTGCCCTCGCATGGCCCGGCTGCTGCGCCCCATGATGGACCGCTGCTGCCCGTATGTCAACGAATTCAGGACGTTTGCAGCCCTCGGCACGGGGCTGTGCCAGCCTCACTCGGCGGACACCGCCGCTTCGATGTGGCGCACGATGTCCTCGGTCGACGCGCCCGGCAGGAAGACCTCCGAGACGCCGGCGGCGCGCAGCTCGGGGATGTCCTGGCCCGGGATGATGCCGCCCACGAAGACCTGCACGCCGCGCATGCTGCGTTCGCCCAGGAGCTCCATGACGCGCCGGCAGATCGGCAGGTGGGCGCCCGACAGGATCGACAGGCCGATCACGTCGACGTCCTCCTGGGCGGCGGCCGCCACGATCTGCTCGGGGCTCTGCCGCAGGCCGGTGTAGACCACCTCCATGCCGGCGTCGCGCAGGGCGCGGGCCACCACCTTGGCGCCGCGGTCGTGCCCGTCGAGCCCCGGCTTGGCGATCAGGACCCGGATCCGCCGGGCGCGCGTCGCCGCCGCCTCCGGCGCGCTGGCTTCAGTGCTGGTCATGTGCTCGCTCTCCTGCTAGAAGCTGGCCGGCTCCTCGTACTCGCCCCACACCTCGCGCAAGGCGTCGCACATCTCGCCCAGGGTGGCGTAGGCCCGGGCCGCGTCCAGGATCGGGTACATCAGGTTGTCGCTGCCGCGCGCGGCCTGCTTGAGCCCCTCCAGGGCGCGCGCCACGGCCGCGCCGTCGCGCCGGGCCTTGAGGGCCGCCACGCGCGCGGTCTGCTGCGCGGCCACGCTCTCGTCGATGTAGAGGATCGGCAGCGGCTTCTCGTCCATCACGTGCTCGTTGACGCCCACGATGATCTTCTCGCGCCGCTCGACCGCCTTCTGGAACTGGAAGGCCGCCTCTCCGATCTCGCGCTGCGGGAAGCCGCGCTCGACCGCCGCCACCATGCCGCCCATGGCGTCGATCTTGCGGAAGTACTCCAGGGCCTCGGCTTCGATCTCGCTGGTCAGCTTTTCGACGAAGTACGAGCCCGCCAGCGGGTCGGCCGTATTGACCACCCCCGACTCGTGGGCGATGACCTGCTGGGTGCGCAGCGCGATCGTGACGGCCTCCTCGGTGGGCAGCGCCAGGGCCTCGTCGAGCGAGTTGGTGTGCAGCGACTGGGTGCCGCCCAGCACCGCCGCCAGGGCCTGCAGGGCCGTACGCACCACGTTGTTGTAGGGCTGCTGGGCCGTCAGGCTCACGCCGGCGGTCTGGGTGTGGAAGCGCAGCATCCACGAGCGCGGGTTCCTGGCGCCGAAGCGTTCCTTCATCGTGCGCGCCCAGATGCGTCGGGCGGCCCGGAACTTGGCGATCTCCTCGAAGAAGTCGCTGTGCGAGTTGAAGAAGAACGACAGGCGCGGGGCGAAGGAGTCCACGTCCAGGCCGGCGTCGACGCACCACTGCACGTACTCGACCCCGTCGCGCAGCGTGAAGGCCAGCTCCTGGGCCGCGGTCGAGCCGGCCTCGCGGATGTGGTAGCCCGAGATCGAGATCGAGTTCCACTTCGGCATGTGGTCGGTGCAGTAGCGGATCATGTCGACGATCAGCCGCATGCTCGGCTTGGGCGGGAAGATGTACTCCTTCTGGGCGATGAACTCCTTGAGGATGTCGGCCTGCACGGTGCCCGAGAGCTGCGACTGCGGAACGCCCTGCTGCTCCCCCACCAGGATGTAGAACGCCAGCAGCATCGCCGCCGGCGAGTTGATGGTCATCGAGGTCGAGACCTGGCCCAGCGGGATGCCGTCGAAGAGCGTCTCCATGTCGGCCAGCGAGGTGACCGCCACGCCGCACTTGCCCACCTCGCCCAGCGAGAGCGGGTGGTCGGGGTCGCGGCCCATCAGGGTGGGCAGGTCGAAGGCCACCGACAGGCCGTGGCCGCCGTGCTCGAGCAGGTACTTGAAGCGCGCGTTGGTCTGCTCGGCCGAGCCGAAGCCGGCGAACTGGCGCATGGTCCAGACCTTGCCGCGGTACATGGTCTCGTGCACGCCGCGCGTGTAGGGGTACTGGCCGGGCTCGCCCAGGTCGCGCGCCGGGTCGAGGTCGGCCACGTCGGCCGGGCCGTAGAGCGGCCGGATCTCCCGCCCCGAGATGGTCGTGAAGCGCCGCGCGGCGGCCTCGGTCCCCTGTTCCTCGAGAAGCTTGCTCATGCTCCGTGGCTCCCTGCGAATCCTCGAAGTTTAACAGGACTCGCGCGGGTCGCGCTCAAGCCCGCAGCAGCTCGGCCACCGCGGCCGGCCAGGTGTGGGCCCGGGCCACGTCCTCGGCGGCCCGGCCCAGGCGCTCGGCCAGGCCGCCCTCCCCCGCCAGGCGGTCGAGGGTCTGGGCCACCGCTCGTGGCTCGGGTGCGCTGCAGAAGCCCGTCCGGCCGTCCTCCACCAGCTCGGCAGGCCCGCCGCTGTCGTGCGCCGTGATCACGGCCTTGGCGGAGCGGAAGGCCTCCAGCGTGACGAAGCCGTAGTCCTCGTTGAAGGGGGCGAAGTAGACCGCCCGGCAGCGGGCGTAGTGCTCGACCAGCTGCGCCTCGTCCACCGGTCCCAGCAGCTCGACCCGTCCCTCGAGCCCGAGCGCCACGATGCGCTGCTGCAACCGCTCGCGCTCCTCGCCCTCGCCGGCGATCTTGACCTTCGGCGAGCGGTCGCTGGCCAGGGCCGCCGCCTCCACCAGCAGGTCCAGGCGCTTGAGCGGGTGCAGGCGCGAGACCGCGAAGACGTAGTCGCCCCAGCCCTCGTTGCGGTAGGGGCGCTCGGGCGGGGGCGGGTAGAGCAGGTCGCTCGGGATGGCGCCGAAGCGCTGCAGGCGTGACTGGATCGTGCGCGACTGGGCCACCAGGCGGGTCACGTTGCGAGTCAGCAGGCGGTGGTCCAGGGCGTGGAAGAGGCGCCGCCGCAGGCCCTCCTTGAGGCGCCCCCGGCGGCCCAGGCCGCGCACGAAGCGCTCCCACAGGTCGTAGTACTCCCGCATGCGGTGGTTGAGCCAGCAGACGTGGCGCGGGTGCCGGACCGCGTAGGACGGGAAGCGGAAGCTGATGACCTGGTCGATCGGGTGGCCGTCGGCGGTCAGCCCCACGTCGGTCAGCCAGGTGGCCAGGTAGGCCGAGAGCTGCCGCCCGAAGCGGTTCTGCGGGGTCACGAAGACCTCGGCCAGGTGCCCGGCCCGGCGCAGCGCCGCACAGGTCTCCTCGGCGATCACCAGGTGCCCGCCGCGCACGAACAGGGCCCCCGACGTCACCACCAGGACGCGCTTCAAGCTTCGTCCCGCCGACGCAGCACCTTGGCGGGGATCCCGGCGGCGACGACGCCCTCGGGCAGGTCGGCGGCCACCACCGCGTTGGCGCCCACCACCACGTTGGCCCCGATGCGCACCCCGTCCAGGACCTTGGCGCCGGTGCCGAGCCAGACGTTCGCGCCCAGCTCGACACCCCGCGACACGCGCTCCTGCTCCACCACCGGCCTGTCCACCTGGTCGAAGGCGTGGCCGCCGCCCACCAGATACGTGTAGGCCGCAAACAGGCCGTGAGCCCCGACCTTGACGCTCGAGCCAGAGAAGACCTCGCTCTGGAAGCCGATGTTGACGTGGTCGCCCAGCTCGATGTCGCCGTCCTTGCAGGACAGGATCGTGCCGCGCCCCAGGAAGACCCCGCGGCCCACGTCGATGCCGCGGTTGCTTTCGCCCTTGGCGTCGAGCAGCACCAGGTCGTCCACCACCACGTCGTCGCCCAGCCGGATCTTGTGCGGGTGGCGCAGCACCACGCCCTGGCCGAAGGTCACGTTGCGCCCGACCTTCCCGAGCAGCAGCGGGTAGGCCAGCCGCCGCAGCACCAGCCCCAGGGCTCCGGGGACCCACGACGTGAGGGTCACCACCAGCTCGTACAGCAGCAGGCGCCCCAGGCTGCGGCTGCCCACCACCAGGTCCTGGTACTTGTGGAGGGCGGAGCCGCGCCGCCGGCCCCACTCCTGCTGGATGCCCATCTGCCTGGGCACGCGCTCTCCCGGCTGCTCCTGCACGCGTTTGCCTCGCTCGCGCAAGGGACTGTAGCATGAGGGCCTTGCAGCCACGATCCCGCGCCGCGGAGCGAGTCGGTCGCGCCTGCCTCAGCCCATGAACGAGACCCGCGCCCCGCTGGGCAAGACGCTCTTCCTGATCTTCAAGCTGGCCGTCAGCGGCCTGCTGCTGGCCTACCTCCTCTCGGGGACCGACCTGCGGGCCCTGCTGCAGCGCGTGCGCACCAGCGACACGCTGCTGATGGCCGTGGCGGTGACCTGCTACGCCCTGATGCTGGTGCTCTCCACCTGGCGCTGGCAGCTGCTGCTGTCGGCCCAGGGCTACCCCGCCCCCCTTCGCGACCTGTCCGCCTCGTACCTGGTGGCGACCTTCTTCAACAACTTCCTGCCGAGCAACATCGGCGGCGACGTGATCCGCGTGCGCGACAGCTCGCGCCTGACCGGCTCCGTGGTGACCTCCCTGGCCGTGGTGGCGGTCGACCGCATCGTGGGGCTGGGGGCGCTCTACGCCCTGGCGGCCGTGGCCTTCCTGTTCGGCGGGCCGCAAGCCCGCGCTTTCGTGGGGGCCGGGCCGGCCGTGGCCGGGCTGGGCCTGGTCTTCGGCGTGATCGCCTGGGTCTTCTTCCGCCCGGGCACCGCGCGCCGGCTGATGGCCTGGTCGGGCCTCATGCGCGTGATCTGGATCCGCCAGCGCTTCGAGGTGGTCCAGGGCGCGGTGCACGTCTACCGCTCGCGGGTCGGCGCGGTCCTCGCCGCCTTCGCGGGCAGCGTGGCCCTGCAGGCCCTGGTGGTCCTGTACTACTGGGCCGTGGCCCACGCCCTGCGCATCCCGTTGCCGCTCATGGCGACCTTCGTCATGGTGCCGCTGTGCACCCTGGTCCAGACCGTGCCGGTGTCCTTCAACGGCTGGGGGATCCGCGAGTCGATCTACATCCTCTACTTCGCCCAGCTGGGCCTGCCGCGCGAGAGCGCCCTGGCCTTCAGCCTGGTGGGCGCCGGCCTGATCGTGCTGCTGTCGCTCTCGGGCGCGGTGGTCTGGACCTCGCGCAGCACGGTCCCGGCGGCGGCCTGACGCGTCATGCCGGTCCCGGTGCTGCACGTCTGCGACAAGTTCGGGGTGCGCGGCTCGAGCATCCACGGGGTCTCGCGCCTGTTCGCCTGGTGGTTCCCGCGCTACGATCGCAGCCGCTTCGAGCCGCTGCTGTGCGGGCTCAAGGCCAGGGAGCCGGCCTCCGAGAAGCTGGCCGAGCAGGGCGTGCCGGTGCTGCACCTGGGCCGCGGCCGCTTCGACCCCCGCATCCTGCCCGACCTGGTGGCGCTGGGACGGCGCACGCAGGCCCGCATCCTGCACGTGCACGGCTACGCGGCGGCCGACTTCGGGCGCCTGGCGGCCCGCTGGCTGGGGGTCGGGCTGGTGCTGCACGAGCACTTCGCCGACCCGCGCATGCCGCGCTACCAGGGCTGGGCCGACCGGGCCCTGCGCGAGCTGACCCACCGGGCCATCGCGGTCTCGGGCTCGACCCGCGACTTCCTGGTGCGCGAGCGGCACGTCCCCGCACCGCGGGTCAGGGTGATCTGGAACGGCGCGCCGCTCGACGAGTTCGCCCCCGTGCCGCGCGAGCAGGCCCTGGCGGTGCGCCGCGAGCTGGGCCTGCAGGACGACCAGCTCGTGGTCGGCAGCGTGGGGCGTCTCAGCGCGCAGAAGGGCCACGTGCACCTGCTCGACGCGCTGCCGGCGGTCTTCGCGTCCGAACCGCGCGCCCGGCTGCTGCTGGTGGGCGACGGCGACGAGGAGCCACGGCTGCGCGAGCAGGCGGCGCGGCTGGGCCTGGGCGAGCGCGTGGTCTTCGCCGGGCACCGTGCCGACGTGCCGGCCGTGCTGGGCGCCATCGACCTGCTGGCCATCTCGTCCCTCTACGAGGGGACGCCCCTGGCGCTGTTCGAGGCCATGGCGGCCGGCAAGGCCATCGTCTCGACCTCGGTCGACGGCTGCCGCGAGGTGCTCGAGGAAGGGCGCACCGCGCTCCTGGTCCCGCCCGGCGACGCCCCGGCCCTGGCCGCCGCCCTGGGGCGGGCCCTGGGCGACGAGGGCCTGCGCGCACGCCTCTCGGCCGGCGCGCGCCAGGAGTCACGTCGCTACGACATCCGGGCCTGCGTGGGTAACATGGAGGCCTTGTACGACGAGGTCCTGGCCGAGCTGGAGCGCCGCTGACGTGGACCGCCTGGCACGCCTGCGCGAGCACGTGGAGGCGGCGGTCGAGGTCCCGCGCGACCTGCTGCTGCGGCGCTACCCGCCCTTCGTGACCGGCGGTCCGCTCCCGGCGGGCCACGTGCCCGTCTTCTGCTTCCACGGCCTCGAGCCGGAGTCCTTCGGCCGCCGGCTGGCGTACCTGGCCGACAACGGCTACGCCACGCTCTCGGCGGACGAGTACTTCGACGTCGTGGCCGGGCGCCGCACGCCGCCCGAGCGCGCGGTGGTGCTGACCTTCGACGACGGCCGCAGCAGCGTGCGCACGGTCGGCTGGCCGCTCATGCGCCGCCACGGCTTCAAGGGCATCGTCTTCGTCGTCCCCGGACGCACCCGCTCCGGCGCCGGCCCGCTGCCCCCGACGCTCGACGACGTCGAGGCCGGGCGGGCCTCCCTGGACGACCTGCTCGGGCGCGAGGAGGGGCCGGACTCCTTCCTGACCTGGGACGAGATGCAGCAGCTCCAGGCCACCGGCCTGTTCGACTTCCAGAGCCACTCGCTCTCGCACGCCCGGGTGCACGTGGGCCCCGAGGTGGTGGGCTTCCTCGAGCCGTCGCTGCTGCGGGGCTACGCCCCCCTGGACGTGCCGCTGCTGGCCCCCGCGGGCCGCGACCTGTTCGCCGCCGAGGCGCCGCTCGGCACGCCCCTGCTGCGCTACGCCCCGCGCCTGGGCGAGGCCACGCGCTTCCACGAGGACGGGGCCCTG
>JBDIBD010000172.1:0-9327 GCA_039812725.1 Vicinamibacteria bacterium | reverse complement strand
TGAAGACGACGTTGTTGACGCGCACACGGGTCGCGCCCAGGGTCGCCTTGCCACCGCACACGCCCGGCTTCTTGGTGATGTGGGGATACATCACGTAGGCCGCTGCCGTTGCCATAGCGCCTATTTTACCCGCTTCCGGCCGAGCCGGGCTGCTCTTCCTCCTGGGCCTCGGCCTCGAGCTGCTCGAGCAGCTCGGCACGCAGGTCGGCGGCTAAGGAAGGAGCCTCCTCTCCCCCGCCGTCCATGGCCCGGGCCACGTGCTGGAGCCGGGCGGCGGGGTGGCTGGCGGCGTGGACCTGCTGCAGCTTCTTGATCGAGACCAGCGTGTAGACCTGGGTGGTCTTGGGGTCGGCGTGGCCGAGCATCTCCTGGATGAAGCGGATGTCGGCCCCGCCCTCGAGCATCAGGGTGGCCATGGTGTGGCGGAAGAGGTGGCAGGCGCCGCGTTTGCCCACGCCCGAGGCCTCGACGTAGCCGCGCACCCGGTCGGTCAGCCAGGCCGCCGACAGGGCCGTGCCATACATGGTCAGGAAGAGAAAGCCCGGGTCGGGCTCCATCACCAGCCCAGGCCGCACCTCGCAGAGGTACTTCTCGACCCAGGCCAGAGCGCACTCGCCGATGGGCAGCATGCGGTCCTTCTTGCCCTTGCCCTGGCGCACCAGCAGGGTCTGGCGTTCGCGGTCGAGGTCGTAGAGCGAGAGCTGGACCAGCTCCTTGCGCCGCAGGCCGCAGCAGTACAGCACCTCCAGGATGGCGCGGTCGCGCAGGCCGAAGGAGTCCTTCACGTCGGGGACGTTCAGGACCTGGTCGGCCTCGGCGGCCGAGAGCACGGCCCGCGGCAGGCGCCGTTCCACCCGGGGCAGCTCCAGGTCCGCGGCGGGGTTCGAGAGGATCTGGTTGGTGCGGGACAGGTAGCGGAAGAAGGTCCGCACGCCGGTCATGTGCACGGCCTGGGAGCGGAAGGAGAGCGGCGCCCCGCTCGGCCGGCGGTAGTGGAAGAGCGCTCTCTGGTAGCGCTCCAGGATGGGCTTCGTGACCTCGCCGGCCTGCAGCACGCCCCGCTCGGCGCACCAGCCACAGAAGCGCTGCAGCGCGCCCAGGCGGCTGCGCACGGTAGCCTCGGAGTAGTTGCGGACACGCAGCCACTCCAGGAAGTCGCGCATGAGCGCCGGCAGGCCGCAGGGATCGCGGTCCAGCTCGTCCGGCGTCCGCTCGCGCGGCATCAGTGTGCAGCCGGCTGGGGCACCAGCGCCGGGCCCGCCCCACCGTTCCCGGGCACAGTACGACGTGATTCCGGGGCCGGCTCCAGATGTGCGTTTTCGAGCGATTCCGGCCGGAAAGCCGGATCTGGCGCTCCAGGAGCAGAAGAAGTGGATCCGACCACCCCCCGACCCACCCCCGACCAGGGGCCGACCGGGGGCCGACCAGACCCCGACCGCTGGGCCGAAACCACCGACCGGTCGCCGTCGTACTGCAGCGTCTCGACGTCGATCAGGCCGGCCAGGAAGGGCTGGCCGTCCTGGCCCTGGCCCTCGTAGAGCAGCTCATAGGCGTAGCCCGTCCCCTCGCGGTGCACCAGCACGTACTCCAGCTCTTCCAGGCGCTGCAGGTGCACCTTGAGCTGGGTGTTGCCCATGCCCAGACGCTCGCGCACGTAGCGCCGCGTGAAGCGGTACTCAGCCCGCGCCAGTTGCTGCGCGCGGCAGTCGTCGGTCACGAGCGTGTCGAGGGCCACGAGCAGGCGGCGGGTCTGCGGCGCCAGCTCGTCCAGCGACCGGCCCAGCACCTGGTTCGCCAGGCGGTTGGCGACGGCGATGTCGTCCAGCGTGACGTCGATGTAGGGCACGAGCTGGCCGCGGTGCTCCACGGTCAAGACCGGCCGCTGGTACTGGTGCAGGAGCGCAATGGCTCGGATCAGGGTCAGGTACTTGACGTGGTCGCGCCGGGTGCGCGTGCGGTCGTCCAGGAAGGTCAGGTGGCGGGCGTAGGGGTTGGCGACCAGCAGCGGCTTGAGCAGCCGCTGCGCGTCCTGGTGCACCTTCAGAAGCCCCGGCCGGGCCTGCCGCGCCAAGAGGCCCTCGAGCGTCTGCTTCTCGCGCTGCAGGCGGTGGATGGCGCGGGTCTGGTCGCGCCCCTCGTCCACCGTCAGCACCAGACAGCGGTTGAGCAGCTCGTCGTCGATCTCCACCGCCGTGGTGGTCAGGAAGATCATGACCGGGCCGCACACCCGGTACTCGTGCGTCACCAGCCGCCCGGTCTGCGGGTCCTTGCCCGTGCTGGCGATGGTCAGCTCGCCCTCGCTCTGCAGCAGCTTCAAGGCGTAGCTGGCGCGCTCGGCGCCCTGCTCCTCGACGATGGCCAGGATCTTGTGCTCGAGGTCGGTCTCGCCCATGTAGAAGAGGCTCTGGCCGGTCATGGCCGAGTACTTGACCCGCTCCTCCTCGGGCATGAAGGCCAGGATCGACTCCATCAGCGACGTCTTCCCGGCCGCCGACGAGCTCTGGATGATCACGGCCAGGGGCTCCTCGAGCTTCCTGGAGACGGCCGCCAGGTAGCCCAGGAGCTTGTTCTGCTCCTCGCCCACGACACCGCAGGCGGCGAAGTCCTGGAGGATGCGCTCCAAGAGGCCAGGATCGCGCAGCAGCTCGAGCGCCTGGGCACGCTCGTCCTCGCTCAGCGTCACCTCCTGGGCCTTGGGCTCGAGGGTCTTGCGGATGTGCTGCTCGCGCAGCTCCTCGAGCTTCAGCAGAAGCTGGCCCAGGTCGCGCTTCAAGGTGTCCTCGTGGCTCATCAGCTCGGCCGCGGCCTGCTTCAGGAAGGCCGCGCGCTGGCGCGCCGAGTACAGGTCGAGCATGTCCACGAAGACGTTCTCGCCACGGCTGGCGAGCAGGTTGACCTTGAGCGACTCGGGACCCAGGTTTTTCTCCAGACCCCGCACCCGGTAGCGCCGATCGGCGAAGCTCAGCACCAGCTCGCCCGGGGGTTCTTCCTTAGCGGCTAAAGAAGGAGGCGCCACGGCGGCGCTCGGGACCGGCGGGGCGGGTGTGACCGCGGGAGCCGGGGCTGGCTCGTGCACGGCCGGAGAGGCCGCCACAGCCGCCACCAGGGCCGCCACCGCCCGCGTGGCGGCCTGCAGGTCCACCGCCGGAGCTTGCCCCTTCCCCAGCCACACCGCGTTCCTCACCACCACACCCAGGCTCTTCTCGGCCGGCGTCACCTTGCACGCGTACTCGTTCGCGTCCATGCCCTTCGGAAACTGCACCCGGTAGCAGGTCAGACCCGCCGTCAGGAGCTTCTCGGCGAGAGCCGTCGCGGCCCGCTCCCCGGCCTCGTCCCGGTCGTAGGCCAGCAGCACCGTCTGCGTCCCATGGGCCTTGAAGGCCTGCAGGTGCTCGGCCGTGAAGCCCTCCACCCCGTAGCTGCTGGTGACGTTCCTGTAGCCCGCACACCAGAAGGTCAGCGCGTCGATCAGGGCCTCGCACAGGATCACCGTCTTGCTCGCCTGCAGGGCTTCGAGGTTGAAGACGCCGCGGTGCGGACCGGGCAGGTACAGGTGCAGCGGCGTCCCCTTCCTCAGGCCCGTCGTGATCTTCCGCCCGTACATCCCCAGCACCTCGCCCGTAGCCCCGCAGATCGGCACCACCAAGGAGCCGTTGAAGTGCTCGTGGCCGGTCTCGCGGATGACACCCAGGCGCTGCAGGCGCTCGCGCGCGTCGAAGCCGGCCTTGGTGCCGTTGGGCGGCAGCAGGTAGTTCAAGGTCCGGTTGGCGAAGCCGAGCTGGAAGCGCTCGATGGCCTCCTGGCTCCTGATCCCACGCTCCTCGAGATAGGCCAGAGCCTCGGGGCTCTGCTTCAAGGTCCGGTGGTAGTAGCCCACCACCTGCGCCAGCAGCTCGCGGTCCTCGGCGTCGGGCACCACGATCGGCGCGGCCACGGCCAGAGGCGCCCGGGCCGTGGCCACCGCCGCCGCCGGGACGTCGCCACGCAGCACCTCGACCGCGTGCCGGAAGCTCACCCCGCGGGCCTTCATGACCCAGTCGATCACCGAGCCGCCCGCCTGGCAGGCCCCCAGGCAGTGCCACAGGTTCTTCTTGGGACTGACCACCAGGCTCGGGCCCTTGTCGTCGTGGAAGGGGCACAGGCCGATCAGGTCGGCCACCCCGTGCTTCTTGAGCTCGACGCCGTGAGCCGTCACCAGGCGCTCGAGCGAAACCTCGCGCTTCAGACGGTCGATCTCGTCCGTGGGAATGCGGGCCATGACTCAGGCCCTCCCCTGCTCAGCGGTACGCCTCTCTGCGTGGACCATCTCTCCTCTCCTCCTCGCGGAGCGCCTCGAAGGCGCGGTCCTTCAATCGCCGCACTTGGAGCTTCAGGAGCTGCAGGTCCACCGACGTCGTCCCCCGGTAGTAGTCCCGCTCGGCCTGGTCCACCTCGGGCCCGGCGATGCGGAAGACCGCCACGCGCCGGCCGTTCGTCCCGCGCACGTCGACGCCCACCAGCTCGCCGCCACGCACGAGCGCCAGGCCGCCCAGGAAGAGATCGTCGGTCCGCAGCACCCTCCACCTCCCCCCGGCCAGGCCCACAGGCCCGGCCGGGCGTTCACGGTCACTCGACGGCTGGAGGAGAAGCGGCTAAAAGAGGGGACGGGTCAGGGTGGGGTACGCCTCTCCTCTGATCTCCGGGCCGGTGTCGGGGGCTCCGCCAAGATCCACCCGCCGCCGGCCCGCCTACCTCGCCCCCTCACGATGGCTGTCAAGGGCTTTCTGATCCTTCGGGGGACGCACGAAGACTATTAGTCTTTCTACTATCTGGTCAAGGCATTTCTTTGAGTGCGCGGATACTTGCCTTGCAGGAGGTCACCACTTGCCCAGGCGAAGCGCACCACGCACCCATGTGGACGAGAAGCTCATCGGGAAACGCCTGCAGGAGCTGCGCAAGCAGCAGGGCCTGACCCAGGTCGAGCTGGCCGAGAAACTCGGAATCAATCAGTCGCTGGTCTCGCAGTACGAGCGCGGCGACCTGCGCCTGCACGGCACCTTGGTGGCCGCACTGGCCACGGTCCTCAAGACCAGCACCGACCAGATCCTCGGCCTCAAGCCGGTCGCGGCCGACGGCCTGCTTAAGGACCGGCGCTTCCTCAAGCGCCTCCAGAAGATCGACGAGCTGCCCCAGCGCCGCAAGCAGGCCCTCCTCAAGAGCCTCGACATGCTCCTGAAGGGCGTCGGCGTCGCCTGACGCATGGCGGCGGTCCAGCGCACCAAGGGCAGGCTGGTCGAGGAGCTCGCCGCGTGGCTCCACGATTGGCCGGATGTACGTGTCGAGCAGCGCGTCTTCCTACCGACACTCCACGATCACCGGAAGCGGGAGATCGACGTCCTCCTGCACGCCACGGTTGCTGGCTACCCCGTTCGAGTCGCGATCGAGTGCAAGAACGAGGCCGGACCGATCGGCGCCCCCCTCATTGACGCCTTCATCGGCAAGCTCGCCGACGTCGGCATTCCCAGCCAGTGTGGTGTGTTCGTCTCGGCCAGCGGCTACACAAAGGGCGCCCTGGCCAGGGCCCAGAAGGCCGGTATCCGGACGCTCATCCTGAAGGGCCTCTCCGGCGACGGCCTGAAGGCTTCGATCACCGAGACGGCCTATCAGTCGATCGTCTTCCTGGTGCCGGTCATCGAGGACATCTCGTTCTTTTCCGACTCGGCAGAAAGCGGCCCGCCCCTCTTCCGAGACGTAGCCGGGAAGCTGTGCGGCACGATCCCTCACCTGCTTGCTGAAGCCTGGCACCGCGGCGGCATCCCACACCGGATCGGCAGACACGAGGGCACGGTGAGTGTTCCGAAGGGCTGGAATGCCTTCCTGCCCTCCGGCAAGAGGATCACCCTGACCCCACCCGACATCCACACCGTCGTCGTGGTGCTCGGCAGGGCGTTCCAGGTCCAAGGCCAGGCCGAGCACTACGCCTTGGTCGATCCCACGACGTCCAGCACCGAGAAGAAGGGCGTCAAGGCCAGCTTCCCCGAGCTGAAGGAGCGGTGCACTCTGACACCCGTCGACTCCGAGGAGGCCCTGAAGCGCTTCCTGCAGACCGGCAACGGCGTACGCCTGGTGCAGCGCGTCCCCTTGCCCCGCATCTGCTACTTCTCAGCCTTCTGGCCCCTGAGCCGTCTGGCTGCTGAGCGCCTGCGCGCCATCGCAGCGCGCCACGACGGCACTCCCTTGCCCCCCACACCGAAGCACCCCGGGTTCGTCGAAGATGCTGACCTCTCCTGCGCCTGGGACGAGCCGATGACCCTGCAGGAGTTCGAAGAGATCATCCTGGCCAGGACCACACCCACCACCCAGCGGAAGGGCTGAGACGTGGGGATCTGCATCTACTGTGGCACCGAAGGCACCCTGTCTCCGGAGCACTACCTGCCTGACGCCCTCGGGGACTTCGGGACCTTCCAGATCCTCGAAGACCGCGTCTGCCATGCCTGCAATAACGAGATCGGGAGCACCGTCGAGACGCAGTTCCTACGGACGGGGCCCATCGGCTTCTTCCGCTGGATCCTGGGGATCGAAGGAACCAATGGGCAGACACCCACACCGTTCTACCGTGGTGCAGGTGGCGCGCCTCCAATACTCACGTACGGCCGAGCGCCCGGGCAGGACACGGACCTCCTCTGGGAGATCGAGTGGGCCACTCTCAATGCCTACCCCGCTCGGCAGATCGTCTTCAATGACCCCATCCTCGGCACCGTACCGTTGCTCATCACCGATCGAATGATGTCGGACCATACGCTTCTGCGCCCTGCGGCCCTTCAGCGCGGCATCCCTGATGTCGCGCTACCGCATCAAGCCTGGGCTCGCGACGACGAGATGACAGCCCTTGAGGACTTGGTGCAACACGCGTACGGACAGCTCCCACCGACCCTGTGGCAAACGCCACCCGAGCCCACCGGAAGCGCGGTCACGCTTGCGACGCTCGTCCAGGTCGGTCCGGCCTTCTTCCGCGCGATCGCGAAGATCGTCTTCCACTACGCGCTCAAGGTGCTCCCCGACCTCGATGGCCGCAGACCCGAATTCGAGCGTATCCGCGAGTACATCTTCCACGGCGCCGGCGGCGCCGGCGTCGTCCTGGAGCTCCCACGGCAGTTCGTGGGCAATTTCCAAGCTGGCGAGCGGCCCCAAGGCTGGTCGCACCTGCTCTTCGTCGAGCGCACTTACCAGCACATCGTTGGCTACGCACAGTTCTTCGTCGGACCCGAGTCCCTACCCTTCCCATTCCAAGTGCACATCGGACGCAATCCCGCGCGGCTCATTCGACCGACTGAGCGACACGCCCACGCGTTCGCCATCAACGCAATCGAAGGAGGCGGCCGGCCGCACGGGCCCGTCCACGACCTACACCCCATGGCGCATATCGTGACTCCCTACTGACGGCAGCACCGCCCAAGAACGGCCGGTCGCCAATACGAGTCACCCCGCGCCGGGCTTCGCGGGCACGCCGCGTGCCTCCCCAGCCACGACGGCCAGCACGCGTCGCGCCCGCTCGCACGCCGCGCCGGACATCAATGCGGTGCGCGCGGCGTCACGGGCCGTGCTCGTCAGCCCACGACGGCCAGCACGTCCCGCGCCACCGCGCGATCGTCCCTGAGTCCGCCGGTGGACAGCTCCCAGCCCTGGCCCTGGCCGTGGCTCCCAAAGGCGCGCTGGTGCCGATAATGGCCGCTTACGAATCAGTAGCCGCTGATCGGCCCGGCGCTTGCACCCACAAGCCCCCACCCACGCGCGCGCGGCTGTACCGGCCGCGCGCGCACCCGCCCCTCACGCAAGCGCCGGGCCGGCGGCTACTGTTCGCCGGCGCGGCTAAGGTGAATACCCACGACCGGCCCGCATCCCCAAGCGCGCCGGCATCGTAAGCGCCATTGATCGTCACCACCGCGCCCGGCCCATAGCCGTAGCCCCAGCTCCAGCTCGGCCACCGGCGGCACGTACCGCGTGGTGGCCGAGGCCCTGGCCAGACCGCAGGCCTCGGCGCCCTCGTCGAGTCGCTCGCTTCACCTGCGGCCCACCTCGTGGCCGCGCTCCCGCGCGGCCACGGGCGCCCCGCGCTCCGCTCGCGCCACGGCCGGCTGTAGCTCCTGCGCGTCGCCACCGCGCCCCTCGATCGTGAGGGCGCGGCCGGCGCCGCCGGGCAGGTGGCTGTTCTGGTCCCGGTCGACGTGGGAGCAGATTCCGCTTGCCAAGTGGGTCTTCCCATCCTACCTTCTGGTCAAGCGGTCGCTCGAGGCGTGCCGTAGGTGCGCCCGGCGCCCGTGATCGCAGCAATCAAGCAATCACTTTCATTTCAGGAGAAGTTCAATGGCCAGATTCATTCAAGCTGAAGTCCCACCAGAGCTCCATGCTCGATTCGAGAATCATCCGCTTCATCGCGGAAAGAACCAGCGTCCATTCACCGCAGAAATCATCGAGAAGTGGCTGCTCTCACCCGAAGCACGACTTGCCGAGCTCGAAGATCGCGCTCGCGCCCAGGACCGTCTGGTCGAGTCGCTGACTCGCCGCATGCAGCGCCTCGACGCCCTCGAGCGCCGAGTCAAGGATCTCGAAGCCCGACACT
This sequence comes from Vicinamibacteria bacterium, assembly GCA_039812725.1. Taxonomy (GTDB): domain Bacteria; phylum Acidobacteriota; class Vicinamibacteria; order Fen-336; family Fen-336; genus JBDIBD01. The sequence goes on along the minus strand of JBDIBD010000172.1, from coordinate 728 downwards.
CCAGCGACAAGGGCCCCACGATCTCCTGACCGGGCCGGCCTCCACCCGCTCCCCCATCCCCGGGGCGCCCGGTACGGCCGCGGTCGAGCCCCGCCGCGTCTCTCACGACCAGGAGACGCGGCGGGGCCGCCAGGCCGGGCCACAGCCAGCCCGTCCCCGAGCGGTGCGAGCGCCAGGGCCGTGACGAGCGCCACCACCTCGCCAGCGCGCTCGGCGCGGACCTGGCCCGCGATGCTCGGGACTCAGCGACGACGCCGAGGCCGCCGCCGAGCCAAGACCTCGGCCACCAGCCGTCCGTCGACGTGCTCGCGAGCGGAGCGCGCGGGGACGTGCGGCGCGGATCCGGCCGGCCGCGACGCACGGCCGCGCGCGTCGCAGCGAGCGCCCAAAGAAGAATGCCGAGGCCTCAGCTGGACCAGGGCCTCGGCGCTCCTGCTGTTTGTGGCGGGCCGGCGGCGGCCCGTCCACCGAAGCCACAGCCACAGCTACAAGCCGGCGGTGCTTCGGATAATCGACCCTCTGATTGAGGAGCGACTCAAGGACGACGGCACGCGACAGCGCGCCCACCTCGACCGCGACGAGCCCGCAATTCGGCCACGGCGCGGCCCGTGCCCTCTTCCTTTAGCCGCTGCACGGGCCGTGCCGGATCAGGCCGAATTGATCAGAGGGCTCGATGCAGAGTAGAGCGCTGGCGCGGTGGCCATAGGACGCGGGGAGTCGCTGTTGCC
>JBDIBD010000171.1:0-9349 GCA_039812725.1 Vicinamibacteria bacterium | reverse complement strand
GGCCCATGTACGCCAGCGCGCGGGCGTGGGCGGCGTCGCCGTTCGGCTCGGGCACGCGCGCCGTCAGCGGGGCGCCCATGCCCGGGTGGGTGCCCCAGGTGACCATCGGCTCGAGCGCCGAGGCGTCGAGCGACAGCGTGGCGTCGAAGGCCGCCCCACCGTCGCCGGCCAGGCGGCGCCAGCGCGCCACGGCCTGCTCGAAGGCGCGCCCCTGCGGCGCCATCGGACGCCCGGCCAGGTACTCGAAGGTGGTGTCGTCGGGGGCCACCATCCCGGCCCGCGCGCCGGCCTCGATCGACATGTTGCAGACCGTCATGCGCTCCTCCATCGAGAGCGCGCGCACGGCGCCGCCCCGGTACTCGACCACGTGGCCGCGGGCCGCGTCCACGCCGAAGCGGGCGATGAGGGCCAGGACCAGGTCCTTGGCGCTCACGCCCGCGGGCAGGCGGCCGTCCGCCTCGACCGCCAGCGTGCGCGGGCGGCGCTGCAGCAGGCACTGCGTGGCCAGCACGTGCCCGACCTCGGAGGTGCCGATGCCGAAGGCCAGGGCCCCGAAGGCCCCGTGGGTGCTGGTGTGGCTGTCCCCGCAGACGATGGTCATGCCGGGCTGCGTCGCGCCCAGCTCCGGCCCGATGACGTGGACGATGCCCTGGCGCTGGTCGCCCCAGCCGTGCAGCCGGATGCCGTGCCGCCGGCAGTTGGCCTCGAGGGCCTGCATCTGTTCGCGCGCCTCCGGGCGCGGCTCGCCCGCCGTCGGGGTGGCGTGGTCCATCGTCGCCAGGCAGCGCCCGGGCCGGCGCACGCGCAGGCCGCGCCGGTCCAGCTCGGCGAAGGCCTGGGGCGAGGTGACCTCGTGCAGCAGGTGCAGGTCCACGTACAGCAGGGCCGGCGTCTCCGCGGTCTCCGGCGCCACCACGTGCGCGTCCCAGACGCGCCCGAAGAGCGTGCGGGGCGCGGCCGCGGCGCTCACGCCGCCGCCTGGGCGGCCCGGGCCCCGCCCACGGCCGAGACATAGGCCCGGAGCGTGGCCTCGAGCGTGTCGGTGCTGGCGGCCTGGCCGCTCGACTCCACGCCCGCGTGCCGCACCCGCACCACCACCTCGGCCAGCGCGTCCTTGCCCGCCGTCACCGAGCGGGTGTGCATCTCGAGCAGCTCGAGCTCCAACTCGAGGGCCGCGTCGGTGGCCTTCAGGGCCGCGTCGAGCGGACCGTTGCCGACGGCCGAGGCCGAGCGCCGCCGGCCGTCCAGCTCGACCTCCACCGTGGCGGTGGGCATGACGTGGCTGCCCGAGAGCACCTGGTAGCGCACCAGCCGCGGGCGCTCCTCCTGGCGGTGGTCGAGCAGCGCCAGCAGGTCGTCGTCGTAGACGAACTTGCGCCGGTCGGCCAGCTCCTTGACCCGGGCCGTGAGGTCGTCGGCCTCGGCGGCGCCGAGCGCCAGGCCCAGCGAGCGGGCGCGGGCCAGCACCGCGTGCTTGCCGGAGTGCTTGCCGAGCACCAGGCTCGACTCGCCCAGGCCCACGCTGGCCGGGGTCATGATCTCGTACGTCAGCGGGTTCTCCAGCACGCCGTGCTGGTGGATGCCGGCCTCGTGGGCGAAGGCGTTGCGGCCCACCACGGCCTTGTTGGGCTGCGGCCAGACGCCCGTGATCTGGGACAACAGCCGGCTGGCGGGAGTGATCTCCTCGCTCACCACGCCGGTCTCGGCCTGCAGCCGCTCGCGGCGCACCCGCAGCGCCATGACCAGCTCCTCCAGCGAGGTGTTGCCGGCCCGCTCGCCGATGCCGTTGACCGTCACCTCCACCTGGCGCGCCCCGGCCTCGACCGCGGCCAGGGAGTTGGCCACGGCCAGCCCGAGGTCGTCGTGGCAGTGCACGGAGAGCACGGCCGTGGGGATGGCCTGGCGCAGGCGTCCGATCAGCGCGGCATACTCCGCCGGCAGGGCGTAGCCGACCGTGTCGGGGACGTTGAGCACCCGGGCCCCCGCCTCGTGCACGGCCTGCAGCACCTCGCGCAGGTAGCCGTAGTCGCTGCGCGAGGCGTCCTCGGCGGAGAACTCCACCTCGGGACACAGCGCGACCGCCAGCCGGACGCCCTCGACCGCCTGGCGCAGGGCCTCGGTGGGCGACAGCCGCAGCTTGTGCTCGAGGTGGATGCGCGAGGTGGCCAGGAAGACATGCAGGCGCGGCCGCGCGGCCCCTTCCAGGGCCCGCGCCGCGGCCTGGATGTCCTGCGGGCGCGTGCGGGCCAGGGCCGCCACGCCGCAGCGGCTCACCTCGCCGGCCACGGCGTGCACGGACTCCCACTCGCCGCTCGAGGCCACGGGAAAGCCGGCCTCGATCACGTCCACGCGCAGGCGCTCGAGCTGGCGCGCGAAGCGGACTTTCTCGGTGGGCGTCATGCTGCAGCCCGGGGACTGCTCCCCGTCGCGCAGCGTGGTGTCGAAGACCGCCAGGCGCGGGGCGCTCACCGGGCGCCCCCGGCCACGGCCACCTCGGCCCCCGCCGCCCGCAGGTCGCCCTCGGGCGAGACCGCGACCGCGTCGAGGAAGGGCATCATGGCCCGCAGCCGGCCGCCCACCGCCTCGATCGGGTGGCTGCGCTCCGCACGGCGGCGCCCCTCGAACCAGGGCCGGCCCGCGGCGTCCTCGCCGACCCAGCGTCGGGCGAACTCGCCGCTGCGGATCTCCCCCAGGATGCGCGCCATCTCGGCGCGCGTGGCGTCGTTGACCACGCGTGGCCCGCTGGCGTAGTCGCCGAACTCGGCCGTGTCCGAGACGGAGTGGCGCATGTAGCCCAGCCCGCCGCGGTACATCAGGTCCACGATCAGCTTCAGCTCGTGGAGGCACTCGAAGTAGGCGATCTCGGGCTGGTAGCCGGCCTGCACCAGCGTCTCGAAGCCGGCCTTGACCAGCTCGGAGACGCCCCCGCACAGCACGGCCTGCTCGCCGAACAGGTCGGTCTCGGTCTCCTCCGCGAAGGTGGTCTCGATCACCCCGGCGCGGGTGCAGCCGATGGCGCGGGCGTAGGCCAGGGCCGTATGGCGCGCCCGGCCGCTGGCGTCGGCGTGCACGGCCAGCAGGCCCGGCGTCCCCTGCCCCTCCCGGAAGAGCTCGCGCACCCGGTGGCCCGGCGCCTTGGGCGCCACCATGACCACGTCCACCCCGGCGGGCGGCTGGATGGTGCCGTAGCGGATGTTGAAGCCGTGGGCGAAGACCAGCGTCCGGCCCGGCCGGAGCGCGGGCGCGACGGCCTCGCGGTACAGCCGCGGCTGGGTGGTGTCGGGGACCAGCATCACGATCACGTCGGCCACGCGGCAGGCCACGCCCGGCTCCAGGACCTCGAGGCCCTCGGCCGCGGCCCTCGGCCGCGAGCGGCTGCCGGCCGGCAGGCCGACGGTCACCTGGACCCCGCTGTCGCGCAGGTTGAGGGCGTGCGCGTGGCCCTGGCTGCCGTAGCCCAGCACCGCCACCGTGCGCCCGGCCAGCCCCTGCGGGTCCGCGTCCCTGTCGTAGTAGATGCGCGCCATCTCCGCTCCTCCCCTCAAGCCCCGGCGGCGGCCGGCGCCGCCGCCGCTCCGCGCAGCAGGCAGACCTTGCCCGTGCGCACCATCTCGCGGATGCCGCGCGGCCGCAGCAGCTCCACCAGCCCGTCCACCTTCTCCAGGTCGCCGGTGACCTCGACGATGACCGAGTCGGCCGCCACGTCCACGATGCGGCCGCGGAAGATCGCCACCAGGTCGGCCAGCTCCGAGCGCTCCTCGGCGGCGCAGGCCACGCGCACCAGCGCCAGGTCGCGCTCGACCGTGGGCAGGTGCGTGACGTCCTGCACCTCGGCCACGGGCACCAGCTTGCGCAGGTTGGCCTCCACCAGCCGGGCCGGCACGCGCGCGGTGTCGACCACCAGGGTCAGCCGCGACCAGTGCTCCGACTCGCTTTGGCCCACCGTGAGGCTGTCGATGTTGAAGGCCCGCCGCCGGAAGAGGCTGGCCACGCGGTTGAGCACGCCCGGCTCGTCCTGCACCCGGGCCACCAGGGTGTGCTTCACGCGCGCACCTCCTGGGCCGCGGGCCGCCGGATCATGGCGTCGAGGGCCGCGCCGGCCGGCACCATCGGGTAGACCGCCTGCTCCTGCTCGACCCGGAACTCGACCAGGGCCGGGCCGGGCCGGCGGCGCGCGCGCTCCAGCGCCGCCGCCACGTCGCCGCGCGCCGAGACGGTCTCGGCCGGGATGCCGTAGGCCCCGGCCAGCAGCGCGAAGTCCGGCGACAGCAGCGGCGTGGCGGCGTAGCGCTTGTCGTAGAAGAACTCCTGCCACTGCCGCACCATGCCCAGGTAGCCGTTGTTGACCACCGCGATCTTCACGTCGAGCCGCTCCTGCTGCAGGGTGGCCAGCTCGGCCTGCGTCATCTGGAAGCCGCCGTCGCCGGCCACCACCCAGACCTCGGCCTCGGGGCGCGCCAGGCGCGCACCGATGGCGGCGGGCAGGGCGAAGCCCATGGTCCCCAGGCCGCCCGAGGTGATCAGCGTGCGCGGGCGCTCGTGGGCGTAGTACTGGGCCTCCCACATCTGGTGCTGGCCCACGTCGGTCACGACCACGGCCTCGCCGCGGGTGGCTTCCCACAGGCCGCGGATGACGTGGGCGGCGTGCAGCCGGCCGTCGTCGGGCTGGTGCAGGATGTCGCGGCCGCGGGTCTCGTGCCGGCCGGTGTCGATCTCCGCCAGCCACTCCTCGTGGCGCTGCTCGGGCACCAGCGCCAGCACCGCCGCGAGCGTGGCGCGCAGGTCGGCCACGATCGCCACGTCGACCGGCACGTTCTTGCCCACCTCCGAGGCGTCCAGCTCGACGTGGACCTTGCGCGCCTGCGGGGCGAAGTTGCGCAGGTTGCCCGTGACGCGGTCGTCGAAGCGCATGCCGAAGGCCAGCAGCAGGTCGGCCCGCTGCACGGCCCGGTTGACGTAGGCCTCGCCGTGCATGCCCAGCATGCCCAGCGCCAGCGGGTGGCTGGCCGGGAAGCCGCCCAGGCCGAGCAGCGTGGCGGCCACCGGCGTGCCCGTGCGCTCCGCGAAGGACCGCAGCAGCTCGCCGGCCCCCGACTCGATCACGCCGCGGCCGGCCAGGATCACCGGCTGCCGGGCCTGCGCCACCAGCTCGGCCGCCCGCTCCAGGTCGGCCGGGCGCGGCGGGGGCGGCATCTGCAGGCCGGGCAGCCGCACCTCGGGCGGCCAGTCGAGGTGCGTGCGGGCCTGCTGCACGTCCTTGCAGACGTCGACCAGCACCGGGCCGGGGCGGCCGGAGCGCGCGATCACGAAGGCCTCGCGCAGGGTGCGGGCCAGGTCTTCGACGCGCGTCACCAGCGCGTTGTGCTTGGTGATCGGCAGGGTGATGCCCGTGACGTCGGTCTCCTGGAAGGCGTCGCTGCCGAGCAGCGCCGACGGCACCTGGCCCGTGATGAAGACCGTCGGGACAGAGTCGAGCATGGCCGTGGCGATGCCCGTGGTCAGGTTCGTGGCCCCGGGCCCCGAGGTGGCGATGGCCACCCCCACCCGCCCGCTGGCCCGCGCGTAGCCGTCGGCCATGTGGGCCGCGCCCTGCTCGTGGCGCACCAGCACGTGCCGCACCGGGTAGTCGAGCATGGCGTCGTAGACGGGCAGGATGCAGCCGCCGGGGTAGCCGAACACCACCTCGACGCCCTCCCGCACCAGGCACTCCCAGACGATCTGCGCGCCGCTCAGGATCAAGCCGCCCTCCCGCGAAACACCCCAAAAAACAAAACCCCCGAGGTTTCCCTCGGGGGTCTCGCTGGCTCTCGCTCTCGCTTCCGCTCTAGCCCGCGCTCCCTCCGAGGGGACGAATCAGTACCAGCAGCAGCAGGGCCAGCAGCAGCGCTCCGGCCAGGGACACGGCGGCGCCTTCGATCGCGACGTCGGGCCGGGTTGCGAGCGCGCGTGCCATGGTCAGGTTGGCGTGAATGTAGGGAGCACTTTGCTGCATGTCAAGGCAAATGCGTCGAGCGCGTCCATGAATGTTCGTCATGTGGCCATGCGCCGCGCGCATGCCTGCTCCGGTCGACACGGGCCAACTCGTTGGCCCGCCGCGCGCTGCGCGGCTCTCAGGGCAGGTCCGTGACGGCCCCCACGCTGCTGCTCGAGACCTGCCGCGCGTACTTGGCCAGCACCCCGCGCTCGACCCGCGGCGGCGGCGCGCACCACTGCGCCCGGCGCCGGGCCAGCTCCTCGGGCGCCACCTCCAGCTCGAGCCGCAGGGCCTCCGCGTCGATGGTCACGCGGTCGCCCTCGCGCACGAGCGCGATCGTCCCGCCCGCGGCCGCCTCGGGGGCCACGTGCCCCACCACCAGGCCGTGCGTCCCGCCGGAGAAGCGCCCGTCGGTGACGAGCCCGACGGAGTCCCCCAGGCCGGCCCCCACCAAGGCGGCGGTGGGCGCCAGCATCTCGCGCATGCCCGGACCGCCGCGCGGCCCCTCGTAGCGGATCACCACCACGTCCCCGGCGCGGATGCGCCCGTCCAGGATGGCCTTCAGGCAGGCCTCTTCCCCGTCGAAGACCCGTGCGGGACCGCTCAGGCGAGCCGACTTGACGCCCGCGATCTTGGCCACCGCCCCTTCCTCCGCGAGGTTGCCGCGCAGGACGGCCAGGTGGCCGTGGGCGTGCACCGGCCGCCGCCAGGGCCGAATGACGTCCTGACCCGCGGGCGGATCGGACGGCACCCCTGAAAGCGTCTCGGCCAGCGTGCGGCCCGTGACGGTCAGGGCCTGGCCGTGCAGGAGGCCGCGGTCGAGCAGCAGCCGCAGCACCTGAGGCACGCCGCCGGCGCGGTGCAGGTCGGTGGTCACGAAGCGCCCGAAGGGCTTGAGGTCGCACAGCACGGACACGCGCCGGCGGATGGCCTCGAAGTCGTCGAGGGCCAGCGGCACGCGCGCGGCGTGGGCGATCGCCAGCAGGTGCAGCACCGCGTTGCTCGAGCCGCCCAGGGCCATCACCAGCGCGATGGCGTTCTCGAAGGCGGGACGCGTCAGGATGCGGCTGGGTCGCAGGTCGTGCTCGATGGCCGCCGCCAGCACACGCCCGGACTCCTCCGCGCTCCTGGCCTTCTCCTCGTCCTCCGCGGCCATGGTGGACGAGCCGGGCAGGCTCATCCCCAGCGCCTCGAAGGCGGCCGACATGGTGTTGGCCGTGTACATGCCGCCGCAGGCCCCGGCCCCGGGGCAGGCGTGGCACTCGACCGCGTGCAGGCCGCGCTCGTCGAGGCGCCCGGCGCTCCACTCCCCCACCGCCTCGAAGGCGCTGACGATGGTCAGGTCGCGCCCGTCGAGCTGGCCCGGCTTGATCGTGCCGCCGTAGACGAAGACCGCCGGGACGTCGAGGCGCGCCATGGCGATCATCGCGCCGGGCATGTTCTTGTCGCAGCCGCCGACCGCCAGGAGGCCGTCGAAGCACTGCGCCCCGCAGACCGTCTCGATCGAGTCGGCGATGACCTCGCGCGAGACCAGCGAGTAGCGCATCCCCTCCGTGCCCATCGAGATGCCGTCGCTGATCGTGATGGTGCCGAAGACCTGCGGCATCACGCCGGCCGCGCGCAGGGCCGCCTCGGCCCGCCGCGCCAGCCGGTCGAGGGAGACGTTGCAGGGCGTCAGCGTGCTCCAGGCGCTGGCCAGGCCCACCATGGGCTTGTCGAAGTCGGCGTCGCCGAAGCCGACCGCGCGCAGCATGGCGCGGTTGGGCGAGCGCTCGGGCCCGGCGGTGATGGTTCGGCTGCGCAGCGGCTGCGGCATGGCGACCTCCGATGGGCCGGGGATGATACGCCTCCCGGACCGCGCTCAGAAGTCGGCCAGCAGCAGCACCAGCGTCTCGTCGGCCGCCACGGCCCGCTCGGCGGGCGGGTCGAGCTGCAGGCCGCAGGCCGGTCCCGCGATCGCGACGGGGCGTGCGCGGCGCGCGGTCGACAGCTCGCCCACGCCGCCGGGGCCCCGCACCGCGTGCAGCTCCAGCTCGCGGCCCGCGAACGCCAGCTCGGCCAGGCGCGTGCCCCCAGCCGCCGCCCCGGTGAAGCGCCCGGCCGTGAGCGTGGCCCCGCTGAAGGCCGCCTGGATGGCGAAAGCGTCGTGCACGCGCCGGGCCAGGTCGGCGTCGAAGAGGCGCAGGGTCAGTGGCAACCCGGGCGCCAGCCCGCGGGCCTCGAGCGCGATCTCCAGGTTGAGGTGGTCGCGGCCCGTGGCCGCCACCAGCGAGCGCGCCCGGGGCAGCCCGGCGAACAGCAGCGAGCGCGCCTCGGTGCCGTCCCCTTCCACCACGTGGATCCCGGCCGCGCGGGCCAGGGCCAGGAGGCGCGGGCGCGGCGCGGGCTCGACCACCACGACCTCGTGGCCACGCCGCCGCAGGTCCTCGCCGATGCGCAGGCCCAGGGTCCCCAGGCCACACACCACCACGTGCCCGGAGAGCCGGTGCGGGTAGTGGCCGCGTCGTCGCGCCTCCCGCCGCGCCAGCAGTCGGCTGGTCAGCAAGCCCACCAGCAGCGCGGTCACGAAGAGGCCCGCGAACATGACCAGCACCCCCACGAGCTTGGACAGCGGGTCGGCGTCCTTGAGGTTGAAGTCGCCGAAGCCGACCGTGGTGAGGATGCTGCCGACGAAGTAGACGGCGTCGAGGGCCGACATCCGCAAGCGCCAGGCGAAGAACGCCGTGGGGCCCACGACCAAGGCCGCCAGGGCCGCCAGGGTCCAGCCCAGCAGGCCCCGGTCGCGGTCTTCGCCGTCGGGGGTCGCGCCCGCCGCCGCTGGGGTCGCGCGGATGGGATGGGACGGCAGCGAGCGGGCGCCGCTGGCCACCAGCAACCGCGCCCCGCCCGGGGCCGGCTTGCCTGGCCTCACACTGCGTACCCCTTCCGGCCTGGCGCAGGCCAGCGTCACGGCGCCGCCCGGCAGCTCCCCGCCCGGGTCGACCTCGCTCAGGACCAGGGTCTCCTCACCCAGGGGTTGGGCGAAAAGCACGCCTGGCGCGAGCGCCGCCAGCGCGAAGGTCGGGGCGGCCAGGGCCGACAGGCTGAGGATCTCCGACTCCGGCAGGTGCTGCGCCAGCAGCGGCGCCAGGCGCGTGTTGAACTGCCGGAGCACCAGGCGCACGCGCGGGCTGGCCTCGCGGGCCGCGAGCGCCGCGCCCAGGTTGACCTCGTCGACGTCGCTGAGGGCCAGCAGGTCCGTGGCCTCGCCCAGGCCGGCCTCCAGCAGCGTGTCCGCGTCGGGGACGGCCCGCAGCACGCGCCACGCGGCCGGCAGCCTGGCCCCGGCCAGCCACAAGCCCGGCAGCGCCACGACGGCGAAGGGCACGCCGTCGC
>JBDIBD010000170.1:0-9355 GCA_039812725.1 Vicinamibacteria bacterium | reverse complement strand
GCCAGCACGACGCGCATCTCGCGCGCCTCGCCGAACGCGCGCCCGACCAGCTCCGCGAGGGTGCCCTCGGCGCGGATGCGGCCGTCGACCAGGATGCCGATGCGCCCGCACAGCTCCGCGGCCTGGTCGAGGTCGTGGGTGGCGAGCAGGATGGCGAGGCCGCGGCCGCAGAGGTCGCGCAGCCGATCGTGGATCTGCTCGCGGGCCGCGGGGTCGACGCCGACCGTGGGCTCGTCGAGGAGCAGGACGGTCGGCCGGTGAAGCGTGGCGGCGGCCAGGTTGACGCGGCGCTGCTGGCCGCCGGACAGAGTCGCCACGACGCTCGTGGCGCGCTCGGCCAGGCCGATCCAGCCGAGCGCGTCGGCCACGGCCGCCCCGGCTTCCCTGCGCGGCAGCCCCGCCAGCCGTCCCAGCAGGTCGAGGTTCTCGGCCACCGTCAGCTCGGGATAGAGGGCGATCTCCTGGGGCACGAGCCCCAGCCCGCGCCGCGCCTCGGCGTCGCGCGGGTCGCGGCCGAGCAGGCTGACGCTGCCGGAGTCCAGGCGCAGGCGGCCGCAGATGGCGCGCACGAGGCTGGTCTTGCCGGCCCCGTTCGGGCCGAGCAGCCCGTAGATCTGGCCGCGCTCCAGGCGCAGGTCGACGCCGTCGAGGCCGCGGCCGGCGCCGAAGGCCCTGCGCGCGCTGCGCACTTCGAGCGGAGGCGCTCCCGGAGCCGTGGGCGTGGACACCGCCCCATGCTACTCAAGCGGCTGGCGCGCCGAAACCCGCCGGTGGCCGGCCGGACTATGCTTGGCCCGGGAGGGCGCATGCCAGCCAGGGTCGCCGGGACGCAGCTCCACTACGACGTGCGCGGCGAGGGGCCGACGCTATTGTTCCTGCACGCCTTCCCGCTCGACCTGACCATGTGGGACGCGCCGGCCGAGGCCCTGGCGCCGCTCTACCGCGTGGTGCGCTTCGACTGCCGGGGCTTCGGCCGGACGCCCCCCGGCGACGGCCTGCTGACCATGGAGCGCATCGCCGACGACGCCGTGGCGCTGCTCGACCACCTGGGCCTGTCGCGGGCCGTGGTGGTCGGCTGCTCGATGGGCGGCTACGCGGCCCTCGCGCTCCAGCGCCGCCACCCCGAGCGCCTGCGCGGCCTCGTGCTGGTGGACACGCGCGCCGAGGCCGACACGGCCGAGGCGCGCCAGCTGCGGGCCCGGCTGGCCGAGCGCGTGCGGCTGGAGGGGGCGGCCGTGGCGCGCGACGTCTTCCTGCCGCGGCTGCTGGGAGCCACCACGCAGCGCGAGCGGCCCGAGCTCGTGGCGCAGGTCGAGCAGCGCATCCTGGCCACCTCGCCGCGCGGCATCGTGGACGGGCTGATGGGCCTCTCGGCCCGCGCCGACTCGACCCCGGCCCTGGCCCAGGTGCGCGTGCCGACCCTGGTGGTGTGCGGGGAGGAGGACCTGCTCACGCCGCCGGAGGACGCGCGACGCTTGGTCCAGGGGATCGCCGGCAGCCGGCTCGAGATCCTGCCCGGCGCGGGCCACCTGCCCAGCCTGGAGACCCCCGAGGCCTTCACGCGCGCGCTGAGGAGCTTCCTGGACGGGATGGAGTAGGCGTGGACGCGCTCGAGCTGGCCCGCGCCAACCTGCTCTCGCCGATGGTGCTGGCCTTCGCCCTCGGCCTGGCCGCCACGCTGCTCAAGAGCGACCTGAAGCTGCCCGACGCGCTCTACGACGCGCTCTCGGTCTACCTGCTGCTGGCCATCGGCCTGAAGGGCGGGGCCGAGCTGTCGGTCACGCCCCTGCGTGCCCTGCTGGGGCCGGCCCTGGCCACGCTGGCGCTGGGCGTCGGCATCCCGCTGTGGTGCTACGCGATCCTGCGGCGCCTGGGACGCTTCGGCGTGGCCGACGCCGCCGCGCTGGCGGCCCACTACGGCTCGGTCTCGGCCGTGACCTTCATCGCCTGCCTGGGCTTCCTCGACAAGGCCGGGGTGGCCTACGAGGGCTTCATGCCGGCCCTGGTGGCGCTGCTCGAGGCGCCGGCCATCGTGGTGGCCCTGGGCCTGGCGCGCCTGGCCGTGCCGCGCGAGGGGGGCTGGGGCGAGGTGCTGCACGAGCTGCTGACCGGCAAGAGCATCGTGCTGCTGGCCGGCGGCCTGCTGATCGGCTGGGTCTCGGGCAAGCCGGGCGTGGCGGCGGTGGCGCCGCTGTTCGTGGACCTGTTCAAGGGCGCGCTCGTGCTGTTCCTGCTGGAGATGGGCCTGATCACGGCCCGGCGCTTCCGCGACCTGGCCCGGGTGGGGCCCTTCCTGCTGGCCTTCGCGGTCGTGCTGCCGGTGCTGCACGGCCTGCTGGGGGTGGTGCTGGGGCGCGTCGCGGGCCTCTCGCTGGGCGGCGCCACCGTGCTGGCCGTGCTGGCCGCCTCGTCCTCCTACATCGCCGCCCCCGCGGCGGTGCGCATCGCCCTGCCCGAGGCCAACCCGAGCCTGTACCTGACCGCCTCGCTGGCCGTGACCTTCCCCTTCAACCTGGCGCTCGGCCTGCCGCTGTACTACCAGCTGGCCCGGGCGGTCTACGGGGGCTGACCATGCGCACCGTCCCGCTCAAGCGCGTCACGATCATCGCCGAGGCCGTCTTGGAGGAGCGCCTGCTGGACGACCTGCGCGAGCTGGGCGCGCGCGGCTACACCATCACCGAGGCGCGCGGCGAGGCGACGCGCGGCGTGCGCGCCAGCGAGTGGGAGGGCAAGAGCGTCAAGATCGAGACGCTGGTCTCGCCCGAGGTGGCCGAGCGCCTGCTCGAGCGGCTGGCCGCGCGCTACTTCGAGCACTACGCCGTGGTGGGCTACCTGGAGACGGTCGAGGTGGTGCGGGGCTCCCGCTTCGCCTGAGGGCCACCCCGGGGGGTCAACTTCCGATGGAGGCCGCCGTGGTCTGACGGCCGATGGCGCGCCACGCGGCGCGCGCGGATGATGGACCTGTCGCGGCATGCCAGGCCGGCTCGCGCTGGCGCTGCGTTCCCTCCCATGGCGCGGCTCGCGACGTTCGCCACGACGGTTGGCGCCGGAAACGGCTCCGAGGGAGGGCTTCTGGTGTCCGAGATCCCCGCGGACGATCCTGCCAAGTTCCCCGTCGAGCAGGCCCTGCGCGACGTCCTGGGCCGGCTCGGGGCCGTCTGGTCCGCCAGGATCCTGCTCTCGCGGGGCGGCGCCCGGTGGCTGTTCCTGCTCGTGCGCGAGCCCGACGGCCTGACGCGCACGCTCTCCTTCGAGCTGCCGGACCACGACCCGGAGATCGTCCGCATGGCGCTCATGGCGGCCCTGCCCGACGCCCGCGAGCGGCGCCGGCTGCCGTCCGCCGCGCGCCGCCACGACGGCCCCGAGCGCCGGCGCAGCCGCTTGGCCGCGACCTTGCTCCCGCAGTGAGGGTCTCCGGGGGCGCCCGGCGCGCCGGGTATATGATCCCGGCAGGCAGGGCCTTCCTCTTGGGCGTGGCAGCGCGAAAGTCGGGTCGGCCGGCGGTGCGCAGGGCCGGCGCGGGGCGCCGGACGGCGGTGCGCCGTGCGCGCCCCCAGGTCCCGCCCTCCAGCCTGGCCAGCGAGCGCCTGCGCGTGGCGCTGCTGCACTCGCCGGCGGTCGTCTTCGCCCAGGACCGCCGGCTGCGTTTCACCTGGCTGCACAACAGCAGCCCGCCCTGGTCCGAGACCGAGCTGGTGGGCAAGACCGACGCCGACGTCTTCCCGGCCGAGGAGGCCCGCCACCTGACCGCCATCAAGCGGACCGTGCTCGAGACCGGCCGGGGCGCGCGCGAGGTCCTGGCGGTCACGCTGGCGGGGGAGCGGCGCTGGTTCGACCTGACGGTCGAGCCCGTCACGGACGTCGCCGGGCGCATCACCGGCGTGACCTGCGCGACCTGGGACGTGACCGACCAGACCCGGGCCCAGGACGAGGCCCGCCGCCTGGCGGTGCTCGAGGAGCGCAACCGCCTGGCGCGCGAGATGCACGACAGCCTGGCCCAGGGCCTGGTCGGGGTGATCCTCAAGCTCGAGGCCGCCGAGGAGGCCGTGGCCGCCGACCCCGCCCAGGCCCTCCCGGTGGTGCGCACCGTGCGGGAGATGGCGCGGGGCGTGCTGGACGAGGCCCGGCGCTCGCTGCAGGCGCTGCGGCCGCGCCTGCTCGACCACGCCGACCTGGCGGCGGCCCTCGAGCGCCTGGGGGGCGAGGTCGGCTCGCAGACCCGGGCCGCCGTGCGGGTCTCGGTGCGCGGGCGGCCCCGTCCGCTGGGCCGCGACGTGGAGGAGAACCTGCTGCGGCTGGCCCAGGAAGCCCTGCAGAACGCCGTGCGCCACGCCCAGGCGCGGCGCATCCAGGTCGAGCTGGCCTTCGACGGGCGCGGCGCGCGCCTGCAGGTCGAGGACGACGGCCGCGGCTTCGACCTGGCCCGGAGGAGCCCGGGCGGCCTGGGGCTCGACATCATGCGCGAGCGCGCCGAGCGGGTCGGCGGCCTGCTCGAGGTCGAGACCGCGCCCGGGCGCGGCACGCGCGTGCGGGTGCGCGCCGGCGCCCCGTCGGGAGGGGCAGCTTGAGCGCGGGCGCGCGCATCCGGGTCCTGATCGCCGACGACCACCCGGTGGTGCGCGAGGGGCTGTGCAACCTGGTCACGCTCGACCCGGGCATGGCCGTGGTGGGCGAGGCCACGGACGGCCGCGAGGCCGTGGAGCTGGCCCTGCGACTGCGCCCCGACGTGGCCCTGATCGACCTGCGCATGCCCCGCATGGACGGGGTCGAGGCGCTCGAGGCCATCCGGGACCGGGTGCCGCAGGTCCGCACGGTGGTGCTCACCACCTTCTCGGGGGACGAGGACGTCTACCGGGCCTTCCGGGCCGGGGCCAAGGCCTACCTGCTCAAGGATGCCTCGCGCGAGGAGCTGCTGGCCTGCATCCGCGCCGTGCACGAGAACCGCTCCTGGGTCTCGTCCGTGGCGGTGGCCGGCCTGGCCGCCCACCTCGACGCCAGCGCCCTGACCCCGCGCGAGCTGGACGTGCTGCGCCTCATCGTGGCCGGCTGCGGCAACCTCGAGATCAGCCGCCGCCTGCGGGTCGCCGAGGGCACCGTCAAGGCCCACGTCAACCGGGTCTTCCGCAAGCTGGGGGTCGGCACCCGCACCGAGGCCGCCACGGTGGCCCTGAAACGGGGCCTGGTGCACCTCGACGAGGCCGGCCTGGCCCGCGGCCTAGACCGAAAGGCCTAGGCCGCGTCGTCCGCGGGGCCGACACCGGGGCGCCCCGGCGCTCGATGCGCGCCCCGGCCGGGATGCGCATATTTCCCTGTGCTGCCCCCCCTCCTCGGCAGCAGGCGGAGCTTCCCTTGGCCGCCCCGCAGGACGTCGCCACACCGACAGAACAGCGTGCCCCGGCCGCGGGCCCTCGTGCGGCGGCCTGGCCCCGGGGCTGAAAGGGGGATCCGTGCACCCAGCCAGCCGCGCGCACCAACACGACCGCCGGCACAAGCTCCTGGAGCGCATGCTCCAGGAGCGCGGGATCGAGGTGCAGTCACGCCTCAGGGCCCTGCGGGAGGCGCTGCCCGAGGAGATCGGGGGCGTCAAGGACGCCGACGACCAGAGCCTGGCCGACTTCATCCAGGGCATGGAGCTGGCGCTGCTCGAGCTGAACGCCGACACCGCCAGCCGCATCCAGGAGTCCCTGCGCCGGCTCGAGGCCGGCACCTACGGCCGTTGCTGCGACTGCGACGAGCCCATCGCCACGGCCCGGCTGAAGGCGCTGCCCTTCGCCGAGCGCTGCCGCGACTGCCAGGAGGTGGCCGAGTCGCAGCCGGGCGAGGAGATGGCCGCCCACCTCGCGCTGCGGCTCCACGAGTCGCAGCGCTGAGCGGCCGCGCCACCCGGCTCAGTCCAGGCTCTTGCGGAAGCGCAGCGAGGCCAGGGCCAGGATCAGGATCCCCATGCCCAGCAGCGCGGCGGCGTCGGTCCAGAGGACGTCCCAGCCGGCCCCGCGCAGGAAGACCCCGCGCACGACGTTGCCGTAGTAGCGCACCGGCGTCGCCAGGCTGGCCCACTGGAACACCGCCGGCATGTTCTCGATCGGGAAGATCAGGCCCGAGATGTAGATCATGGGCACCATCAGGACGAAGGCCGAGGCCATCATGGCCTGCTGCTGGTTGCTGACCAGGGTCGAGACCAGCAGGCCCAGCCCGAGCGTGTTGAGGATGTAGAGCAGCGTCAGGGCCAGTAGCGTCACCAGCGAGCCGTTGAGCGGCACGCCGAAGACCAGGCGCGCCAGGCCGGTGATGAGCAGCGTGTCCAGCAGGCCGATGACGACGAACGGCACCAGCTTGCCCAGGATCAGCTGCCAGGGGCGCAGCGGCGTGACGCTGATCTGCTCCAGCGTGCCGATCTCCTTCTCGCGCACCACGGCCATCGAGGGCAGCATCATGGTCACCAGCATCAGCACCATGGCCAGCACCGCCGGCACGTAGAACCAGCGGCTCTTGAGGTCGGGGTTGTAGAAGACCCTCGGCACCAGCTCGACCCGGCCCGCCCGCGCCAGGCGGGCCCGCGCCTGCGGCTGGGCGCGCAGGGTCCGTTGCACCAGCTCGGTGCCCAGGCCGGCCAGGAGGCGCGAGGCGTAGCCCAGGCCCAGCACGGCCGAGTTGGCGTCGGAGCCGTCGGCGATCAGCTGCAGGTGCGCGCGCCGCCCGGCGGCCACGTCGGCGCCGTAGCCCGCGGGCACCACCAAGGCGAGCTGGGCCCGGCCGTCCACCAGCCAGGGCTCCACGGCCTCGGCCGTGTCCACGCTGCCCACCAGCGCGAAGTAGCCGGAGCCGCTGAAGCGCTCCGCCAGCCGGCGGCTCTCGGGCGTGCGGTCCTGGTCCACCAGCAGGGTCGGGACCAGGTTCACGTCCAGGTTGGCGGCGAAGCCCAGCGCCAGGAGCTGCATGATCGGCCCGACGATCATGACCGGGATCATCTTGCGGTCCTGCCGCAGCTGCAGGACCTCCTTGAGGATCACCATCAACAGGCCTTGCACCGCTAGACCTCGCGGCGCGTCAGGCGCGCCGTGGCCACGCCCAGCACCACCACGGCGTAGAGCGCCAGGAAGGCCAGGCTGTCGAGGTAGGGCATGAGCCCGGCGCCCTTGAGGATGATGCCGCGCACCACCACCAGGAAGTAGCGGGCCGGCACGACGTAGGTCAGGGCCTGCACCGCCACGGGCATGGAGCGGATGGGGAAGACGAAGCCCGACAGGAAGATGGCCGGCAGCATCGAGGTCACGACACCCACCTGGAAGGCCATGGCCTGGGTGTCGGAGAGGCTGGAGACCAGCAGCCCCCAGCCCAGCGCGCCGATCAGGTAGAGCAGCACCACGGCGAACAGGTCGAGGTACGAGCCGCGCACGCTGACGCCGAACAGCACCCGCGCGGCCACCAGGATCACGACCGTGGCCAGAAGCGAGATGCCCAGGTAGGGCAGGGCCTTGCCCACGATCAGCTCGCCCGGCCGCAGCGAGGTCACGCGCAGCTGCTCCATGGTGCCGCGCTCCTTCTCGCGCACCACCGAGAGCGCGGTCGAGAGCACGGCGGTCAGCATCAGGATGAAGCCGATCAGCCCGGGGACCAGGAACTGGGTCGAGCGCAGCTCCGGGTTGTAGAAGACCCGCGGCTGGTAATCGATGCCGCTGCGCTCGAGGGCGGCCCCGGCGCCGCTCTCGCGCAGCAGCGCCACGTTGCGCTCGCTGGCCAGGGCCGAGGCGTAGCCCAGCACGGTGTTGGCGGTGTTGGCGTCGGCCCCGTCGAGCAGCAGCTGGGCCCGGGCCGTGCGCCCGGCCACGAGCTCGCCCGCGAAGCCCTCGGGGATCACCAGCACGGCCTTGACCTCGCGCCGGCGGGTCAGCAGCTCGGGGTCGGCCCCGGCCGGCAGGTCGGCCACCAGGTCGAAGTAGGTCGAGTTGACGAAGGCCGCCACCAGCTCGCGGCTCTGCGCGCTCCGGTCGCGGTCCTGCAGGGCCAGGCGCACGTGGCGCACGTCGAAGTTGATGGCGTAGCCGTACATCACCAGCATCAGCGCCGGCAGGCCCAGCAGCATGGCCAGGCTGAGCGGGTCGCGCGCGGCCTGGCGCAGCTCCTTCCTGGCCACGGCCCACAGCTGGCGCGGCCTCACGAGGCCCTCCGAGCGCGCGCGGCCTCCTCGGCCTCGATGCAGTGGATGAAGACGTCCTCCAGCGACGGCACGATGCGCTCCACCCGGGCCGGCACGTTGCCGACGCGCTCGAGGGCCGCCAGCAGGCGCTGCCGGCCGAGCTCGGCGTCGTCCACCACCACGTGCACGCGGGTGCCGAACAGGGCCGCCTCGCGCACGCCCTCGACCGCCTCGAGCGTCTCCGCCGCCTCGAGGAAGCGCGGGCAGGCCACCTCCAGCAGCGCCCGCCCGGCGAAGACCTGCTTGAGCTCGGCCACGCTGCCCAGGGCCACCAGCCGCCCGGCGTGCATGAGCGCGATGCGGTCGCAGCGCTCGGCCTCGTCCAGGTAGTGGGTGGTGACGATCAGGGTCACCCCCTCGCCGGCCATGGCGTCGATCAGGTTCCAGAAGCGCCGGCGCGAGAGCGGGTCGA
The DNA here is from genome assembly GCA_039812725.1 of Vicinamibacteria bacterium. Lineage (GTDB taxonomy): Bacteria > Acidobacteriota > Vicinamibacteria > Fen-336 > Fen-336 > JBDIBD01. The sequence goes on along the minus strand of JBDIBD010000170.1, from coordinate 746 downwards.
CCCCGCCGGTGGGCTCGTCCAGGAAGACCACCCGCGGGCGGTGCAGCACGGCGCAGGCCAGGGCCAGGCGCTGCTTCCAGCCCCCGGGCAGCGAGCGCGTCAGCAGCTCCTCCTTGCCCGTCAGCCCGGACATCTCGACGGCCCAGGCGCGGCGCTCGTCCCACTCGGCCCCGCGCAGGCCGTAGACCCCGCCGAAGAAGCGCAGGTTCTGCCCGACGGTCAGGTCGTCGTACAGGCTGAAACGCTGGGTCATGTAGCCGATGCGGTGCTTGAGGGCCTCGGCCTGGCGGGCCACGTCGAGCCCCAGCACCGTGCCGGTCCCCGAGCTGGGGGTCAGCAGCCCGCACAGCATGCGGATGGTGGTGGTCTTGCCGGCGCCGTTGCTGCCCAGCAGGCCGAAGACCTCGCCGGGAGCCACGTCGAAGCTGACGTCGTCCACCGACGTGAAGGCGCCGAAGCGCTTGAAGAGCCGCTCGACCTTGATGACCGGCTCGCTCATCGCCCCACCGCGCGGTCGAGGCCGTCCTGCGCCAGCCGCAGGCCGTTCTCGGCCTCGCTCAGCGACAGGCCGGCCCGCAGCAGGTTGGTCTCGGCGTCGAGCAGCTCCGAGGACGGGATCAGGCCCTCGCGGTAGCGGTCGCGCGCCACGCGCGCGTTCTCGCGGGCCGAGGCCAGGCCCCGCTCCGCCACGCCGCGGGCGGCCGCGGCGGTCTCCACGTCGAGCGCGCGCTGGGCCACCTCCAGCC
>JBDIBD010000169.1:0-9377 GCA_039812725.1 Vicinamibacteria bacterium | reverse complement strand
GGCCTCGGTCGGCAGCCCGTCGAGCGAGGGCCTGGGGACGTCGTGGCGCCCGCGCCAGCCGATCGGCGCCGGCTGCCACTCCTCCGTCGACCAGACCCAGTGGGCGGGGTCGAACGAAAAGCGCACGGGGTCGCTCTGGCCCATGTACGGCGGCGGGCCGGTGCTCATGAAGGCCTGGGCGGCGTTGCCGGCCGCGGCCACGAGGAAGGCGTAGATGGCCAGGCGGCCCAGCCGGCCGGGCTCGCGCACGGCGCCGCACGCCTGCCCGTCGCCCATCATCATCAGCAGCAGACCCATGGCCACGGCCGCGGCCCAGAAGATCGCCACCGACCAGGTGTAGGTGTGGGCCCCCAGGATCTCGGCTGCGAAGCCCTGGCCGATGTCGCGCACCAGGTGCAGGGACGAGTGCCGCAGGCCCATGTAGACGCCGTGCAGCGCGATCAGCACCCCCAGGCCGATGTAACGCGGGCGCGGGCCGAAGCGCAGGATGAAGACCCCCGTGAGCGCGATCAGGGCCATGCCGGCGCGCTGGGCCCAGCACAGCACGCAGGGCGACTCGCCCCGCACGAAGCCCAGCCAGTAGGCGGCGCTGCCGACCGGCCCCACGGCCAGGGCCAGCACCAGCACCGCCAGGCAGGCGAACAGCCGCTCGCTGCGCACGTCAGTAGTTGATCGGCGGCAGGATCGACGTGCGCGTGCCCACGAAGAACAGCAGGGCGTTCAGCAGTGCGCTGCCGACCAGCAGCCCGAAGGCCAGCTTCTCTCGCTGTGGACGCCGCAGGGCCAGCAGGCCGGCCGAGAGCATGAGGAGGAAGTTGAGGAGCTCCATGGGCGGCAGCGTAGCGCGAAAGGCGGCCCGCGGGCCGGCGGGAGTAGCATTCCCGTATGACCAGCACGCCCCACGGCTTCCTGCGCGTGGGGGCGGCCACGCCGCGCCTCAAGGTGGCCGACCCCGAGTTCAACCTGAAGGAGATGCTGGCGCTGGTGGTGCAGGCCCGCGAGCGCGCCTGCCAGGTGCTGGTCTTCCCCGAGCTGGCCCTGACCGGCTACACGGCGGGCGACCTGTTCTTCAGCCTGCAGACCCTGGTGGGCGGGGCCGAGCGCGCGCTGGAGAAGCTGCTGCGGGCGACCCACAACGACGCCATGGTGATCGCCGCCGGCCTGCCCGTCTTCGTCGAGGGCCGGCTGTTCAACTGCGCCGCGCTCTCGCAGAAGGGCCAGCTGCTGGGGGTGGTGGCCAAGAGCTTCCTGCCGGGCTACCGCGAGTACTACGAGGAGCGCTGGTTCTCGGCGGCCCGCGACGCCACCCGCGACAGCGTGCACCTGGCCGGAGCGCGCGTCCCCTTCGGGGCCGACCTGCTGTTCGGCGTCGAGGGCGAGCCGGGCGTCACGCTGGGGGTCGAGATCTGCGAGGACCTCTGGTCGCCCATCCCGCCCAGCAGCCGCCACGCCATCGGCGGCGCCACCGTGATCCTCAACCTGTCGGCCTCGAACGACATCATCGGCAAGGCCGAGTACCGCCGCGAGCTGGTGCGGCAGCAGTCCGGCCGCACGGTCTCGGCCTACGTCTACGGCAACTGCGGCGTGCACGAGTCCACCACCGACGTGGTCTTCGGCGGCCAGCTGCTGGTGGCCGAGAACGGCAGCATCGTGGCCGAGGGCGAGCGCTTCCGGCGCGACGGCCAGCTGCTGGTGACCGACGTGGACGTGGAGCGCCTGCTGGTCGAGCGCGCGCGCCAGACCTCCTTCGCCGAAGCCATCCACCCCTTTCGGCTGGAGCACCGCCGCGTGGCGCTCCAGCCCATCCCGCCGCCGCAGCCGCACCGGCTGCTGCGGCCGGTGGACCGGCTGCCCTTCGTCCCCCAGGACCCGCGCACGCTCGACGAGCGCTGCCACGAGATCATCGCCATCCAGACCGCGGCCCTGGCCAAGCGCCTGGAGCACACGGGCTTGAAGCGCGCGGTGATCGGCGTCTCGGGCGGCCTCGACTCGACCCTCGCGCTCTCGGTCACGGCCCGCACCTTCGACCTGCTGGGCCTGCCGCGCGCCGGCATCCTGGCCGTGACGCTGCCGGCCTTCGGCACCTCCGCGGGGACCCGCGGCAACGCCCACCGCCTGGCGGCGGCGCTGGGCGTCGAGCTGCGCGAGATCGACGTCCGCGCCGCCTGCGAGCAGCACATCCGCGACATCGGCCTCGACCCGGCCGACCGCGCCAGCGCCACCTACCAGAACCTGCAGGCCCGCGAGCGCACCCAGGTGCTGATGGACCTGGCCAACCTCGAGAGCGGCCTGGTGGTCGGCACCGGCGACCTGTCCGAGCTGGCGCTCGGCTGGTGCACCTTCGCCGGCGACCACATCTCCATGTACAACGTGAACGCCGGCGTGCCCAAGACGCTGGTGCGGCGGCTGGTGGAGTGGCTGGCCGGGCATGGCGCCGGGGCCGAGCGCGAGGTGCTCTTGGACGTGGTGGCGACGCCGGTCTCGCCGGAGCTCGTGCCGCCGGCCGAGGACGGCTCGATCGCGCAGGTCACCGAGGACCTGATCGGCCCCTACGAGCTGCACGACTTCTTCATCCACGCCCTGCTGCGGCTGGGGGCCGGGCCAGCCAAGACCCTGTTCCTGGCCGAGCACGCCTTCGCGGAGCGCTACCCGCGCGAGGAGCTGGTGCGCTGGCTGCGGGTCTTCCTGACGCGCTTCTTCTCGCAGCAGTTCAAGCGCTCGGTCATGCCCGACGGGCCCAAGGTCGGCTCGGTCAGCCTGTCGCCGCGCGGCGACTGGCGCATGCCCTCGGACGCCAGCCCGGCGGCCTGGCTGGAGGAGCTGGAGCGCGCCGCGCGCGGCTGAGGCGCGCCCGTCAGCGCGGCCCGGCGATCTCCCACTCGAGCGGCTGCCCCTCCGGCTGCCAGGGGTCCGTGAAGACGCCGGCCGTGCGCAGGCCCGCCAGGTCCAGGTGCCAGACCACGTAGCGGCCGCTGGTGGCGTTGCGCCAGACCAGGTCGTTCGTGCCGGGCTGTCCGCCGGGCCCGACGCCGTAGTCGCCGCTGGCCCAGACCTTCCAGTTGGCGTCCCCCGCGCCCATCGGGCTGGTGAAGCGGCCCAGGGTGCGCACGAGCTGGGCGTCCATCAACCACTGCACGATGCGCCCCGAGGTCTGGTTGTACCAGAGCAGGTCGGTGTGGCCGTCGCCGTCGTAGTCGCGCGCCGCCACGATCTCCCAGTTGCCGTCCACGGCCTGGCTGGGGCTCGGGACCAGCGTGGACGTCTTGACGTGGCCGCTCATGGTCCAGACCACCAGCTTCTGGGACGTGACGTTGCGCCACAGGAGGTCGGGCCAGCCGTCGTGGTCGAAGTCGGCGGTGGCCGAGAGCTTCCAGTTGGCGGCCAGCGTGGGCGCCCCCAGCAGGGGCAGCGTGCCCGCGGCGCTGGTGCCGTTCAGGAGCCAGAACCTCACCTCTCCGGTCGTGGCGTGGCGCAGGACGAGGTCGGTGTGGCCGTCGCCGTCGAAGTCGTCGAGGCCCTGCGGCAGCCACTCCGGCGCCGGTGGCGGAGACAGCGGCACCGCGGCCTGGCGCGCGACGCCGTTCATGAGCCAGGCCACCATCTCGCCGCTGGTCCTGTTGCGCAGCAGCAGGTCGGTGGCCAGGTCGTGGCTCAGGTCGCCCTTGACGAACACCACGCTGGTCGTGGCGCTGGCGGTGTCGTTGCCCGACTGAGGGTCGCTGGCTGGCGCGCCCGGATCAACCTGTGCCGTGGCCTGGGCCGCGCCCAGCGTGCCGGGGCCGGGGCGGACCTGCAGGTCGAACTGGACCGACGCGCCCGGCGCGAGGTCGGGCAGGCCGCAGGAGACCGTGCCGCCGCTCAGGCCGCAGCCGGCTGGAGTCGAGAGCGGCTGGAGCCCGGCGGGCAGGGTCAACGTCAGGAGCCCGCCGCTCGAAGCCGACGGGCCGCCGTTGGCGGCCGAGGCCGTGTACGCGAGCGTCCCCTGGATCGCGACCGGGTCCGGGCCGTCCACGAGCGTCACGGCGAGATCGGTGCGCGGCGTCAGCACGTCGCTGTCGGCGGCCGTGTTGTCCGTGGGGTCGGGATCGGGGTAGCCGCCCGGCACCACCACGCTGACGCCGGTCTCCAGCGTGCCGAGAGCGGCCGGGTCGATCGACGCGCTGAGCTCGTAGCGCACGTGTCCGCCCGCCGCCAGGCTGGCCTGCTGGTCGAACAGGCCCGAGCCCGCGGTGCAGGAGGATCCGGCCGAGGCGGCGCAGATCCAGCTGAGACCTGCAAGAGAGAGCGGGATGTCGCCCGTCACCCACACCGACACCGGGCTGGCCTCGGCGCTCATGACGGTGATGGTGTAGGTCAGGCCCACGCCAGGCACGGCGCTCCACTGGCCGTCGCTGATCGTGATCGAGGCGCCCCCGGCCGGCATCACCGGCGTCGCGGCCAGGGCGGAGTTGTTCGCGGGTTGAGGGTCGACCAGGCCGCCCGACAGCGTGGCGTTCGTGGACATCAGCCCGCCTTGTGCCGGCGCCGTCAGGTTGACGAGCAGGGCGGCCTGCGTCCCGGGGCCGAGGCCGGAGTGGCTGCACTGCAGCAGGCCGCTCACCGGCGCGGAGCAGCTCCAAGCAGAACCCCCAGCGGAGACGAAGCCCACGCCGGCCGGGAGCTGCTGTTGAAGGCTGATCGGCCCGGAGGGCAGCGGCCCCACGTCCTCAGCGGTCAGGGTGTACGCGAAGGCGCTGGACGGGCTCACCGGGGCCGCCGGTCCGGACAGGGTCAGCGCCAGGTCGGCGCCGGCGCTGCGGTAGCGCAGCGTGGCCACGTCGTCGTCCAGGCCGAACGACGTGCCCGTGACCACGGCATCGCCGCCGCTGGCTACCGCCACCGAGCAGGCGGCGTCGGCCTTGCCGGCCGGGCCGGCGTAGTCGTCGACCCATGCGAGGCTGCCGTCCGCGTCGAGGCGCAGCGTGCGATAGTCCGATGTCGGCGCAGCCGGGACGCCCAGGTAGCCCGTCGCGTAGACGCCCTCGCCGGCGTCCACGGCCACCGCGTACGCGTGCCCCTGGACACCCGCCGGCCCCGCCCACAGGAGCGTGCCGTCGCCGCCGTAGGCCACGACGTCGAAATCGCTGCCCTGGGCCCCGGCGGCCACCAGGCGCCCGCTGGGCGTGAAGACGACGGCCTCGTACCGCCCCCCGGCTCCGCGCCGGCGCTCCCAGGCGGGGGTGCCGTCGGGCTCGAAGGCGGCCAGCACGGCCCCACTCCCGCCGTCGACGCTCCCGACCAGCGCCGCGCGCCCCGAGGGGTCGACCGCCAGCGCCCTCAGTCGCAGCGAGTCCGAGGTGCCGCTCTCGAGCGCCCGCGACCACAGGAGCGTCCCGTCAGGCGAGTACTTGAGCAGCAGGCCGGCGTAGGGCAGGCCGCCCCCGTAGCGCTCGCCCGCCACGTAGACGTTTCCGGCGGCATCGAGGGCGACCTCCTCGCCGGCGTCCTGGGGCGAGGGGCCGGGAGAGTTGTAGAAGCGCGACCAGAGCAGCGTGCCGTCCGAGCCGTACTTCAGCGTCAAGACGCGGCCGCTGCCACCGGGGACCGCGGACCAGCCCGTCAGGTGCGACTCGCCGGCTGGGCTGACGGCCAGGTCGAAGGCCATGTCTGAGCCGTTCTCGGGTGCGTTCCAGGTGCGGACCCAGGCCAGCGTCCCGTCGGGCGCGTAGCGTGCCAGCAGCGTGTCCTCTCCGCTCCGGCCCGCCACGTAGATCTTCCCGGCGGCGTCGAGCCCCACGGCCGATCCCTGGTCCAAGGCTCCGGCCAGGTCGAGCCGCCGCGACCAGGCCAGCGTCCCGTCCGCCTCGTAGGCCAGGGTCGACAGATCCTCGCTGCCTGCGCGGCTGCTGCCCGTGACGTAGGCGCGCCCGTCGCTGGTCACGGCCAGGGCATGCCGGCCCTGTTCTGGCGCGCCCGCGGCGGCCCGGTCGGGCCCGGCCGAGAGCGGCGGTTCCTCGGCCACCCACAGCAGCGCCCCGTCCCGGTCGTAGGCCGTCGTGCGCAGGTCGCCGTCCGTGTCGCTCGAGGGTCCGAAGGCCATGACGCCGCCGCCCGGCCGGAGCGCCAGGGCCAGCACCCGCTCCGCCGAGCCGCCGTCGTCGGCCGCCGTCCACAGCAGCGTGCCGTCCGGGTCGTAGGCCAGCACCCGCCGGTCGGTGGGCGCGCTCGACCCCGGCGCGGTGGCCGAGAAGCCGCCCACGAAGACCCGCCCGCCTGCTTCGACCGCGAGCGCGAAGGCCCGATCGTCTCCGGCGCCTGGGCCGTCCCAGACGCGGGCCCACAGCGGGGTGCCGTCGGAGGCGTACTTGAGGGTCAGGATGTCGAGCGCCGGGGCCTGGTGCAGGGCCCCGGCCACGTAGACGTCGCCCTGCTCGTCGACGCCCACGGCCTGGCCGCCGTTGTAGTAGTTGCCGGAGCCGCCGCCGTAGGTGCGGCCCCACTGCTCCGTGCCGCTGGCCGCCAGCTTGACCGTGCGCGTGCTCCAGTTGGCCCCGTCCCAGCCCGCGCCCGTCACCAGCACCGCCCCCGACGCGTCCACGGCCAGGCCCTCCGTGGACGAGACCTGCGAGGGCTGCGCGTGCCACAGCTCGGCCCCGTCCGCGGCCGCGTACTTGATGACGTGGCCGCCGGTGCCGCTCACCACCGGATTGCCCGATGCGTCGAGCGCCAGGGCCTCGAACCGCTCCTCGTAGAGGGGCAGCCCCCAGGTACGGGCCCACAGGCGGTTGCCGGCCGAGTCGTACTTGAGCGTGAACGAGTCGGCGTCGACCTCGCCTTCGTCGCCCATGCGCGTGTAGCTGAAGCCGGTCACGTAGACGTGGCCGGTGGCGTCGAGGGCCAGGTTCCTGGCGTAGTCGGAGAAACCGGCGCTGCCGGCGTAGGTCCGGGCCCACAGCAGCGTGCCGGAGGCGTCGTATTTCAGCAGGAAGGCGTCCCCGAAGGGCTGGCCTCCGGCCGCGTAGACGTTGCCCGCGGCGTCGGCGGCCACGGCGTAGCAGTAGTCCCAGCGGGAGCCCGAGTAGACCGCCGACCAGACCGTCCCCCCGTCGGGCGCGTACCTGACCACCAGGCAGTCGCTTTCGGTCCCGACGGTGATGGAGCCGGTCGCGTAGGTGTTCCCGGCGCCGTCGACGGCGAGGGCGCGCTTCCAGGTCGAGGCGTTCGGGTCGGCGCCGCCGCCGCCGTCGAAGCGCGCGGTCCAGAGCCGCGACTGCCCCGCGGCCGGGGCGCAGGCCAGTGCCGCCGCGAGCACGAGGGCGAGCCGGCCTGCAGGATGGGGCATGGGCGTGGGCGCGTCGCCAAAGCATGACCGGCCCCGGGACCGGCCGCAAGCCCAGCCCCTGGATCATTTGATCCATTCCCGCCGCCGCCGCCAGCCGGGACAATGGTTGGGTCCGCCGCGCACGGGCGGAGCCTGCCAGACGCTCGGAGGTCACCATGAGCGAGCGAGAGAAGCGGGGCCCGCAGCCTCCCCCCACGGGATTCAGCCGGCGGGGCTTCCTGGGCTCGGTCGGCGTCGGCGCGCTCGGCGCGGCGGTGGCCGGCCCGGCGGCCGCCGAGAGCGCCCCGGCGGTGGTTGCGGCCGGCGAGACCACGCCGCTCACCCTGCGGGTGAACGGCCGCGACCACGCCCTGCGGGTGGAGCCGCGCGAGACGCTGCTCCAGGTGCTGCGCGAGCGCGTCGGGCTGACCGGCACCAAGCCCGGCTGCGAGCGCGGCGAGTGCGGGGCCTGCACGGTGCTGATCGACGGCTTGCCGCGCTACGCCTGCCTGACGCTGGCGCTCGAGGCCGAGGGGCGCGAGGTCACCACCGTCGAGGGCCTGATGGACGGCGAGGCGCTCGGGCCCGTGCAGCAGGCCTTCGTCGAGGAGGACGCGCTGCAGTGCGGCTACTGCACCCCCGGCCAGGTCATGGCGGCCGAGGGCCTGCTGCGCGCCCGGCCCGACCCGGGCCTCGAGGAGATCCGCCACGGGATGAGCGGCAACCTGTGCCGCTGCGGGGCCTACCCGCACATCTTCAAGGCGGTGCAGCGCGCCGCCGCGGCCCGCGGGAGGGGGGGTGCGCGATGACCGACCAGCTGCCGCCCTGGGGCGAGACGACGGTGGTGGGCCGAGCGCGCCCGCGCGTGGACGCCTACGAGCGCGTCAGCGGCACGGCCGTCTACGCCCGCGACCTGGCCCTGCCGGGGATGCTGCACGCGGCCATCCTGCGCTGCCCGCACGCCCACGCCCGGGTCAGGAAGGTCGACCTGTCGCGAGCGGAGAAGATGCCGGGGGTGCGGGCGGTGATCTGGGGCGGCAGCCCCGGGGCCGACCTGCCCTGGCACGTCGACGAGGAGCGCGGCACGGCCGCGAGCCGCCTGTTCGACCCCCACTGCCGGCACGAGGGCGAGGAGGTGGCGGCCGTGGCGGCCGACACGCCCCTGCAGGCCGGCGACGCCCTGCGCGCCATCGCGGTCGAGTACGAGCAGCTGCCGTTCGTGCTCGAGGCCGACCAGGCCCTGGCCCCGGGCGCGCCCCAGCTCCACGAGGGGGGCAACCGGGTCGGCGAGGTGATGGTGCGCGAGCGCGGGGACGTGGCCCGCGGCTTCGCCGAGGCGGACGTGGTCCTGGAGGAGACCTACCGCACCTCCTGTGAGCTGCACACGCCGATGGAGACGCACGGCTCCGTGGCCAGCTGGGACGGCGAGCGCCTGACGGTTTGGGACAGCACCCAGGGGGTCTTCGACCGCCAGTCGGAGCTGGCCCGCATCCTGGGCCTGCCGATGGCCAGCGTGCGCGTGATCGGCCACTACATGGGCGGCGGCTTCGGCAGCAAGCTCTACACCGGCAAGTACACCGTCATCGCGGCCCTCCTGGCGCGCCGGACGGGCCGGCCGGTCAAGCTGTTCCTGAGCCGCGAGGAGACCTTCCTCTGCGTCGGCAACCGCCCGTCCAACGCCATCTGGCTCAAGGCCGGCGCGAGGAGGGACGGGACCCTGACCGCCTTCCACCTGAAGAACGCCGGCGTCGTGGGCGCCTACCCGGCCTGGGCGGGGGTCTCGTACCAGGTGCGCGACCTCTACACCTGCCCGAACGTCAAGGTGGAGGAGACCAGCGTGATGGTCAACGCGGGCCAGGAGCGCGCCATGCGCGCGCCCGGTTTCCCGCAGTGCTCGTGGGCGCTCGAGCAGATGATGGACGCGCTGGCCGCGAAGCTGGGGCTCGACCCGGTCGAGCTGCGCTTGCGCAACGTCCCCGCGGTCAGCCAGGCCCAGGGCGGCCAGCCGTACACCAGCACCGGCTTCGCGCGCTGCCTGCGCGAGGGCGCCGCGGCCTTCGGCTGGCCGGCGGCCCGG
>JBDIBD010000168.1:0-9381 GCA_039812725.1 Vicinamibacteria bacterium | reverse complement strand
TGGGGCAGGAGCTGGCGGCGGCCGGCCTGACGGTCGTCTCGGGCCTGGCGCGCGGCATCGACGCCGCGGCCCACGAGGGGGCCCTGCGGGCGCCGGGGCGCACCGTGGCGGTGCTCGGCTCGGCCCTCGACCGCCCCTATCCGCCCGAGCACGGGCCGCTCATGGAGGCCATCGTCGCCCGGGGGGGCGCGGTGGTCTCCGAGTACAGGCTCGGCACCGGACCCACGCCGGCCACCTTCCCGCGCCGCAACCGCCTGCTGGCGGGCTGGGGGCGAGCGGTGCTGGTGGTCGAGGCGGCCGAGCGCAGCGGCGCCCTGATCACCGCCCGCGTGGCCCTCGACGAGGGGCGCGAGGTGCTGGCGGTCCCCGGCCACCCCGCCTTCCCGGGTGCGGCCGGCACCAACGCCCTCATCCGCGACGGCGCGGCGCTGGTGCGCCACGCGGCCGACGTGCTCTCCGAGCTGGGCCTCGAGGGGCCCCCGCTTCCGGCCCCGTCGGCCGGCGGCGACCAGGTGCTGGCGGCCCTGTCCCCGGACGCCCCGGCCTCGGTCGACGAGATCCAGCGCCACACCGGCCAGCCCCTCGAGCTGGTCCTGGCGCGCCTCGGGCAGCTCGAGCTGGAGGGCGGCGTGCGCCGCCTGCCGGGCGCCCTCTTCCTGAGGAACTGAGAGCAGCGTGGCCAAGAACCTGGTCGTGGTCGAGTCGCCCGCCAAGGCGAAGACGATCAACAAGTACCTCGGCAAGGACTTCACCGTCACGGCCTCCATGGGGCACGTGCGGGACCTGCCCAAGAACCCGAAGAAGAAGGGCAAGAAGATCCTGGGCGGTGTGGACGTGGGGCGCGGCTTCACGGTCGACTACGAGGTCCTGCCGACCCGCAAGAAGATCGTCGACGAGATCAAGAGCGCGGCCCTGAAGGCCGAGGCCATCTACCTGGCGGCCGACCCCGACCGCGAGGGCGAGGCCATCTGCTGGCACCTGGCCGAGGAGCTGGGCCCCAAGGCCAAGAAGAAGCTCAAGCGCGTGGTCTTCAACGAGATCACCAAGAAGGCCGTCGAGCAGGCCTTCCAGCAGCCCCGCGCCGTCGACGAGAAGAAGGTCGACGCGCAGCAGGCCCGGCGCATCCTCGACCGGCTGGTGGGCTACGGCGTCTCGCCGATCCTGTGGGACAAGGTGCGGCGCGGGCTCTCGGCCGGGCGCGTGCAGTCCGTGGCCATGCGCCTGATCTGCGAGCGCGAGCGCGCCATCCGGGCCTTCGTGGCCGAGGAGTACTGGACCGTGCAGGCCCAGCTCCAGGCCGGCCAGCCGCCGCTCTTCCTGGCGAGCCTGGCCAAGCGCGAGGGCCAGAACGTCGAGATCACCAGCGGCGAGCAGGCCGCCGCGCTGCGGGCCGAGCTGGAGCGGGCCCGCTTCGTGGTCTCGAAGGTCACGGCCCGCGAGCGCAAGCGCAACCCGGTGCCGCCCTTCATCACCTCCAAGCTGCAGCAGGAGGCCTTCAAGAAGCTGCGCTTCTCGGTCAAGAAAACCATGCAGGTGGCCCAGCGCCTCTACGAGGGCGTCGAGCTGGGCGACGAGGGCAGCGTGGGCCTCATCACCTACATGCGCACCGACTCGACCCGCATCTCGGCCGAGGCCCTCGAGGCCGTGCGCGGCCACGTGGCGCAGGCCTACGGCCCCGAGTTCGTGCCCGAGAAGCCCAACGTCTACCGCGCCAAGAAGGACGCCCAGGACGCCCACGAGGCCATCCGCCCGACCTACTTCGAGCGCGACCCCGAGTCGGTCAAGGCCTTCTTGTCCAAGGACGAGCTGGCGCTCTACCGCCTGATCTGGAACCGCTTCGTGGCCAGCCAGATGCGGCCGGCCGTCTTCGACGAGACGGTGGCCGAGATCGAGGCCGGCCGCTGCCAGTTCCGGGCCCGCGGGGCCACGCTCAAGTTCAAGGGCTTCCTGGCGGTCTACGAGGAGACCCCCGACGAGAAGGTCGAGCAGAAGCCGGGCCCGGGGGCCGCCGGCGAGGGGGCCGAGGCCGAGCCCGAGGCCGGCGCGGCCCTGCCGCCGCTCGCCGAGGGCGACGTGCTGGCCCTGCAGCGGCTCGACACCGAGCAGCACTTCACCCAGCCGCCGCCGCGCTTCTCCGAGGCCAGCCTGGTCAAGGAGCTCGAGGAGAACGGCATCGGCCGGCCCTCCACCTACGCCTCGATCATCACCACCATCGAGGCCCGCGAATACATGGAGAAGCGCGACGGCAAGCTCTTCCCCACCGAGGTGGGCTTCGTGGTCACCGACCTGCTGGTCGAGCACTTCCAGGACATCATGAACGTCGAGTACACCGCGGCCATGGAGGCCGAGCTCGACCAGGTCGAGGCGGGCCACGACACGCTCTTCAACACGCTCCAGCAGTTCTGGCAGAAGTTCGAGGCCGACCTGGCGCGGGCCCGGGCCGAGATGAAGGACGTCAAGGCCATGGAGGAGAAGACCGACGAGGTCTGCGAGAAGTGCGGCTCGCCCATGGTGATCAAGTGGGGCCGCTACGGCCGCTTCATGGCCTGCAGCAACTACCCGGAGTGCAAGAACACCCGCCAGCTGGCCGGCGGGGAGGACGAGCACTCGCCCCAGCTCGACGAGGAGCTGCAGTCCGAGACCTGCCCCGACCACGCCGAGCCGCTGGTGCTGCGCAAGGGGCGCTTCGGCCACTTCCTGGCCTGCCCGAAGTACCCCGAGTGCAAGGTCACCCGCAAGCTGGTGCGCGGCGAGGGCGGCAAGCTGACGGTCGAGAAGCTCAAGCCGCTCGACGAGAACTGCCCGCAGTGCGGCCAGCCGCTGGCCTGGCGGCGCGGCCGCTTCGGTCCCTTCATCGCCTGCTCCGACTACCCGCGCTGCAACTACATCAAGAAGAAGGAAGCGATCGAGATCGGCCTGCTGTGCCCCGACTGCGGCCAGGGCCAGGTGGTCGAGCGCAAGGGCCGCTGGGGCAAGTCCTTCTACGGCTGCAAGCGCTACCCCGACTGCAAGTTCACGGCCTACCACAAGCCGGTGGCCGAGCCCTGCCCCGACTGCGGCCGGGCCTACCTGCTCGAGAAGGAGACCAAGAAGGAAGGGCGCGTGGTCTTCTGCGGCAACGAGGCCTGCAGCTACAAGCGCGAGGGGGCGGGGGCGTAGTCGTACTGCCTGACTGCCCTACTGCGATACAGCCATACAGCCCTACTGCCCTGGCGCGGTCTTCTTGGGGCCTGCCTGGTGCTGGTTCCGACGCGTTGGGTTTGCGTCGATTGAGTCTGGGGGGCTTCGCGCCCCCAGACCCCCCTACGAACCTATAATCGGGGGATGAGCGCGCGAGTCACGGTCGTCGGGGGCGGCCTGGCCGGCTGCGAGGCGGCCTGGCAGCTGGCCCGGCGCGGGGTGGGCGTCGACCTGTTCGAGATGCGCCCGCTGCGGCCCACGCCCGTCCACCAGGGCGACCGGCTGGCCGAGCTGGTCTGCTCCAACAGCCTGCGCGGCAACGCCCTCGACCAGGCCGCCGGCCTGCTCAAGGAGGAGATGCGCCGGCTCGGCTCGCTGATCCTGCGGGTGGCCGACGAGGTGCGCGTGCCGGCCGGCAGCGCCCTGGCGGTCGACCGGGGGCTGTTCGCCGAGCGGGTCACGGCCGCGGTCTCGGCCCTGCCCGGCCTGCGGCTGGTGCGCGCCGAGGTCGAGCGCATCCCGGAGGACCCGCTCGTGATCGTGGCCAGCGGGCCGCTGACCTCGGAGCCGCTGGCGGCCGACCTGGCGCGCTTCGTGGGCGAGCAGCAGCTGCACTTCTACGACGCGGTCAGCCCGGTGGTGGAGGCCGACAGCATCGACTTCGAGCGCGTCTTCCGGGCCTCGCGCTACGGCAAGGGGGGCGGTGACGACTACGTCAACTGCCCGCTCGACGAGGCCGAGTACCGGGCCTTCTACGAGGCCCTGCGGGCGGCCGAGTGCGCCACCTTGCACGACTTCGAGAAGGAGCTGTTCTTCGAGGGCTGCCTGCCGGTCGAGGTCATCGCCAGCCGCGGGCCCGAGACGCTGCTGTTCGGTCCGCTGAAGCCGGTCGGCCTGCGCGACCCGCGCACGGGCCGCCGGCCGCACGCCGTGGTGCAGCTGCGCCAGGACAACCTGGCCGCCAGCCACTTCTCGTTGGTGGGCTTCCAGACCCAGCTCAAGTGGCCCGAGCAGAAGCGCGTCTTCCGGCTGATCCCCGGGCTCGAGCGGGCCGAGTTCGTGCGTTTCGGCATGATCCACCGCAACACCTACGTGAACTCGCCGCGCACGCTCGAGCCGACCTTCGAGACGCGCCGCCGGCCGGGCCTCTTCTTCGCCGGCCAGATGTCGGGGGTCGAGGGCTACGTCGAGTCGGCCGCCTCCGGCCTGGTGGCGGGGATCGGCGCGGCCCACCGCGCCCGCGGCCTCGAGCCGCCGGCCTTCCCGGAGGACACGGCCCTGGGCGCGCTGGGGCGCTACATCGCGCGCAGCGACCCCGAGCACTACCAGCCCACCAACATCGCCTTCGGCCTGCTGCCCGAGCTGCCCCAGCGCATTCGCGACAAGGCCCGCCGCCGGACCGCGCTGGCCCACCGCGCCCTCGCCAGCCTGGAGGCCTTCCGGGCCGTGCTGGAGCCGCCGGAGGCCGTGCCGGCGGCCGGCTAGGCGGGGACATGGAGCGGGCCGTCCGGGCCTTCCTGCTGCACCTCGAGCACGAGCGCCGCGCCAGCCCCCACACGTTACGCGCCTACGGCGCCGACCTGGGCCAGTTCCTGGCCTTCCTGCAGGGCGAGCTGGGCCAGCTGCCGGCGCCCGCCCAGGTCGACCACCTGCTCGTGCGGGCCTTCCTGGCCGAGCTGCACCGGCGCGGCCTCAAGAAGGTCTCGGCCGCCCGCAAGCTGGCCGGATTGCGCACCTTCTTCCGCTACCTCTGCCGCGAGGGGTTGCTCGAGCGCAACCCCGCCCGGCTGATCGCCTCACCTCGCCTCGAGCGCCGGAACCCTGCACACCTGGAGGAAGACGAGGTCGAGGAGCTGCTGAGCGTGCCGGGCGACGACCTGGCGGCCGTGCGCACGCGCGCGCTCCTGGAGCTGCTGTACGGCACGGGCGTGCGCGTGGCCGAGCTGGTGGGCCTGGACCTGCAGGACCTCGACCTCGCGCAGCAGGGGCTGCGTGTGCTCGGCAAGGGCTCGAAGGAGCGCCTGGTGCCGTTCGGGCGCCCGGCCCGCCAGGCCCTCGAGCGCTGGCTGGACGTGCGCGACGAGCTGCGGCCGCGCGTGCCGGCGCTCTTCCTGAACCGCCGGGGCGGGCGCCTCAGCGACCGCAGCGTGCGCACCCTGCTGGGCCGGCAGCTGCTCCGGCTGGCCGAGGCCCGTCAGGCCAGCCCCCACACCCTGCGCCACTCCTTCGCCACCCACCTCCTCCGCCGGGGCGCGGACCTGCGCGCCATCCAGGAGCTGCTCGGCCACAGCAGCCTGTCCACCACGCAGCGCTACACCCACGTGGACACGCGGCACCTGCTGGCGGTGTACCGGAAGGCCCACCCCCGGGCTTGAGTCTTCTGCCGATCTGGAGAGACAAACTCTCCCGTGGACCAGGACGTCTGAAGTAGAGGCACCATGGGTCCGAGCGACGAGGAACTGGTCGCGGCCTTCCAGCGGGGCGAGTTGTCCGCCTTCGACACGCTTGTCCTGCGCTGGGATGGGAAGATACGCGGTGCTATTTACAGAATTCTTGGATCCGAGGAGGAGGCTCGGGACCTCTGCCAGGAGGCCTTCCTAAAGGCCTACCGGGCCCTGCCCGGCTTCAAGGGCCAGGCTCGTTTCTCATCGTGGCTCTATCAGATAGCCCTCAATCTCTGCCGCGACCGCATGCGTCGGCGCAGGGGTCGAGTGTTCCTCAGCCTCGACGATCCCGCAGGTCCGGAGGCCTACCAGCGAGCCGATCCTGGCCCCAGCACGCTTGAGCTGGTCGAATCTATGGATATATCCAGAATGGTTGCGGGTGCGGTCGCATCCCTGCCCGAGGACCAGAGGGTGGTCATCGTCCTCAAGGAGTATCAGGACCTCACGTTTCTGGAGATATCCGAAGTTTTGGACGTTCCGCTATCGACGGTCAAGACCCGGCTCTATCGCGGCCTGACCCAGCTGCGCGAGAGCCTGGAGCGTCGAGGGGTGAGAGGCCCGGCGCCGGCGCCGGCCCCCACCGCCTGAGGAGTCTGCCATGTCGTGCGAGCTCGAGCCCGAAACCCTGATCGAGGCGCTCTACGGCGAGGCCACTGCGGCCACGCAGGAGCGCGTGCGCCAGCACCTGGGGACCTGCGCCGCCTGCCGCGACGAGTGGCAGGCCCTCGGCGGCCTGCGCCACCAGCTCGGCGCCTGGAAGCTGCCGGCCAGTCCCGCGCCGCCGCGGCTGGGCTTCGCCACGCGCGCCCAGCTGTGGCGCCTGGCTGCCGCGGCCGCGCTGCTGCTCGCGTTCTTCGCCGGGCTGGGGCTCTCGGGAGCGCGCGTCGGCTACGGCCCGGGCGGGGTGACCCTGAGCTTCGACGGGCGCGAGGCCGAGCTCGAGCGCCTGCTGCAGGAGCAGGAGCAGCGGCACGTCCAGGCGCTGGCGGCCCTCGAGGCGCGCCTGGCCCGGCCGGTGCCCACCCCGGCGGCGACCGCTCCCGGGCCCGAGTCGGCCAGCCTGACCCCGGTGCGGCTCCTGATCGAGGAGAGCGAGCGCCGGCAGGCGCGGCGGTTCGATCTGGCCCTGGCCGACCAGCGCGAGCGTCTCGAGGTGCAGCGCCGCTACGACCTGGCCCGCATCAGCGCCGGCCTCTCGTACCTCGACGGCAAGAACGGCCAGAGCATGGCCCGCACCAGCGAGTTGATGGGCTACCTGCTGCAGGCCTCCGATCAGCGGTGAGCGCCATGCGACGCCTGCTTTTCCTCGCCCCCTGGCTGCTCCCGGCCGCGGGCCTGCTCGGCCAGGCCCCCGACCCGGGCGACGACCCCCAGAACCCGCGCGCCGAGCTCGACGCCCTGGCCGTGGAGCTCGAGGCCGCGGTGGGGCGCGTCAGCCAGCCCGGGGTCGAGCCACTGCTCGGCGCCGAGGCCGCGCGCGGATACTACCTCCCGGGCCAGGGCGCCTTCTTCGTGCTGCCCCCGCGCGCGCTGCCGCGCGAGTCCCGGCAGATCATCGTGCGGCGGGGAGGGACGGTGCCCGGCAGCGGCGCGATGGCGCCCGACGGCCCCGAGCTGCGCGAGCTGGAGCAGCTCCTGGGCCCCGAGGAGGCCCGGCGCATCGTCCAGGAGCAGCAGCTCGAGGCCGAGGCCCGGCAGGAGCTGGCGCGCCGCGCGCGCGAGCGGCGGCAGCTCTCGCCCGAGCGCGAGGCCGAGCTGCGGCGCCTGGAGAAGCAGGTCGAGGCCTTCCAGCGCGAGGCCGAGCGGGCCCGCCAGGAGGCCGAGCGCACCTGGGCCGAGATGCTGCTCGACGTTCAGCAACGCTTGCAGGGGACCCACGCCGCCGCCGGCGCCCCCGGGCCGGGGGGAGGCACGGCCGCGCCCGAGGCCGCCCTTCCGCCGCCGCCGCCCTGGCGCTTCTGGTTCGGGACCGAGGACCCCGAGGACGCGCGCGCACCGCAGCAGGTGATGGACGACGTGCGCACCGCCATCGTGGCGGCGCTCGAGGCCCACGGCGCCCGGCTGCGCAACGTGGCGGGCCAGGAGCAGGTCTCCGTGGCCGTCGACTTCCTGCCCCGCGGCCTGTTCGCCACCAGCCAGCGGCCGGTGCGCACCCTGGTGGTGCGCGTGCGCAAGCAGTGGCTGGAGGAGCGCCAGGACGGACGCCTGGCCGGCGAGGAGCTGCGCCGGCGGGTGGAAGTGAGCGGCTACTGAGGCGCCCGGCGCAGGGCCAGCCAGGTCCACAGTGCCAGGCTGCCGTCGGTCAGGGCGAAGACCAGGAACAGCGCCGGCGAGCCCTGGGTGAAGTGGTCGACCACGAACAGCAGCGCCCCCAGGCTCTTGGCCAGCACGCCGGCCACCCAGAAGTAGCCGCGCCGGGCCGCCACGTCCCCGGCCGCCCAGAAGTAACCCGCGGCCAGGGCCAGCGTGAAGACCCCGTTGAGCTGGGCGTTCACCACGGGCACCGGCTCCGGCGCCCCGAACAGCCGCGCCACGAGCGGCGCCGCCAGCAGCGCGGGCAGCCCCAGCAGCAGGTCGTAAAGGCCCGAAACCCACGCCACGCGCTTGAGTTCCACCGCTCGCTCCCAGCGTTGACCGTCCAAAGAGGCGTTCTATACTAAGCCCTCCGGCCCGTCCCGCCACCGGAGGCACCCACCATGCGCGACGAGCAGCGGCTGCACGGCACGACGATCCTGGCGGTGCGCCGCGACGGGCGCGCGGCCCTGGCGGGCGACGGCCAGGTGACCCTGGGCGCCACGGTGGTCAAGCACGGCGCCCGCAAGATCCGCCGACTGCACGGGGGCGAGGTGCTGGCCGGCTTCGCCGGGTCGACCGGAGACTCGCTGGCGCTGTTCACGCGCTTCGAGGCCAAGCTCGAGGAGCACCGCGGCCAGCTGGAGCGCGCCGCCGTGGAGCTGGCGCGCGAGTGGCGCACCGACCGCGTGCTGCGGCGCCTGGAGGCGCTGCTGGTGGTGGTCGACCGCCAGTCCTCGTTCCTGCTCTCCGGCTCGGGCGACGTGATCGCCCCCGACGACGGCCTGCTGGCGGTGGGCAGCGGCGGCCCCTACGCCCTGGCGGCGGCCCGCGCGCTGCTGCGTCACAGCCCGCTGCCGGCCCACGAAGTGGCCCAGGAGGCCCTCAAGATCGCGGCCTCCATCTGCATCTACACCAACGAGAGCATCACGGTGGAGTCGCTCTAGTGGCCCGGCCGGGGCGCTGAGGTGGTGATCCGCCTGCCGAGCGCCAGCGCGGAGCTGCGCGGCCTGGACGACCTCACGCCGCGCGAGATCGTGGCCGAGCTGGACCGCTACGTGGTGGGCCAGTCGGCCGCCAAGCGGGCCGTGGCCGTGGCCCTGCGCAACCGCCTGCGGCGGCAGCGCCTGCCGCCGGAGGCGGCGGCCGAGGTCACGCCGCGCAACCTGCTGCTGATCGGCCCCACCGGCGTGGGCAAGACCGAGCTGGCCCGCCGGCTGGCCCAGCTCTCCCGGAGCCCCTTCGTCAAGGTCGAGGCCTCGCGCTTCACCGAGGTCGGCTACGTGGGCCGCGACGTGGAGTCGATCGTGCGCGACCTGGCGGCCGCCGCAGTGGAGCTGGTGCGGCGCGAGAAGCAGGAAGAGGTGCGCGAGCGCGCCGCGCGAGCGGCCGAGGAGCGCCTGCTGGAGCTGCTGCTGCCGGTGCCGCCTCCGGCCGCAGCCGGCGACCCGGCGGCGGGGGCCCG
>JBDIBD010000167.1:0-9405 GCA_039812725.1 Vicinamibacteria bacterium | reverse complement strand
CGCCGCTCGATCGCCTGGCGGCCTTCGGGGCCGGGCTGTGGCCGGAGCCTGGCAAGCTGGTGGAAAGGCCCTTGGCGCGCGCGGCGGCCTGGCGCGCCCGCTATCGCACGGGCGCCTGGGTCACGGCGGCCCACGGCGAAGGGCGCGTCGAGTCGGTCACCCTCAGCCACGGCCGCCGCGAGTGGCGCGAGACCTGCGACCTCCTGTGCTGCGGCTACGGCCTGGTGCCGAACCTCGAGCTGGCGCGGCTGCTGGGCTGCGAGACCCCGGCCGGCGTGGTGCCGGTCGACGAGCGCCAGCGCACCCGCGTGGCGGGCGTGCTGGCGGCGGGGGAGCCGACCGGCGTGGCCGGGGTCGCGCAGGCCCTGGCCACCGGGCAGATCGCGGGGCTGGCCGCCGCCGGCCGCGAGCCCGAGCCGGGCCTGCTGCGGCAGCGCGCCGCCGGCCAGCGCCTCGCCGCGCGCCTGGCGCGGGCCTTCGCGCTGCGCGACGAGCTGCGCCGATTGCCGGCGCCCGAGACGATCGTCTGCCGCTGCGAGGACGTGCGCTTTGGGGCGTTGCCCGCCGAGGTCGTGCTGCGCACCCTCAAGCTGGCCACGCGCGCGGGCATGGGCGCCTGCCAGGGGCGCGTGTGCGGGGCGGCCCTGGCCTGCCTGCGCGGGGCGGCCGCCGACCACGCCCGCCCGCCGCTCGTGCCCGTGCCGCTGGGACTGCTGCTGGAGGAGGAGACGCGATGAAGTGGGAAGGCGTGCTGCCGGCCATCACGACGCCGTTTCGCGAGGACCTCTCGCTCGACCTCGACTTCCTCAGGCGCCACGTGCGCTGGCTGGCCGACAGCGGCTGCCGCGGCATCGTGGCCCTGGGCTCGCTGGGCGAGGGGGCCACGCTGCGCCAGGAGGAGAAGCTGGCCGTGCTCGCGGCCTGCCGCGAGGCGCTGCCCGAGGACCTGCCGCTGGTGGCGGGGGTGGCCGCCCTCTCGACGGCCGAGGCGGTCGAGCTGGCCGAGGCGGCCGAGGCCTGCGGCTGCGCCGGCCTGATGGTGCTGCCGCCCTACGTCTACCGCGGCGACGCGCGCGAGACGCTGACCCACTTCGAGGCCGTCATCCGCGCCACGGGCCTCTCCTGCATGCTCTACAACAACCCCATCGCCTACGGCACCGACGTGCTGCCCGAGCAGCTCCACGACCTGGCCGCGCGCCTGCCCAACCTGGCGGCGGTCAAGGAGTCGAGCGCCGACGTGCGGCGCGTGACCGCCATCCGCGCCCTGCTGCGCGACCGGCTGGCGATCTCGGTGGGCGTCGACGACCTGATCCTCGAGGGGCTCGAGGCCGGCGCGGTGGGCTGGGTGGCCGGGCTGGTCAACGCCCTGCCGCTCGAGTCGGTGAGGCTGTTCGAGCTGGCCCGCGCCGGCCGGCGCGACGAGGCCCGCCGGCTCTACGAGTGGTTCCTGCCGCTGCTGCGCCTCGACGTGGTGCCCAAGTTCGTGCAGCTCATCAAGCTGGCGCAGGCCGAGCTGGGCCAGGGCTCGGCCCGCGTGCGCCCGCCGCGCCTGGAGCTCCAGGGCCAGGAGCGCGAGGACGCCCTGCGCCTGGTCCGCCAGCGCCTGGCGCAGCGGCCGTCGCTGGGCTGAGGAGGGAATCCCGCGTAACATGGTCGGCTCGTATGCCGCGCCGACCCCCCGAAGAGCCGCGATGACGGCCCTGCGCTACCGTGCCGACGTCGACGGCCTGCGGGCCGTGGCCGTGCTGGCCGTGCTGCTCTTCCACGGCGGCCTGGGCTGCCCCGGCGGCTACGTCGGCGTGGACGTGTTCTTCGTCATCTCGGGCTTCCTGATCACCTCGCTGCTCTGGCGCGACCTCGAGACCGGCCGCTTCACGTTCGGCACCTTCTGGGAGCGGCGGGCGCGGCGCATCCTGCCGGCCTCGGCGGCCGTGGCCATCGCCACCCTGGCCGCGGGCTGGTTCGTGCTCCTGCCCGACGACCTGGCCAGCCTGGGGCGGTCCGCGGTGGCGCTGGCGGGCTTCGCCGCCAACTTCCACTACTGGCAGTCCACGGGCTACTTCGACGGCGCGGCCGAGGAGAAGCCGCTGCTCCACACCTGGTCGCTGGCGGTCGAGGAGCAGTTCTACTTCGTCGTGCCGTTCCTGCTCTGGGTCCTGTACCGCCGGTCCGCGGGGCGGCGCGGGGCGCTGGCCCTGGGCGGCCTGGCCTTCGCGGCCAGCCTGGGGCTGAGCGTGTACGGCGTGGCCCGTTTTCCCTCGGCCACCTTCTACCTGCTGCCGACCCGGGCCTGGGAGCTGCTGCTGGGCGCGCTGCTCGCGCTCGCCCCCGCGACGCCGGCGCTCTCCCGCAGCCGGCCCTGGCGCGAGGGGCTGGCCGCAGCAGGCCTGGGCCTCGTGCTCGCGCCCGTGCTGGCCTACGACGCCAGCACGCCCTTCCCGGGGCTGGCGGCGCTCCCGCCCTGCCTGGGGACGGCGCTCATGATCCGCGCCAACGACGACGCGGCGGGGGGCGCGCCGACGGCCGTGGCGCGCCTGCTCTCGGCGGCCCCGGTCGTCTTCGTCGGCGCGATCTCCTACTCGCTCTATCTCGTGCACTGGCCGCTGCTGGCCTTCGCGCGCTACCTGGCCCCCGCGCCGCTGGCGCTGCCGGTGCGGGCGGGGCTGCTGACGCTCGCGCTGACCCTGGCCTACCTGTCCTACCGCTTCGTCGAGACCCCGTTCCGGACCCGTGCGCTCGGCGCCTCGCGCGGGGCCATGTTCGCCTTCGCCGGCGCCGGGCTGGCGGCCGTGCTCGGCGGCGGCGCCCTGCTCGTCGCGCGCGGCGGCTTTCCGCAGCGCCTGCCGGCGCAGTCACTCGAGTACGCCAGCGTGAGGTCCGACCGCACGTACGTCCACGAGCTGGAGCTGGCCGACGTCCAGGCCGGCGCGCTCGTGCCGATCGGCGTCGCGGACCCCGCCCGGCCGCCGCGCCTGCTGGTCTGGGGCGACAGCCATGCCATGGCCGCGCTGCCGGCCTTCGATGCGCTGCTGCGCGAGCGTGGCCTGGCCGGCCGCGCGGCCACCCACTCCTCGACGGCGCCCGTGCTCGACTGGCACCTGGAGCGCACGGAGTGGGGCCTGCGCGCGGAGTCGCGGCCCTACAACCGGGCCGTGCTGGCCTACGCCCGCAGCCGCTCGATCCGGGACGTCGTCCTGAGCGCGCGCTGGAACATGTACGCCGACTGCGGCCCGGAGGGGACCGGCCCGTTCGGGCCGGCGCTCGTGAGCACGGTGCGGCAGCTGGCCGCGGGCGGCAGCCGCGTCTGGATTCTCCTGGACGTGCCCGGCCACGCCTTCGACGTCCCGGCGGCGCTGGCCCGCGCCGTGCTCAGCGGGCGCGACCTGGCCCCGTACTGCGCCCGGCCGGAGTCGACGCCGGCATTCGACGGGCTCGACCCCGCGCTGGTCGAGGCGGTGCGCGCGGCGGGCGGGCGGTTCATCGACCCGAAGCCCGCCTTCGTCCACCCGGCGCGCGGGCACTACGTCGTGGAGGCCGGGGGGGCCGCCCTCTACCGCGACGAGGGGCACCTGACCAACGAAGGCGCCCGCCGGGTGCTGCTGCCGCTGCTGCGCGAGGCCCTCCCGCTCGGCTCCTAGCCCGGGGCCGGGGCCTCCGGTTGGCGCTCCTGCCACAGACGACCGCCCCGCCGAGGCCCTTGGCCCCCGGTTCCGCGAGGGCTATGCTCGTGGCGTGGACCGCGACATCGACCTCCTGCCGTCGAAGATCGTCGGACGGCGCCGGGAGGGACCGGCCACGCCCGGCAGTGCCGACGTGCTCCTGCGCACCGCCTGGGCGCTGCGCGGCGCGCGCGGCCTGGCGCCGCGCGGCCTGTATCGCTTCGCCACCTTCGAGGAGGCCCAGGCATGGCTGACGCGCCAGACGTCCCTGAGGTCCGGCCCCCGACCCTCGACGACGTCAAGCGCATCTGCCGCGCCCTCCACCGAGCCGAGGCGCGCTACGTCCTGATCGGCGGCTTCGCCGTGATCCTGCACGGCGGGGCGCGGACCACCAAGGACATCGACCTGCTGGTCGACCCCTCCCCGGAGAACGTGACGCGCCTCAAGCAAGCCCTGGCCGTGCTCGAGGACGACGCGGCCCGCGAGATCGAGCCGACGGACCTCGCACGCTACACGGTCGTGCGCGTCGCGGACGAGGTGATGGTGGACCTCCTGGCGGCCGCCTGCGGCGTGACCTGGGCCGAGGCCCGCCCCGGTGCCCAGGTCATGGATCTCGACGGCGACGAGGTGCTCGTGGCCGACCCGCGCACGCTCATCCGCACCAAGCAGACGGTCCGGCCGTCGGACGCCGCCGACTGCGCCTGGCTCGCGACGCTCGTCCGGGATCGCTGACCGCGGCGCGTGCCCCCGTAGCACATCCACACCGTGCGCTACCGCACCTGCCGCCCGCGGGGAGCCGCTTCGACAACCCTTCAAGCCCCGAGTAGCATGCCGGATGCTGAAAACTCGCCTTGCGAGCCTGGCACTCGTGTTGGCCCTCGGCCTGCTGCCGTCTCGGCCGGCCTTCGCACAGGAGCCCGACCCCGACCCCGCGCAGGAAGAGGGCCCGGAGGAGACGCAAGCCGAGGAGACCCAGGCGCCGCCGGCCGAGGTGGGCGACGAGGCCCCGGTCGAGGCGCCCAGCCCGGAGGCCACGGAGGCGGGCCAGCCGCCGGCTCCGGCGGAACAGGCGGCTCCTGCCGGCTCCGGGTCGGAAGGGCGGGAGGACGCCACCCGCTACAAGGTCGTCGTCAACCACGAGGAGCAGTACTCGATCTGGCCGGAAGCGCGCGAGAACGCCCTCGGCTGGCGAGACGCCGGCAAGTCGGGCACGAAGGAAGAGTGCCTGGCCTACATCAAGGAAGTGTGGACGGACATGCGTCCCCTGAGCCTGCGGAAGAAGATGGAGGAGGCCCAGCCGCAGCCGTAGCCCGCGGCGCTCACGGCTCTGCCTGGTCGCCGAGCCGAGGGGCGACGAGGACCCCCATCACCAGCATCCAGGGGACCAGGCCGGCGTGCAGCACGTCGTTCTCGGAGAACCAGACGCCGCGCGCCCAGAGCCGCTGCGTGAGGCCCAGGACGAGATACAGGTAGTACGCCGCCAGCACCAGCAGCAGCCCGAGCCAGGCGCCGACCAGCGTCCGGTCCAGGCGCGTCCGGGCGCGGCCCTGCGGCCAGGCCGCGAGGCCCAGGCACAGCAGCACGCTGGGCGCGGCGAAGAGCACCAGCAGCTCGAACGAGACCAGGAAGGCCACCGGCCCGAACGCGCCTGCCAGCACGACCACGGAGTACACCCCGGCGTTCGCGGTCGCGTACGCCAGCAGCGCCCGGCGCCGTCGCCCGGCCGCTCCGGCGTGGGCCTGCGCCACGAGCAGCGCGTCGACCGCGGCGACCGTCAGCAGCAGGTAGAAGACCTCCCACCAGCTGGTCCAGGCGCAGGTGGCGCGGCCCGCGCACTTGATCTCCCAGCCGAAGGCCTGGTAGCTGGTCCCGGCCAGCAGCGCCCCGAGGCCCCACAGGGCGAGGCCCAGGCCCCACCAGGCACGCGCGCGCTGCCCGTGGCGGCCGCGCCAGGCGCGCAGGCCCAGCGCGAGCCCGGCCAGGCCGAGCAGGTAGATCAGGAGCGTCGAGCTGGGCTGGATCAGCAACAGCGACCTGGACCCGAGGCGCAGCTGCACCCAGGGCTGGTTCGCCAGCCAGCTCTCGGGCGTCTGCGGCGGGCTGGCCGGGAGGGTCTGCAGGCGGCCGCAGGCCGCGGTCGCCAGCAGGGCCAGCCCGGGGAGCACGCGTCGCGTCAAGGGGTCCCTCCGCCAGGGCGGAGGATACCGTGCGCACGTCCCGCGGCCTGCCCGAGCCGGGCCGCGCTCAGCCCTCGAGGCTGGCGCGCAGGAACCAGGCGTGCTTCTCGAACTCGCTGATGATGCCGGTCAGCAGGTCGACCGTGTCCGTGTCGCCCAGCTTCTCGCCCACGCCGCGCGACTCGCGCAGGCCGCCCAGGTAGGCCTCCAGGCGCTCGGCCAGCAAGCGCACGTGCTCCATGTCGCGCGTGACCTTCTGGTCGTACTCCGGCAGGCGCGAGTGCTGGGCCACGTGTCGGGCGGTCCCCAGCGCCAGGCCGCCCAGCGTCACGGCGCGCTCGGCGATCGCGTCGTTGTGGTTCGCCAGGCTGATCGCGAAGGTCTCGAACAGCGGGTGCAGGCTGGGGAACTGCGGACCCTTGATGTTCCAGTGCGCGACCTTGATCTGGCTGTGCAGGTCGAGGCCGTCGGCCAGGCGCTCGTTCAGCGTCTGTGCCAGGCGCTGCCGGGCGTCCTCGGGAAGCTGGCTGGGGCTGCGGTACATCGTGTCCTCCTTGGCGGGTCCTGCGGTCCGGCCGCCGAATCTCCCTATTGCTCGTTGCGTGCCACGCTAGTCAATCTATTGAAATCAGCAAGTTGGAACGATTGAAAGCAGGCGACACCGTAATAGCGGTATTGAGCGACGATATTTAGGTGTGTGCAACCGATATATCGGTGGTAGGCTGGTGCTGTGACCGACCCCGTGCCGGCCCCCGGCCCGGACGCCCCGCTCGACGAGTTGCTGCGCCGCGGCCTCGACTGGCTGGGGCGCCTGGCCCCCTACGACGTGGCCACGCTGTTCCTGCTCGAGGGCGGCGAGCTGGTGGCTCGCGCGGCGCGCGGCCCGCTGGCCGACGAGCGCTTGCGGCGCCACCGCCTCCCGCTGGCGCGCTTCCCGTCGATCCGCGAGGCCCTCGACCTGCGCCGCGCCCGGGCGCTCGACGAGCGCGACCACGCGGGCGAGGGCGACCCCTTCGACGGCGTGCTCGACCTGCCCGACGGCCACGCCTGCATGGTCGTGCCGCTGTGCGCGGGCGAGAGCTGCGTGGGCGTGCTGACCCTCGACCGGCGCGAGTGCCAGCCCTACGCCCCCGAGGTGGTCAGCCGGGTCGAGGTCTACGGCCAGATCCTGGCGGTGGCCCTGCAGACCGCGCGCGAGAAGGCCAGCCTGCAGAGCCTGAGCGAGCGCGACCAGGCCCGCGCGCGCCTGCTCGAGACGCAGCTGGCCGGCGAGGGCGAGGCCGTGCTGGAAGGCAGCCGCAGCCCGGCCGTGCGGGCCCTGGCCGCACGCGCCCGCCAGGTGGCCGAGACCCGCACGCCGGTGCTGATCCTGGGCGAGACCGGCACGGGC
The DNA here is from genome assembly GCA_039812725.1 of Vicinamibacteria bacterium. GTDB lineage: Bacteria > Acidobacteriota > Vicinamibacteria > Fen-336 > Fen-336 > JBDIBD01. Next base: position 2,179 of record JBDIBD010000167.1, on the reverse strand, counting down.
AAGGAGCGCCTGGCGCGGGCCATCCACGCCTGGAGCCCGCGCGCCGACGAGCCCTTCGTGAGCATCAACTGCGCCGCCATCCCGCACGGCCTGCTGGAGAGCGAGCTGTTCGGGCACGTGCGCGGGGCCTTCACCGGCGCCACCCGCGACCGGCCCGGGCGCTTCCAGATGGCCCAGCGCGGGACGCTGCTGCTCGACGAGGTGGGCGAGCTGCCGCTCGAGCTGCAGGCCAAGCTGCTGCGCGTGCTGCAGGAGGCGCGCTTCGAGCCGGTGGGCGGCGACCGCGCGGTCGAGGCCGACGTGCGCGTGCTGGCCGCCACCCACGTGGACCTCGAGCGCGCCATCGCCGAGCGGCGCTTCCGCGAGGACCTCTACTACCGCCTCTCGGTCTTCCCGCTGCGCCTGCCGCCGCTGCGCGAGCGCCTCGAGGACCTGCCGCTGCTGGCGGCGGCGCTGCTGCGCGACCAGGCCCGCCGCACGGGGCGCAGCGGCATGCGCCTCACGCCCGAGGCCCTGCAGCGCCTGCGCGACTACGACTGGCCGGGCAACGTGCGCGAGCTGGCCAACCTGCTCGAGCGCGCCACCATCCTGGCCAACGGACGCAGCATCGGCCCGGAACTGCTGGACGTGCCGGCGGCGGGGCGCGCCGCTGCGGCCGCTCCGCGCCAGGGCCGCGAGAGCGGGCCGGCCCCGGGCTTCGCCACCCTCGACGAGGCCCAGCGCGAGCACATCCGCCGGGCGCTGGAGCTGGCGGGCGGCCGGCTCTACGGTCCGCACGGCGCGGCCCGCCTGCTGGGGCTCAAGCCCACCACCCTGCAGAGCCGCATGAAGAAGCTGGGCCTGCGGCGCGCCTGAGCGGTCCTGCCGGTCGCGCCGCTACCGCTCCAGCCCCGCCAGGTCCGGGTCCTTCTCCGCCTGCGCGCGCAGCTTCGGGTTGAGCTCGACTGCCGTCGCGAGCGCCCGGCGCGCGCCGTCGCGATCGCCGGCGGCCAGGCGGACGACGGCCAGGTCGTACTGCACCTCTCCGTTCCTCGGCGCCCGCCGCGCCGCGCGCTCCATGGCCGGCAGGGCCTCGGCGGGCTGCTTCTGCATGAACAAGGTCCAGGCCTCGTTCCAGGCCGAGTTCATCAGCGCGTAGTCGAGCAGGCGGCCCAGCTCCTGGAACGGCTCCGGGTGATCGTCGACGCGGATGTCGATGGCGCGGTCGTCCCCGCCGCCGAAGCCCGCCTTCGCCTTCCAGACCTGCAGCGAGGCCGACTGCCGGCCGCGCGAGTCGCCGCCCTGGGCGTCGCCGGCCAGCAGCGCGGCGTACATCCGCTCGGCCAGAGCGCCCTTCGACGCCAGGAAGGCCGCCTCCATGGCCGCGACGACCGGCTCGCCCGCGAGGATGTTCCCCTGCACCGCGTAGCCCGGGCCGCTGCGCCCGCCGGCCCACGGCCCGCAGTCCCTGCCGGTGTAGCTGGCCGAGCGCCCGTCGCTCGCGACCAGGCCGAGCTGCCGACGGTCCGCGCTGGCATCGCCACGCAGCAGGATGGTCACGACCTCCTCCGGCCGCGCGCCGCGCGCGAGCAGCTCGAGCCCGCGCGGCCCGAAGGTGGTGTCGGCCGAGGCCTGCGTCGCCACGGCGCCGACCCCGGCCCGGCCGTACGGCACGACGCTGCCGACGGCGAAGAAGCGCGAGGCCACGGCGATGCCGACCTCGCCCGCCGCGGGGTCGGCCGCGACGATCGAGAAGGTCGCGACCGTCCGGTCGGCCCGCGCTGGTGGCGCCGCCGCAACGAGGGTGAGCACGCCGAGGGCGACGCCCGTGGTCTTCATCGTAGCCTCCGAGGACTAGCCCACGCGGCGCAGCAGGCGCGGCGGCAGGAACCACAGCAGCTTCGCGCCGCGCAGGCGGCCGCCCGGGGCTTCGAGCAGGGCCGCGCCGCCCTTGCGGAACTCGAGCCCGGCGGTCTCGCCGCTGCCCAGCGCGTAGGCCAGCAGCGCCGAGAGGTGCGGCTCGTGACCCACCAGGGCCACCAGCCCGCGGCGAGCGTGCGGCCCGAGCGCGGCCTCCACCTTGCCCGGCGGCTGGCCGGCCAGCGCGGGCTCGTCCGTGACCGAGGAGCCGCCGCAGGCCCGCGCCAGGATCTCGGCGGTCTGGCGCGCACGCCGCCAGGGGCTGCTCAGCAGCACGTCG
>JBDIBD010000166.1:0-9517 GCA_039812725.1 Vicinamibacteria bacterium | reverse complement strand
GGCCAGGGTCGGCGGCGTCGTGAGCGTGAGGGCTCCGGGCCGCGGGGTCAGGGGCCCGCCGGCAGGCAGCCCCGCGGCGTCGCGGGCCGCGGCCATGGCGTGGGCGAACTCCGCGGCCGTGGCGTAGCGCTCGTCGGCCGACTTGGCCAGCGCCTTGCGCAGCACCGGCACCACCGAGGGCGGCAGCGGCGGCGCTCCGGGCCCCTCCAGCAGCGGCGGCTCCTGCAGGTGCTTGAAGATGGTGGCGATGGGCGTCTCGCCGCGGAAGGGCACCTGGCCGGTGAAGACCTCGAAGGCCACGATCCCCAGCGCGTAGATGTCGCTGCGCTGGTCGACCTTCTCGCCGCGGGCCTGCTCCGGGCTCATGTACTCCGGCGTGCCGATGATCAGGCCGGTGGCGGTGGCCCCCGCGGTCGCGCCCTCGCCGACCTGCTTGGCGATGCCGAAGTCCATCAGCCGGACCACGCCGTGGGCGTCGCGCATCAGGTTGGCGGTCTTGAGGTCGCGGTGCACGATGCCGGCCTCGTGGATGGCCTGCAGCCCCTCGGCCACGTGGATGCAGGTCTCGAAGGCCTGCGCCTCGGGCAGCGGGCCGTGCTCGGTGAGCACGCGGCGCAGGTCCACGCCCTCGATGAACTCCATCGCGATGAAGCGCAGCCCGCCGTCCTCGCCGTACTCGTGGATGCCGCACACGTTGCGGTGGCGCACCTTGCGCGCCAGGCGGATCTCGGTGCGGAAGCGGCGCTCCAGGTCCTGGCCCGCGTCGAGGTCGGGGCGCAGGACCTTGATGGCCACCGTCTCCTCGAGCTTGTTGTCGTGGGCCTTGTAGACCATGCCCATGCCGCCCTTGCCGAGCAGGGCCAGCACCTGGTAGCGCCCGCCGATCAGCGAGCCGCGCACGAGCGTGGTGGAAGAGCGCAGGGTGTGGCCGCAGTGGAAGCAGCGGTCGGCGCCGTCGCTCACGTCGGCCTGGCACTGGGGGCATTGCATGGCGGCTTCCGCGCGATTCTAGCGTAGATCCAGGGGGCCGCCGGGTGCCCTGCCGCCGCTTGCGCGGTTTGCTAACATGCCGGGGGGAGTCCCCAGACAAAGGAGAGCGCCATGCAGGCACGAGTCGCCAGCAGGTCCTGCGCCGCCGTGGTGGGCGCGCTGCTCGCAGCGAGCGCGTCGGCCCAGACGCCGCCGCCGGTCCCGGAGCGTGAGATCGGTCCGCCGCCGGTGCAGTACAACTTCCAGCCCCCCGGCGCGCGCTCGCTGGCCATGGGCGCCTCGTTCATCGGCCTGGCCGACGACGCCACGGCCTCCGAGTCGAACCCGGCCGGGCTGACGATCCTGACCAAGCCCGAGGTCTCGGTGCACTACCGCGGCTCCTCGCTCGACAACCAGGCCCCCAACACCGTCACGGGCGAGGGCTTCGGGACCTTCAACGACCGGGTCTCCGGGCTGGGCTTCCTGAGCGTGGTCTACCCCTGGAAGAGCGCGGCCGTCTCGCTCTACTACCAGCGCGCGGCCGACTTCCGCAGCCACAGCTTCTTCGAGGGCGTGATCGACCTGCCGCGCAGCGGCGACCTGGCCAACTACGACCAGGTCGAGACGAACTTCAAGGTCGAGAACGTGGGCGCCACGGCGGCCTTCAAGCTGGGCTCGAAGCTCTCGCTGGGCGCCTCGGCCCGCGCCACGCGGGTCAAGCTGGACGCCCTGCAGCAGACCACCTTCCCCTTCTCCACGCCCTTCGGCGGCGCGCTCGACTTCAACGGCTTCCTGTACCGTGGCTACAGCCATCCCGACGTGGACAAGACCAAGCTCACCTGGAACGCGGGCCTGCTGTTCACGCCGGTGCAGCAGGTGACCCTGGGCGCCGTCTACAAGAAGGGCGCCGAGTACCAGTTCGACAGCGACTTCGTCCAGGACTTCGTGACCGCCGGCGGCACCGAGCCGTTCCGCCGTGTGCCGGTCAACATCCCGGTGCGCATCCCCGACGTGTGGGGCGCCGGGCTGGCCCTGCGGGCCACCGACAACTTCACCATCCTGGCCGACGTGGTGCAGGTCAAGTACTCCCAGGCCGACCTGGGGCCGGACACCCTGAACCTCTACCAGTCGGCCGGGGAGGGCGGGCGCGAGGCGCTCGACGACGGCACCGAGATCCACCTGGGCATGGAGTACACCTGGGCCAAGGGCAACGACTGGATCTTCGCCGTGCGCGGCGGCTACTACAGCGACCCCGACCACGACGGCCTGGCGGGGCTCGACTCCAAGCAGGACCACTTCACGGTGGGTGGCGGTGTCGTGGTCAAGAACCAGCTGCAGCTCGACGCGGCCGGCAACTTCGCCGACAACGTCAAGGAGCTGCTGCTCTCCATGGTCGTGCGCTTCTAGCCGGGCGCCAGGGCGGCCGGGACCCCCGCGGGACCCCGGCCGCCCGCCCGTCACAGTGCCGGCGCGGGCTCGGCCGGCAGCCCGGCGGCCGCCTCGCGGACCGCCGCCGGCACGCGCGTGCGGGCCAGGGCCACGTAGATGGCCGGCACCACGAACAGCGTGAAGGCCGTGCCGATCACCATGCCGCTCACCAGCATGATGCCGATGCTGTTGCGCGCCCCGGCCCCCGGCCCGCTGGCCAGCACCAGCGGGAAGTGGCCGACCACGGTGGCGGCGGTGGTCATCAGGATCGGCCGCAGGCGCGTCCCGGAGGCCTCGATCACGGCCTGCAGCTTGGCCCGGCCGGTCTCCTGCAGGTGGTTGGCGAACTCCACGATCAGGATGCCGTTCTTGGCCACCAGGCCGACCAGCGTGATGAGGCCCACCTGGCTGTAGATGTTGAGGGTGGTCAGGCCCAGGAACGAGAACAGCAGCGCGCCCGAGAGGGCCAGCGGCACCGAGCCGGCCAGGATGATGAGCGGGTCGCGGAAGCTCTCGAACTGGGCCGCCAGCACCAGGTAGATCAGCACGGCCGAGAGCAGGAAGACCGCCAGGAAGCGGCCGCCCTCGGTGCGCAGCTGGCGCGACTCGCCGGCGAAGTCCACGGTGAAGCCGGGCGGCAGGAGGGCGCGGGCCTCGTCCTCGAGCGCCCCCAGGGCCTGGTCGAGGGGCACCCCGGGCGGGATGACCCCCTGGATGCGCACCGCGTTGAGCTGCTGGAAGCGCTTCAGCTCGCGCGGCTCGGTGGTGGTCTCGAGCGTGGCGAAGGTGGCCAGCGGCACGAGCCTGCCCGCGGGACCCGTGACGTGGATCTCGGAGAGCTGCTCCGGCGTCAGGCGCTCGGACCGCTCGAGCTGCGGGATGACCTTGTAGCTGCGCCCCTGGATGCTGAAGCGGTTGACGTAGTCGCCGCCCACCAGCGTGGCCAGGTCGCGCCCGGCCCGGCTGAGGTCGACACCCTGCGAGCGCAGCTTGTCGCGGTTGAAGACGATGCGGGCCTGGGGCTGGTCGTACTTGAGGTCGGCGTCGGCGAACATGAACAGGCCGCTCTGGAAGGCCTTGCCGACCAGCTTCTGGGCGATCTCCACCAGCTGGCGCGGCTCGGCCGTGGAGGCGATCACCAGGTCGACCGGGAAGTCCCCGCCCCCCGGCAGCGGCGCCGGCGTCATGGGGATCACGCGCACGCCCGGGATCTTCGCCAGCTGCGCCGAGGAGTCCACCAGCAGCTGCTCGGTGGTGCGCTGGCGCTGGCTCCAGGGCTTGGTGACCATGCCGCCGAAGCCGCCCGTGGGGCCCAGGATCTGGAAGGTGCTGGCCGTCTCGGGGTAGGACTGGTAGACCCGGTTGATCTCCGGCGCGAACAGCCGCGTCTGGTCGAGGGTCGAGTTGGCCGAGGACTGCACGATGCCGAAGACCACGCCCTGGTCCTCGACCGGGGCCAGCTCCTTCATCGAGAAGACGTAGAACGGCACGCCCAGCAGCACCACGATGGCCCACAGGGCCAGCACGGCCGGCCGGTCCCGCAGGGTCCACTCCAGGGCGCGCTCGTACCAGCCGCGCACCGCGGCGAAGTGGCGGTTGATCATGCCGGCGAAGCCGCGCTCGGTGTCGCCCTTCCTGAGCAGGCGCGAGCCCATCATGGGCGAGAGCGTCAGCGCCACCACGCCCGAGACCACCACGGCCCCGGCCAGGGCGAAGGCGAACTCGCGGAAGAGCGCGCCGGTCAGGCCGCCCTGCAGGGCCACCGGGGTGTAGACCGCGGCCAGCGTGATGGTCATGGCCACGATCGGCCCGAGGAGCTCGCGGGCCGCCAGCAGCGCGGCCTCCGTCGGCGCGCGGCCCTCGTGCAGGTGGCGCTCGACGTTCTCGACCATGACGATGGCGTCGTCCACCACCAGGCCGACCGCCAGCACCACGGCCAGGAGCGTCAGCAGGTTGATGGTGAAGCCCATCACCAGCATCAGGAACACGGCTCCCACCAGCGAGATCGGGATGGCCACCACCGGGATCAGCACCGAGCGCAGCGAGCCCAGGAACAGGAAGATCACCACCACCACGATCAGCAGCGTCTCGGCCAGGGTCTTGAGCACCTCGTCGATGGCGTCCTGGATGTAGAGCGTCGAGTCGTAGGGGATGCCCGCGCGCATGCCGGTGGGCAGCTCGGCCTGCACCTGGCGCATGACCTCGCGCACCCGCCCGACCACCTCGAGCGAGTTGGCCGTGGGCAGCACCCACACGCCCATGAAGGTGGCGGTCTGGCCGTCGAAGCGCACGTCCTCGTCGTAGTTCTGGGCGCCCAGGGCCACGTCGGCCACCTCGCCCAGGCGCACCACCACGCCGTCCTTCTCCTTCACGACCAGCTGGCGGAACTCCTCGGGCGAGGTCAGGTCGGTGTTGGCCACCAGGTTGACCGAGACCATCGAGCCCTTGGTCTTGCCCAGCGCCGAGAGGTAGTTGTTGCGGGCCAGCGCGTCGCTGACCTCGGAGGGGGCGATGCCCAGGGCCGCCAGGCGGTCGGGCTTGAGCCAGACGCGCATGGCGAAGGTGCGGTCGCCCAGGATGTCGGCCCGCTGCACGCCGGAGATGGCCGACAGGCGCGGTTGCACCACGCGCGTCAGGTAGTCGGTGATCTGGTTCTGGTCCAGCTCGTTCGAGCCGAAGCCGATGTACATGGCCGCGAACTGGTTGTCGGCCGTCTCCAGCTCGATCTCCGGGGCCTCGGCCTCGGGCGGCAGGTCGTTGCGCACCTGGGCCACCTTGGCCTGGATCTGGGTCAGGGCCGCGCTGGTGTCGTAGTTGAGCTTGAGGTGCACCGTGATGGTGCTGAGCGACTGGGCGCTCGACGACTCGATGTAGTCGATGCCGTCGGCGCTGGCGATGACGCGCTCGAGCGGGGTGGTGATGAAGCCCCGCACCAGGTCGGCGCTGGCGCCCACGTAGGCGGTCGTGACGCGGATGACCGCGATGTCGCTGCGCGGGTACTGGCGCACCGAGAGCGAGCGGATCGAGGCCAGCCCGGCGATCAGGATCACCAGGTTGACGACGATCGCCAGCACCGGACGCTTGACGAACAGGTCCGTGAAGCGCATCAGCGTTCCTCGGGGCGCGGGGCCGGGTCGCCCGAGGGCTGCACCCGGTTGTCCACGTGCACGGCCGCCCCGGTGCGCAGCTTGAAGGCGCCCGAGGTGACCACCTCCTGGCCCGGCTCGAGACCCGACAGCACCGCCACGCGGTCGCCGCGCGCCGGACCGAGCTTCACGAACTGCTGCGTGACGCCCTTGTAGCGCCGGCCCTGCGGGCCCTGCAGCTCGCTCACCACGAAGACCGAGTCCCCGTAAGGGGCGTAGCTGACGGCCGAGGCCGGCAGCCCGATCACCTCGGCGCTCTGGCCCAGCAGCACGTGCGCCTCCACGAACATGCCCGGGCGAAGGCGCGCGCCGGGGTTGGCCAGGCTGGCCCGCACCCGCACGTTGCGGGTGGCCTCGTCCACCACGGAGTCCACCGCGGCGATGCGTCCCGCCAGCTCGGGACCGGGGGCGCCCTCCAGGCCCACCTGCACGGCGCCGCCCACGCGCAGCTCCGGCACGCGCTGCTGCGGCACCGTGAAGTCGGCGTAGACCGGGTCGAGGGACTGCAACGGCACCACCGGGTCGCCGCTGTTGAGGTACTGGCCCAGGCTGACCTGGCGGATCCCCAGCACGCCGGCGAAGGGGGCCGCGATCTGCTTGCGCTGGATGGCGGCGCGGATCTCGCCCACGCGCGCCTCGGCCTGGCGGTGCTCGGCGGTGGCCCGGTCGAAGTCGGCCTGCGAGACGATCCCCTGGGCGTTGAGCCCCTGGGCGCGCTCGAGGTTGAGGCGCTTCAGCTCGAGGTCGGCCTGGGCCGCGGCCAGCTGCGCGCGCTCCTGGCGCGTGTCGAGGCGCACCAGCACCTCGCCGGCCTCCACGGCGCGGCCCGACTCGAAGGCGATCTCTTCCACGATGCCCGGCAGGTCGGCGCTGACCGTCACGCCGTGCACCGCCGTGACCGTGCCGATGGCCCGCAGGCTCGAGGGCCAGCGCTCGCGTTGCACGACGGTGGTGGTGACGGCCTCGGGCGGCGGCTGGAAGGCGGCCGCAGCGGCCATGGCGGTCTGGATCTGGCTGAACTTCAGGCTCCCGAGGGCGGCCACCGCGAGGGCGGAGGCGGCCAGGGTCACGATCATGCGCTTGCTCATAGGAGGGTGGCTCCCCAACCACCTGCCCGGGCGTGCCAACGGCCTGGAGGGACCGCGCGGCCGGGCGTCGACGCATCATACGTTTCAGCGCTGAAAGATGATCCGTCAAATATCGTGAATGCTGCGGATCTCGTTCTATTCGAGCGAGTTGTGCCGGGTGAGACTCAGGCGCGCAGGGCCCGCAGCAACTCGAAGAGCTGTTCCCGGTTCTCGGCGGAGAGTGGGGCGAACAGCTCCCGCTCGACCTGGTCGAGCGCGCGCACGCCCTCGCCGTGACGCTGGCGCCCGGCCTCGGTCAGGACCGCGCGCTTGAGGCGGCGGTCGGTCGGGTCCTCGACCCGCGCCACCAGTCCCGCGGCCTCCAGCCGGTCGAGCAGCTGCGTGATGTTGGAGCGCACGCAGGCGCACATGTCGGCCAGCGTCCCCAGCGGGACCGGCGCGCCGGCCTCGACCAGGTTGTCGAGCAGCCCGAGCTTGGCCAGCGACAGGCCCAGCGGCTCGAGAGCGGCTTCGAGGCGACCCTCCACGCGGTGCAAGGCCCCCAGCAGCTCGATGACGGGCGGCTCGATGACCGCGGCGCGCTCCACCCGTCCACTATGCCGGCCCGGCCGGGCAGCGTCAATCGGGCGACCCGCGCCACCGCGCGGTCGGCGAGACCAGGAAACGCTGTCGTCATCCTGAGGCGCCGCCGTCCGGTCCGGCGACGAAGGATCTCTCGGGCGGTACGACCCGGCAGGTCCTTCGCTCCCCAGCCGGACGGCGTTGCTCAGGACGACGGCAACTTGGCAGCGACGCCGTCGGGCCGGGAGCGAAGGAGCTGATCGCCCAGCGTCGCCGGTGTCGCCCGAGGAGATCGGGCGGCGCGCGGCGGCGCAGGGCTGACGGGTCAGCGCCGGGGCGGCGCGGTGCCCGGCGTCCAGCGCTCGCTCGAGGCCTCGAGGCGCCAGGTCAGGCCGTCGTCGCGGTGGACGAGGCGGGCCCAAGTGTCCGGGCAGGGCAGCACGAACTGCGCGTCGCTCCGCACGGCCGAGCGCAGCCGGCCCAGGAACTTGCCGGGGCTCTGCAGCGGGATCCCACGGACGGTCTCGCAGCACCGCTGGGCGGGAGCGCAGCTCACTTCCGGGAGGGGCAGCTCGCGCGGGTCGAAGAAATCCTCCCAGTGGCCGGCCATCACGAGGCCAGGCGAGAGGGCCCCCACGATCGCCTGCGGGTGACCGGGCACCCACGGGGCGCCACCGACGGTCAACAGCGCCAGGTCCACGCCGCGCTCCCCGAGAAGGCACTTCGGCGGGAAGCCGTAGGGCTCGCGCGAGCCCGAGTCCTGGTAGTACACCCGCAGGGCCACGTGCTCCCGCGAGCGGTCCATGAAGTCGATCAGGTAGGCCAGCGTGGTGCCCTCCACCCATTCGCCCGCCGTCCGCGGCAGCTCCGAGGCCGGCCCGAGCAGGGTGCCGCGCCACAGGTGCACGGGCGCACCTGGCACGAGCGGGACCTTGAACTGGCTCGAGTGCTCGGACAGGATCGGCCAGACCCGCACGCCGTCCGAGATCCTCACGGAGCCGGCCGCCTCCGGGCACTGCTCGAGGCAGCGCAGTCCCTCGACCTGGTGGCGCGCCGGGCTCTCGAGCGAGACCAGCCGGTCCTCCAGCCCGCCCCCGGGGCCGGCCAGCGGGGCCAGCAGCCGAAGCATGTCGTCGTTGCCGTAGACCTTCGCTCGCCTGGCCTTCGTGAGCGCCACGTAGGGCACGTCCATCAGGTGGTCGAAGTGGGAGTGACCCGAGAGGATGGCCTCCACCTCGGACACGTCGGGCAGCAGCGCGTCGACCAGTCGGTGGTCCGTGTGCAGGACCTGCGTGGCCAGCTCGCCCATCGTGGGGTTCGAGTACAGCGGGGCCGTCAGGACGGCGTGGCCGTCGTACTCGATCAGGAACCCGCCCACCCCCAGGAACTTCACGAAGGCCACGTCCGGGGACGCGACCGCCGGCCGGCCGGCCGAGGTGGCCACGCGCGGGCAGACCCGCGAGTAGGTGCCGCAGGCCACCGACGCCAGCGCCAGGCCCAGCAGGGCCTGCCGTGCTCTCACCACCGTCGGCTCACCCATACGCTCGCGCCTCCTGCCGGCAGCCCGAACCCGACGCTCGAGCGGCCCAGGGCCGGCAGCCGCAGCGGAACACGCACCAGCGCCACCTCCGTCACCGGCCCCTGGGCCGAGCCCGCCGGCGCCGGCGGCGGACGGTGCAACGATGGAACCCACCAGCCGGCGGCGCTCCCCACCAGCAGCCCCACCAGCACGTCGGTGGCGTAGTGCTTGTCGGCCGCCACGCGCAGGACCGCCGTGCTCGTGGCGAGGGTCAGCCCCGAGGCCCAGATGGCGCCCTCGTTGCTCGCGCCGCGGAGGTGGGCCATGCGCCCCGCCGCCACGGCTCCGGCGAAGGCGAGCGCGGCGTGGCCGGAGAAGAAGGATTGCTGCGCGTCGTGGGAGCAGAGGTCGCCGGGGGCCGCCGGCTCGCAGAAGTGCACGAAGGGCCGCGGGCGATGGAAGACGTGCTTGACCGCCTCGGTGGCGGCTCCGGCCAGGCCCAGCGTCTCGACCGTCACGAGCAGGTCGCGTTCGGGATGCCTTCCGGCCGCGCCCAGGGGCAGGGCCAGCGCGGCGCCGAGGGTCGAGTAGCTGATCCGGTCGAAGCGGGCGCGGCGACGCAGCGTGGCGGGGTCGCGTCCTTTCCCGGCCAGCCGGGAACGCACCGCCCGGTCGAGCCCGCCCAGGCCGTCCCGGAGCGACCCGTCCGCGACAGCGTCGCAGTCGGTCCAGCGCCCGCCCAGCAGGTCGGGCGCCTCGTGGCGCCAGAGCGTCCGCGGCGCGAGGTCGACGGCGACGGCGCTCCC
>JBDIBD010000165.1:0-9528 GCA_039812725.1 Vicinamibacteria bacterium | reverse complement strand
AAGCCGGAGTCGGCCCTCCGGGCGGCGCCGGTGCTGACCGGCTTCGTGGGCCAGAAGGGCGGCGCCGAGGCCGCCAGGCTGCTGGCGGGCGCCCTCGAGTAGGCGTCGCGCCGGGGCCGGCGCGGGAGGCTGCATGGCGGTCGAGAACGGCGTGATGATGCAGCTCTTCCACTGGTACACGCCCGCCGACGGCACGCTGTGGGAGCAGGCCGCCGCGCGCGCCCCGCAGCTCGCCGCGGCCGGCATCACGGGCGTGTGGCTGCCGCCGGCCTGCAAGGGCGTGGGCGGCTCGCGCGACGTGGGCTACGGGGTCTACGACCTGTACGACCTGGGCGAGTTCGACCAGCAGGGCTCCGTGCGCACCAAGTACGGCACGCGCGAGCAGTACCTGGCCGCGGTGCGGGCCCTGCAGCGCGCCGGCCTGCAGGTCTACGCCGACACCGTGCTCAACCACCGCATGGGCGGCGACGAGGTCGAGACGGTGCGGGCCACGCCCTTCCCGCAGGACGACCGACTGAGGCCGAGCGGCGAGCCGCGCGAGATCCAGGCCTACACCCGTTTCCGCTTCCCCGGCCGGGCCGGCCGCCACTCGGCCTTCGAGTGGCGTGCCCGGCACTTCGACGCCGTCGACTACGACCACGCCCGCCCCGACGAGCGCGGCACGGTCTACCTGCTGGACGGCAAGCGCTTCGACGACGAGGTGGCGCTGGAGAAGGGCAACTTCTCCTACCTCATGGGCGCCGACCTGGACTTCCAGAGCCAGGAGGTGCGCGACGAGGTCACGGCCTGGGGGCGCTGGTACCTCGACACCACGGGCGTCGACGGCTTCCGGCTGGACGCGGTCAAGCACATCTCGGCCTGGTTCTTCCCGGAGTGGCTCGACGCCATGGAGCGCCACGCCGGCCGCGACCTGTTCGTGGTGGGGGAGTACTGGACCGCCGAGGCCGGGACGCTGCTCTGGTACCTCGAGCGGCTGGGCGGGCGCGTGACCGTCTTCGGCGTGCCCCTGCACTACCACTTCCACCGCGCCAGCCACGAGGGCGAGCGCTACGACCTGCGCCGCTTGTTCGACGACACGCTGGTGCGCACCGACGGGCGCGACGTGGTGACCTTCGTCGACAACCACGACTCGCAGCCGCTGCAGGCGCTCGAGTCCACGGTCGAGCCCTGGTTCAAGCCGCTGGCCTACGCGGCCATCCTGCTGCGGCGCGAGGGCTACCCGTGCGTGTTCCTGGCCGACTACGACGGGGCCGAGTACGAGGACCGCGGCCGCGACGGGCAGCCCTGCCGGGTCTCGATGCCCTCGCACCGCTTCCTGATCGACAGGTTCCTCGAGGCCCGCCGGCTGTACGGGCACGGTCCGCAGCTCGACTACCTGGACCACTGGAACCGCGTGGGCTGGGTGCGGCTGGGTGACGAGCGCCACCCCAGGGCCATGGCGGTGCTGATGAGCGACGGCCCGGGCGGGACGAAGTGGATGGAGGTCGGACGGGCCGGTGCCACGTTCGTGGACCTGACCGGCCACGTGGCGCAGCCCGTGGTCAGCAACGAGGCCGGCTGGGGCGAGTTTCGCTGCGAAGGCGGCTCGGTCTCGGTCTGGGTGCAGCAGTAGCCCGGCCGGGCCCCGCCGCGGCTACCAGCTGGCGGAGAAGCCCAGCCCGACGCCGTGCCCGCCGGGGCCGCTGACCGGGGCCACGCTCACCAGCCGCTTCTTCCCGGCCGGCTGCCCGTCGAGGCGCGCCACCGTGCGGCCGACCACGAAGCCCAGGGTCGCGCCCGCCACCACGTCGCTGAGGTAGTGCTTGTCGGACTCCACCCGCGACAGGCCCACGCCGGCCGCCAGGGCGTAGGCCGGCAGGCCGACCCTCCAGCCGTAGTGGTGGCTGGCCACGGCCGCCAGCGCGAAGGTGCTGGAGGTGTGGCCGGACGGGAAGGACTGGCTGTTGCTGCCGTCGGGGCGCTGGCGGCCGGCCGCGGCCTTGATCACGCCGGTGTAGACGCCGTTGACCGCCATGGCCTGCGCGAAGTCGTAGGTCATGGAGCGGAAGCGCCCCTGCGGCGCGAAGCGGCCGGCGGCGAAGGCCACACCCGTGGCGATGGCCAGGTCGGCCCCGCCCACGGTCGCGCCGGTCGAGCCGCAGACCGTGCAGGCGCCCTGCATGGCGCGCTGGGCGTTGTCGTCCAGGGCGGTGGCGCCGGCCGTGGCGGCCAGGCCGACGGCGAAAGGCACGAGGTTCTGCCCCGAGAAGACGCCCACGAAGTTGCGTCCGAGGTTCCTCGGGAAGGCGCCCAGCGTGCGGCGGCCGTCGCCGCGGGGCTGGTCGTCGAGCGCCAGGGCCGTGGGCTCGAAGGCGCGGCTCGGCAGCGGACCTTCCGGGACATCCGCCACCTGGGCCCGGCACGGCAGGCCCGCGCACATCGAGATCACCACCGCCACGCCGCCGATCGCCTTGAGCTTCATCCTCTCCAACCTCCTGCGCCCGAAAATTCCCGCCAGTATCTCACAGCAGGTCGTTTCGGGGGCAGGGCCGGGCTCAGGGCTCCAGCCCGCGCACGGCGGTGACGAAGTACTCGGTCTCGCCGAAGCAGCTCGGCAGGCCCTGGTGCTGCTCGTAGGCCAGGGCCACGCGCCGGCCGACCTGGGCCTGCAGGGTCCGGACCACGGCCTCGTCGCGCACCGAGAAGGCGAACTTCTCGGGGACCACGCCGGGCAGGGTGGTCTGCAGCAGCTCGCCCTCCCAGGTCTTGCAGACCCAGCCCCGCGACGAGAGCTTCTGGAGGTGGCCGGCCCGCTCGCCCTTGGAGTAGGACCATGTCAGCAGCACCCAGAGCCGCAGGCCGGCCAGCAACGCCAGCAGGAGCAGCGCCAGCAGGCCCCACTTGAGGAGGAAGCGCAGCGAGCGCCGGGACAGGCTGGCTCTGGCGGGGGACGCGGCGGAATCGGTGGCCGGGGCGGGGGCGCCTGGAGTGGACATGGCGGCCGCAGTCTAGAGCCCCCGCCGGGCCCTGACAAGGAATCCCGTCGCGCCGCGGCCAGCCGGAGGCCGCCGGGAACCCGAGCCCGGGCTCCCGGCGGCTGGACTGGGACGGACCGCGGCTAGAGGGCCTTGCCCTGGTACTCCCCGGTCAGGGTCTGCAGGAACTTGACGACGTCCTGGGCATCCTTGTCGGCCAGCGCCGCTCCGCTCTGGAAGGTCGCCATGGCGTCGACCGCTTCGCGCAAGGTCTTCTTCGACCCGTCGTGGAAGTAGGGGAAGGTCAGGGCCACGTTGCGCAGGGTCGGCACCTTGAAGGCGTGGCGGTCGTGCGCGTCCCGGCTCACGTTGAAGCGGCCGTTGTCGGCGTCGGTGAGCGGGGTCCCGCGCGCCTCGAAGTAGCCGCCGCGGCGGCCCATGACCTCGTAGGACTTGCCGCCCAGCAGCTCGCCCACGTGGCAGGTGGCGCAGCCGCTGGCCTCGAAGACCTCGTAGCCGTGCTTCTCCTCCGCCGTCAGCGCGGCCGTGTCGCCGGCCAGGTGCCGGTCGAACCTCGAGTTGGGCGTGACCAGCGTGCGCTCGAACTCGGCGATGGCGTGGGTGATGGTCCTGTCGCTGAGGCCCTCCGGGTAGGCGGCCTCGAACTCCTTGCGGAAGGCCTTGTCCTTGTTCAGCTTCTCGACGATCTGGTCCCAGCCGGTGGAGCCCATCTCGACCGGGTTGAGGGGCGGACCGCCGGCCTGGGCCTCGAGCGTGGGCGCCCGGCCGTCCCAGAACTGCACGAAGTTGAGGGCGGAGTTGAAGGTGGTCGGCGCGTTGATGCCGCCCTTCTGGCCGCGGATGCCCTGCGAGACCGGGCTCTGGTCGGTGCCGCCCTTCCGGAGGTCGTGGCAGGAGGCGCACGAGAGCGTGTCGTCGCCCGACAGCCGCACGTCGTGGTAGAGCTTCTCGCCCAGCGCGGCCTTGACCGGGTCGTGGTCGAGCTTGGCGGGCAGGGGCCGCAACAGGGCCGCCTTCATCGGTTCGGGGACGCCGGGCGCGGCCTGGGCCGCGCGCTGGGTCCTGACCCAGTCGAGCACGGCCTGCTTCTCCTCGCCGCCCAGAGCCGCGTCCCAGTGCAGCGCGACATACGGGGTGGGCGGCATGTCGCCCGACTGGACCTCGCGCTCGATCTTGGCGAGAACGGGTTCCGGGACGGGGCCGGCCGCGGCCGGAGCGAAGCCGCGGGCCAGGTCGAAGTCGCGCAGGCCGACGGTCACGTCGCGCTCGACGATCGACCTCGCCACGGGCAGGGCGGCGTAGAACGGGCGCGGCACCCCGGGCACGTGGCAGCTCGAGCAGCTGCCCTCGAGGACGTGGGCCACCTGCTGCGTCTGGACGTCCTTCGGCTGCGCCTTCGTGAGGACCGTGCCCGCGGGCGGGCCCACGAGCAGGTTCGAGACGGGCAAGGCCAGGGCGAGGATGATGAGCACGCCCACGGCCCACAAGGCCTTCTTCGTACCAGGTGTCATTGGCTGATGCCTCCTGGCCCCGGGTCGGAGAGGTGGGTCCCCGGTTCCGGGGCCAAGTCGATTCTACGCGCCTGCCGGGCGTCGGGGAGCCGCGGATCGTTGAAGCCCGGTGCGCCCTCTGCCAGACTCGGCGGCCAAGCCCAGGAGGCCCACGTGTCCCGTGCTGGAGCCGTGCTGCTCGCCGTCCTTCTCGCGCTGCCGGCCGGCGGCGCGGAGCGCCCGCGCGCCCGCGCCCTCGGGATCCCCTTCGAGGGGACGCCGGGCGCGCTCGACGCGATCACCGACGTGGCCGGGGTCGAAGTCGGCCAGGTCACGCTCGTTTCGGGCGACGGGCCGCTGAAGGTCGGCCAGGGCCCGGTGCGCACGGGCGTGACGGCCATCCACCCGCGCGGCCGCGCCAGCAACGACCCCGTCTTCGCCGGCAGCTTCGCGCTCAACGGCAACGGCGAGATGACCGGCCTGGCCTGGCTGCAGGAGTCGGGCTTCCTCGAGGGGCCGGTGCTCATCACGAACACGCACAGCGTGGGCGTGGTGCGCGACGCGGTCATCGACTGGCAGAACCGGCGCGGCCCGACCGCGCAGGCCTGGGGCCTGCCGGTGGTGGCCGAGACCTGGGACGGCTGGCTGAACGACATCAACGGCTTCCACGTCAAGCCGCAGCACGCCTTCGAGGCCCTCGACGGGGCCCGCGGCGGACCCGTGGCCGAGGGGGCGGTGGGCGGCGGAACCGGCATGGTCTGCTTCGAGTGGAAGTGCGGCACCGGCACCGCCTCGCGCGTCGTGAAGGTGGGCGCGGCCAGCTACGCCCTGGGCGTGCTGGTGCAGGCCAACTTCGGCCTGCGGCGGCACCTGACGGTGGCCGGCGTGCCCGTCGGGCGCGAGCTGACCGAGGGCACCTTCCGCGACCAGGAGGCCGGCTCGATCATCATCGTCGTGGCCACCGACGCGCCGCTGCTGCCGCACCAGCTCGACCGCCTGGCCCGGCGCGCCGCGCTGGGCCTGGCGCGCACCGGCAGCGTGGCCATGAACGGCTCCGGCGACCTGTTCCTGGCCTTCTCGACCGCCAACCCCGGCGCGCAGTCGGCCCCGGCCGCCGTCTCGATCCAGGCGCTCCCGAACGACCTGATGAACCCGCTCTTCGGCGCCACCGTGCAGGCCACCGAGGAGGCGGTCGTCAACGCGCTCGTGGCGGGCGAGACCATGACCGGCGTCGACGGCCACACCGTGCTCGGCATCCCGCACGACCGGCTGCGCGAGGTGCTGCGCAAGTACGGCCGGCTGGAGCCCTGAGGTCCCGGGCGGCGCTCAGCGCGGGCCCGCCACGGCCCAGTTGACGGCGTCGGCCGGCGCGTCGGGGCTGGTGAAGACCCCCGAGCTGCGCACGCCGCCGCTGTCCATGTACCAGACCACCAGCTTGCCGCTGGTGTCGTTGCGCCACACGACGTCCTGCGTGGCCGCCCAGCCCCGCAGTCCGATGCCGTAGTTCCCTCCGGCCACCACCCGCCAGTTGGCGTCGCCCGCGTTGGCCGGGGTGGTGAAGCTGCCCGCGGTGCGCTGGACGGCCGCGTCCATGCGCCAGATCACGATCTTGCCCGTGGTCGAGTTGTACCAGAGCAGGTCGCGGTTGCCGTCGCCGTCCAGGTCGAGCGCGGCCACCACCGTCCAGTTGGCGTCGGTGGCCTGGTCCGGCGCGGGCGTGATCTGGCCCGCGTAGGCCGTCCCCGCGAGGGTCCAGATGCGCAGCTTGGCCGTGCTGGTGTTGCGCCACAGCAGGTCGGGCCAGCCGTCGTGGTTGAAGTCGCCGGTGGCCTGCAGGCGCCACTCCAGCGGCAGCGCCGCGGCGCCGGTGAGCCCGGCGACGCCCGCGCGGTTGAGGCCGTTCATGAGCCAGAACTCGACGGCCCCCGTCGAGCCGTTCCAGAACACCAGGTCGCTGAGCTGGTCGCCGTCGAACAGGTCGGCTCCCGCCAGTTGCTGGCCGGGGAGCGGGTCGGGCGTCACGAAGCCGGCGCCCAGGCGGGTGGCGCCGTTCATCAGCCAGGCCACCACGCGGTGGCTGACCTGGTTCTGGAACAGCAGGTCGGGCATGCCGTCGGCGTTGAAGTCGCCCTTCTTCGTGACCAGGAAGGGCTCCTCGAAGGTGTTGCCGGCGTAGACCGCCCGGAAGCGCCAGCGGCCCTCGGGGGCGTTGGCCGGCAGCGTGCGGGTGAAGTACCAGTACGAGGCGTTGTACGACGTGGAGGCGGTCGAGACCCAGCTCTGGAAGAGCGAGCCGTCGGGACGGTAGAGCGAGTAGGTCGTGGCCTGTCCGCTGCGCTGGTCGCGGTAATAGGCGGCGGCGTAGAAGGTGGCCCCCGGCGGGAAGGTGTCGCGGATGTTGGGGGTCTCGGCGGTCGGGCAGGCGGGGAAGACCGGCGGGGCGTTGTGCGTGGCCAGCTTGTTGATCCACGAGTCGTAGTAAGGGCGCTGGCTGGCCCACCAGGAGCTGGCCGTGGTGGAGTTGCAGGGGCCCGCGTGCGGCTCGACGACGGCGTTGCCCGCGTCGTGCAGCTCGAAGTGCAGGTGCGGGCCGGTGGAGCTGCCGGAGCTGCCCACCATGCCGAGGTACTCCCCGGCCGCCACGGCCTCGCCCACGGCCTTGACGGTGGTCGAGCCGTTCTTCATGTGGCCGTACCACAGCGTCGAGCCGTCGGCGTGCTGGACGTAGACCGCGTTCCAGGTGTTGTTGTTCATGGCGCAGCTGCGGTCGAAGTTGCCGTCGCTCTTGCCCACGATCACGCCGGGGGCGGCCGCCACGATGGCCACCTCGCTCTCGTCCATCTTCAGCCAGCCGAAGGGCCAGGTGAACAGGTCCACGCCGGCGTGGTTGTAGCCCGAGACGTCGTAGGTGCGCGTGCCGCAGTTCCAGTCGAGCAGCTGGTTGGGGTTGGCCGGGTCGAGGTCCACGAAGGCCGAGATGCCGTGCCAGCCGTAGGCCGGCGCCAGCCCCAGCAGGGGCCACTGCAGCGAGACTTGCTCGGGGCGCGCGGGCGGCAGCAGGCCCGCGGCCGCGAGCGCGCGCCGGTTGCCGTGGAGCTCGCGCTCGATGGCCTCGCGCTGCCCGGGCGCTAGGCAGGGGACGGACGGGTCGAGCCGGTGCTCGCCTCCGCCGTCGGGCTCGACGGCGGGCGGGGCGGCGCCGGCCCCGAACGCGAGGAACAGGGCCAGGAGCGACGTCGGCACGCGCATGCGGCCTCCACCGGAGGGCGGGGTTCCGGCGACCGTACGCCGCCGGCGGGCGACCGTCAATGGCCGGGAGCCGCCGCCGGGAGCCGCGCATGGCCGGCCGCGTCCCGGCGCCAGGCCCTCAGACCAACGGCTGCGCCCGGCTGGCGAGCTGCAGGGCCAGGCCCCACGGGTCGCGCAGCATGGCGAAGCGGTCGCCCGTGGGCGTGACCACGACCTCGCCCACCGGCGTGGCGCCGGCCGCGATCAGCCGGGCCCGGTCGGCCTCGATCTCGCTGGTGGCGAAGGCCACGTGCAGGAGGCCCGGGTCCATCGCGGCATAGTCGGGCAGCGGCCGGTCCGCGGCGTAGGTCTCCAGCACGCTCGCCCCGGCGTCGTCGGCCAGGAAGCGCGCGTGGCCGGGGGCGTCGCCCTCGCGCACCACCCGCATGCCGAGGTGCTCCGAGTACCAGCGCGCCATGGCGACGGGGTCCTTCACCTGCAGTGCCACGTGCTCGAGCTTCATGCCACGCTCCGAGAGGCCGGGTCCGGCCCGGCGGGAGATGTTCGCACGTCGGCGGCCCGCCGCAGCGGCGGGGCCGGCCGGGCGGAGGAAGAGCGCCAGCTCCCGCTGGTGGCGGCGGGAGAGCCACGGCTGGCCGAGTCGCGTAAAGCCGACGCGCGCCAGCGTGCTGTGCATGGCGTGGTTCCCCGTGTGCGAGGTGGCGAAGAGGTCGACCTGGCCGGCCGCCTGGAGCGCGGCCTGGGCGAGCAGGCGCGAGCAGCCCTGCCCTCGATGGCGTTCGTCCACGACCACCCAGCCCAGCTCGTGACGCGGCGGCGAGCCCGCCAGGGCCACCCCAGCTCTCTCGAAGACGCGCCGCCGGTGGCCGTAGTCGGGGGACTTGATGGCGGCGACGCCCGCCACTTCGCCCCAGTCCTCCAGGAACACGAGCGCGACGGCCCGGCCGATGCGCGCGGACCTGTCGCTGTCGCCGAAGGCCCCGTCGAGGAGACGGGCGAAGGCCCGGATCTCCTCCGGCCCGCACTCGGCCGGCGGGCGGCAGGCAACCCTCACCCTTCGGTGATCTCGGGCTCGACGCGTGAGTCGGCCGCCGCCGTCGCGGCTCCGCCGGGGGTCGCGAGCGCCAGGCCCGCCAGTGCGAGAACGCGCATCATCGTCATCCTCCTCCCGTGAGCCCCGCCGTGCGGACCGGCTACAGCACCCGCAGCGTGGCCCCGTTCTCGCCCCGCCGCACCTCGACCCGCGCGGGCAGGCGCTCGGCCAGCTCCTGGATGTGCGTGACCACGCCCACCGTCCGCCGGCCGCCCTGCAGGGCATCGAGGGCCTGCACGGCCACGTCGAGCGTGTCGGCGTCGAGCGAGCCGAAGCCCTCGTCGAGGAACAGGCTGTCGAGCGTCTCGGCCGCGCTGCCCTGGGCCGACAGGCGCGCCAGGCTCTCGGCCAGGGCCAGCGCCAGGGCCAGCGAGGCCAGGAAGCTCTCGCCCCCGGACAGCGTGCGCACGGAGCGCTCGCTGTCTCCGTTCCAGCGGTCGAGCACGCTGAACTCCTGCTCGCGGCAGACCAGCGCGTAGCGCCCCTGCGAGAGCGTCTCGAGGTGCCGCGAGCCGTCCTGGGCCAGCAGCGCCAGGGCTTCCTCCTGCACGAAGGCGATGAACTGGTCGGCGCGCAGGTGCTGGGCCAGCGTGCCGGCCAGCGCGGCCCGGGCCTCGAGGGTCTCGCGCTGCGTGCGCAGCTCGGCCGCGCGCGCGAGGCGCTTCGTCAGCTGCTCGATCTCGGCCTCGAGCCGCGCGGCCCGCGAGGTGGCCGCGGACTG
>JBDIBD010000164.1:0-9562 GCA_039812725.1 Vicinamibacteria bacterium | reverse complement strand
CCCCGGCCACCAAGTTCAGGGCCGCCACGGCCCGGCCCGCGGGCGGCGACGCGCTGGTGGACCTGGCGCTCGTGGCCGAGAGCGCCCTGGGCCCCTCGCGCACCGCTCCGGTCATCGACCCGGCCAAGGAGAAGGCCAAGGCCCCGCGGCGCGCCGGCGCGCGCCCCGCCAGCGACCGCGAGGCCTACGGCCCCTACCGGCTGCTGGAGCGGGTGGCGGTGGGAGGCATGGCCGAGGTCTTCCGGGCCAAGCGCACCGGCGTCGAGGGCTTCGAGAAGGTCGTGGCCGTCAAGCGCATCCTGGCGCACCTCTCGGACAACAAGGAATTCGTGGACATGTTCATCCACGAGGCCAAGATGGTGGCCGGCCTGACCCACCCCAACATCGTCCAGATCCTGGACCTGGGGATGCTCGAGAGCAGCTACTTCATCGCCATGGAGTACGTCCACGGCCGCGACCTGCGCTCGATCCAGAAGCGCGCCGAGGAGAAGGGCGTGCGCGTGCCGCTGGACCTGGCGGCCCTGATCGTCAGCAAGGTCTGCGCCGCGCTCGAGTACGCCCACCGCAAGAAGGACGACCGCGGCCGGCCGCTGCACATCGTGCACCGCGACGTCAGCCCGCAGAACATCCTGATCTCGTTCGAGGGCGACGTGAAGCTGACCGACTTCGGCATCGCCAAGGCCGCCACCAAGGCCACCATCACCGACCGCGGCGCGCTGCGCGGCAAGCTGCTCTACATGAGCCCCGAGCAGGCCTGGGGCCGGCCGATCGACAAGCGCGCCGACATCTTCTCGCTGGGGGTCGTGTTCTACGAGCTGGTCACCGGCCGGAAACCCTTCCTGGCCAGCTCCGAGGGCAGCATCCTCGACGCCGTGCGCGAGTGCCGGGTGGCGCCGCCCACCACGATCAACCCGCGCATCCCCGACAAGCTGGCCTTCGTGGTCACGAAGGCACTTGACCGCGACCCCGACCAGAGGTATCAGGACGCGTCCGAGATGTACCGGGACCTGGACCGCGTCCTGCACGAGCGGCAGGTCCCGTCGGCACCTGAGCTCTCGCGCCTCATGAACGTGCTGTTCGACGAGCGTGAGCGCGGCGAGCTCGTGGCGGAGGAGGAGCCGGACCAGGGCGGCCGGGACGTCTACGTGGAGTTCGACTCGCCCGGCGGGAAGAAGCCGGCCGGCGAGGAGAAGGACCCCTCGATCGACCAGCTGCTCAAGAAGTTCGGCATCCAGTCAGGAGGCTAAGGCACATGGCGCTTTCGAAGGAACAGCAGGGCTTCTACCAGCAGACGCTCGAGATGACGCGTCGCCAGATCAACGATCTGAACGCCCAGATCGAAGAAGAGCTGGCCAAGGTCAAGGAGCGCCTGGCCGAGCTGCAGAACGCCAAGAACGCGGCCAAGCAGATCTACGACGGCGCCTGCAAGATCCTGGGGGTCGAGAACGACCTCGAGAAGGAAGAGGAGGCCTCGGCCGAGTAGCGCCGCGACCGGGCTGGCACGCCCCCCCCCCGGGCCGCAGGCCCGGGGCGGCTGCGTCTTCCCGCGCGCCAGCCCGCCGCCGCGCCGAGGCCCCGCATGGCCTGGTTTCGTCGAGAGCAAGAGCCGCTTCCCTCCGGGGAGCAGATCAGCCGCGTCCCCGAGGGCCTCTGGGTCAAGTGCGCCGGCTGCAAGGAGCCCATCTACCGCAAGGAGGTGGTCAAGAACTCCTCCGTCTGCCCGAAGTGCGGCTTCCACTTCCGCATCACGGCCCGCGAGCGCCTGGGGCTGCTGTACGACCGGGCCTGGGAGGAGTTCGACCACGGCCTGGCCAGCGCCGACCCGCTGGGCTTCACCGACACCAAGGCCTACGCCGCGCGCCTCAAGGACGGGCACGCCAAGACCAACCTGCACGACGCGCTGATCAGCGCGGTGGGCGAGATGGGCGGGCGGCCCACGGTCGTGGCGGCCATGGAGTACGGCTTCATCGGCGGCTCGATGGGCGTGGTGGTGGGCGAGAAGGTCACCCGCGCGATCGAGCGGGCGCTGAAGGAGCGCCTGCCGCTGCTGGTGATCTCCTGCTCGGGCGGCGCGCGCATGATGGAAGGCACCCTGTCGCTGATGCAGATGGCCAAGATCTCGGCCGCCCTGGCGCGCCTGGACGACGCCGGGCTGCCCTTCATCAGCCTGATGACCGACCCCACCACCGGCGGCGTGACGGCCTCGTTCGCCATGCTGGGCGACCTGAACGTGGCCGAGCCCGGGGCCCTGATCGGCTTCGCCGGCCCGCGCGTGATCGAGCAGACCATCCGCCAGAAGCTGCCGGAGGGCTTCCAGCGCTCCGAGTTCCTGCTGCAGCACGGCATGATCGACCTGGTGGTCGACCGGCGCGAGCTGAAGGACACGCTGGTGCGCTGCTTCAAGCTGCTGATGGACTGACGGCGGGGACGCGCGGCCGGGCGTCCCGCTTCCGCGGAGCGCGGGCGACGCCGACCGGCGACGTTCAGCGCTTGGCCGCCAGGTACGACATGTGGAAGTGCGCCTCGAAGGACGGATGGGGGAAGCTCGCGGGGAGAGGGTCGAAGGGGGCGGCCGCCTTGACGGCCTTCTCGACCGCGGCGTCCCACGCCTTCGAGCCCGACGGGGCGAAGACGTCCGTGGAGACCAGGCGGCCGTCCTTCGCGATCACCGCGCGCACCACGGTCTTGGTCCCGACCTTGGGAGACCCGGAGTCGGTCGGCGGCTTCCAGGCGGCGGCCACCTGTTGAAGGTCTTCTGCTGGTAGGCCTGGTCCTTGAGGGTGGACTGGAAGTAGATGTTGAGCGCGGTCTGGATGGGGGCGCCGCCGGCTGCGCTCACGCCGAGCTGGACGATGGCGGCCAGCAGCAGGCCCGCGGTCAGGCCGCGCGCGGCTCCGAGTCGTGCGCCCATGGCGCGGGCAGCCTACGCTTCGCGAGGACGGGCGGTCAAGCGCGGTCGTGGGTGGCGCCACCGATCGTCGCCCGCCACGCTCCTGGCAGGCGACCGGCTCAGCGCCCGTGCGAGAGCCGGTCAGCGGTCGCCGCGCCCGGCGGCGGCGTCACCGCGGTGGGCAGCGCCGCCCGCCAGCGACGGTAGGCGCGGCGGGCGTAGGTGAGGCGCTCCGCCGGCGTCGGGTAGCGGCGGCGGAACCAGCCGATGAGGGCCCGGCTCTCCTCCTCTTCGGCCTCGCCGATGGGCCGAGCGAGGGCCGCGCGGATCTCCTCGGGGCTGAGCTGGCGCTCGGCCAGTGCGCGGACCGTCTCGAGCGCCGCCGGCGTCGGGGGGACGAGAGGCTTCACGCGTCCTCCTTCCGGAGCGCCTCGAGGAGGCGGATGTCCTCCAGGTCCTTCGGGCGCCCGCCGAAGCGCTTGGTCAGGATGAGGTCGTCGATGTGCGGCACAGCGAGGGTGGCTGCCGGCGCCACGTCCAGCCCGCGACGTCGGCTCCAGACGTCGTCGAAGGCGACGCGAACGCCGTCCACGGTCGGAACCGTGCGCGCCACGAGAACGTCGACGCGCTCGTCGTTTTCGAGGACGTAGCGGCCCCTGTTGCGCGCCTCCTCCGGCGTCCGGCTGGGCAGCAGGCCGTGGGGCTCGACTGCGGCGTTGAACGCCGCGATGTCGTCGATGTGCAGCCAGAAGTCGTAGTCCGCCGTGAGCACGGGGATGCCCAGTGCCACGAGCGCGCGGCGGCCGATCAGCAGCGCTCTCGCCCCGCTCGCGGCGATCCCCCGAAAGAACTCGGCTTCGTCGAACTCCGACCCCTGCACGCGGCCATTCTAGCGCCGGGCCCTGCTGGTGGCTGCTCGCGGGCTGACGGGCGGGGCGCGCGCCCCGCCCGTCAGCCCGCGGGAGGCCTGCGGAGGCCAGCTAGCGGTAGCTGACCCCCGCCTGGGCCGCGCGCTGCGCCACGAAGCCCACCACGCGCGCGTCGAAGGCGTCCTTGGGCCCGGCCTGGGCCGCCAGCCAGGCCTCGCGCTGCTTCTGCAGGTCGAGGATGCGCTTCTGCAGCCTCTCGCGCTCGGCCTTCTTCGCCTGCAGCTCGGCCAGGGCCTGCTCGGTGCTCTTGCCCTTGAGCTCCGCCGGCGCGGTGGCCGGCTGGGCCGCCAGCTTCGACAGCTCCTGGCGCTGCTCGGCCGCGTCCATGGCCACCAGGTCCTTCTCCGCCAGCCGCCCGCTCGCGGCGTAGTAGGGTGCGGCCTCGGCCGCGGCCGGCGCGGCCATGGCCGCCCGCGCGTCGAGCTTGCGGCGGGCCGTCTCCTGCTCGGCCGACGAGCCGCCCAGCACCACCGTGCGGGCCAGCTCGGCGTTGAGCCGTGCCAGCTCCGCGTCCTGTGGCGTGACCTGCGCGGTCAGGCCGCCCTGGGCGTCGAGCTGCACGTAGTCGCCGTGGCCCAGCGTGGCCACCTCGCGCCAGACGCGCTCCGTCGTGGCGTCGCTGCCGCACTGCAGCGCCACCACGTCGAGGCCCTTCTGGCGCGCGGCGGCCAGCACCGGGCGCCAGTCGCCGTCGGGGTAGTCCTCGTGCGGCGGCGCGTCGCCCACCAGGAAGACCAGCTTGACCACGCGCCGGTCGGCCGACCAGCGCAGCTGCTGCACCGCGTCGCGCAGGGCCTGGGTGACGTGCTCGGGGCCGTCGCCGCCGCCGTCGGCGCGGAACTGCATCAGATGGCCGTAGACCTCGTCCATGTCGCCGGAGAAGTCGTGCACGCGCGTGACGTACTCGTCGCCGCGGTCGCGGTAGCCCACCAGCGCCACGGACAGCTCCGGGCGCGGGCGGCCCTCGCCGACGCGGCGGGCGATGGTCCAGATGCGCCGCTTGGCGCCCTCGATCAGGCCGCTCATGCTGCCGGTGGTGTCGAGCACGAAGGCCACCTCGATGCGCGGCGGTGGATCGGCGAGGGACGGCGTGCGGGCCGGAGCGGGGCTGGTGGCGGCGAGCAGGACGGCGGGGAGCAACAGGGACCACATGGGACGCACCTCCTGGCGCGTCTACGCGGCCCCCGGCGCGCCTATTCCGCCGGCCCCTCGGCGGGCGCCAGGGCCGGCTCGCGGGCGTAGACCTTGAGCACGTCCCAGCGCCGCAGCCGCACCTCGCCGGGGGCGAAGCCGCGCGGCTTGCTGACGTCGGCCGCCCGGCAGACGTGCACCTCGACCTTGCCGCGCGCCGCCTGGGCCTTGGAGTGGAAGGCGGCCAGCTGGGCGGCGGCCTCCAGCACCTCGCGCGGCAGCTCGGGCAGGCCCTCGGGGTTGCGCACGATCACGTGGCTGCCCGGGACGCCGGCCACGTGCAGCCAGAAGTCGCGCGGCTCGGCCACGCCGAAGGTCAGCCGGTCGTTGTCGGCCGCGCCCTTGCCCACCAGGATCTCGTGCCCGGCCACCACGAAGGTGCGGTAGCCCCGCCCACGGCTGCCCATGGGACCTGTTTTACCAGACCCGGACGCCCCCGCAACCCCCGGGGGGACAGCACGTTGCCGCCCGTCCGCGTATCATCGGGGCACACCCGCGCCGTTCCAACCCCGGCCTCCCGGCCGGCATCTCATGGGTGAAGTGGCGCTGATGGCCGAACTCGAAGCCAAGCCGCCGGGGCCACTGGCCGCGGCGAACGACGCCCGGGACGAGCGGCGTGCCCGCGAGCGGGAGCTCGTGCGCCGGGCCCAGGGAGGAGACGTGGCCGCTTTCGAGCAGCTCTACCGGGACAACGTGAGACGCGTCTTCGCCCTCAGCATGAGGATGTGCGGCGACGCGACCCGGGCCGAGGAGCTGACCCAGGACGCCTTCGTGCGGGCCTGGCAGCGGCTGCCCAACTTCCGCGGCGAGAGCGCCTTCTCCTCCTGGATGCACCCGCTGGTCGTCAACCTGGCCCTCACCCAGCGCCGCTCGCGGCTGCGCTACGAGGCCCGGGTGCACAGCACCGACGACCTGCAGGCCTTCGACCACGGCCAGGGGACGCCGGAGCCGGCCGCGGCGGTGGACCTGGAGCGGGCCCTCGAGACCCTGCCGCCCGGGGCCCGCGCGGCCTTCGTGCTGCACGACGTGGAGGGCTATCGCCACGAGGAGATCGCGCAGATGACGGGCACGGCGGTGGGCACCTCCAAGGCCCAGCTGCACCGGGCCCGCAGGCTGCTGCGGGAGGCGCTGTCATGCTGACCTGTGCCGAGGCGCGCGAGCGCCTGGACGACCACGTCGACGAGCTGCTCGACGCGGCCGCGTCGCGGGAGCTCGCGGCCCACCTCGAGGGCTGCGCCGGGTGCCGGGCCGAGCTGCGCGAGCTGCGCCGGCTCCTGGCCGAGGCGGCCGCGCTGCCCGACGAGATCGAGCCGCCGCGCGATCTGTGGGGCGGCATCGCCTCCCGGCTGGAGCCGCGCGGGCGCGTGCTGCCCTTCGGGCCCCTCCGGCGCTGGGCTTTCCTGGCCCCGCCGCTGGCGGCCGCCGCGGCGCTGGCGCTGGCCATCGGCCTGGGCCTGCGTTCCGGTCCCGCCAGCGGGCCGGTTCCGGTCCCGGGCCCCAGCCAGACGCCCTTCTCCGCGCCGCCGGGCCTGCAGGCCGCGTCGCTGGGGGGCATGGCCTCCCTGGACCAGGCCGAGGCGGAGTACCGCCGGGCCACCGAGCAGCTGCTCGAGAGCCTGCGCTCCGACCCGCGCGCGCTGCCCCCCGGCACGCTGGAGGCGGTCGAGAAGAACCTCTCGGACATCGACCGGGCCCTGGGCGAGATCCGGACCGCCCTGGGGAAGGACCCCGAGAACGCGCAGCTGGCGCGCCTGCTGAACGGCACGCAGCGGCGCAAGCTGCAGATGCTGCAGAGCGTCGCGCGCCTGACGCGCACTTAGAGGAAGGTAGCCATGTCGAACAGAATCACGGCCCTCACCCTGGCGCTCGCGGCGTGCTCCGGGCTGGCGCTGGCCCAGGCCCCGGCGCCGCCCGAGCCGCCGCGGCCGCCCAAGCCGCCCAAGGGCTACTCGTACGAGCACCGCACCCAGCCGGGCGGCACGACCTTCGACCAGAAGGCCAGCTTCGTGCCGAAGGGCGTGGTGGAGATCGAGAACTTCACCGGCAGCATCAAGGTCGCCGGCTGGGACCGCAGCGAGATCTCGGTCAGCGGCCGATCCGACGGCGGCGAGCTGGAGCTCGAGGTCTCGGGCGAGCGCGCCTCGATCCAGGTCGACACCCCCAACCCGCACGGCACGCGCAGCGACCTGGACGTCAAGGTGCCCGCCGGCAGCAGCCTGGAGATCAACGCCTTTCAGGCCGACGTCGGCGTGAGCGGCGTCTCCGGCCGCATCAGCATCGAGTCCGTCAACGGCTCGCTCACGGTGGTGGGTGCCCAGGGCGAGCTGGAGCTCAACAGCGTCAACGGCGCCGTGGAGGTGAGCGGCTCGTCCCGGCGCGTGCACGTGGAGGCCGTCAACGGCAGCGTCACGCTCAAGGGCCTGGGCGGCAGCATCGAGGCCTCGACGGTGAACGGCCCGCTGCGCTACGAGGGCGGTCCGCTCGAGCGCGCCAGCTTCGAGACCGTCTCGGGCGAGCTGGCGGTGCAGGCCGAGCTGGGCTCCCAGGCGCGCGTGGACCTGCAGAGCGTGAGCGGGCCGATCGAGCTGCTGCTGCCGGCCGCGACCCAGGCGCGCTTCGAGGTCAGCACCTTCTCGGGCGCCATCCAGAACGAGCTCTCCCCCGACAAGCCCACGCGCCGCAGCCGCTTCACCAGCGAGAGCGAGCTGGTCTTCACCCTCGGCAACGGCGGCGCCACGGTCGACGTGCAGAGCCTCTCGGGCCGGATCCTGCTGCGCAAGCGCTAGTCCGGGCGGGGGGGCGAGGCGCCCCCCCGTCAGAGCGCGAGGCCGCGCCCCAGGGCTACGAACAGGGCCGCCGCCAGGGCGCCCACGGTCAGCGCCGGCAGGCTGCGCGGCAGGGCGTCGTCGCGCGGGCCGCGTGGGAAGCGCGCGCTGTCGCGCAGAAGCTCGGTCATCCAGGCCAGGGCCGAAGCCGCCCCGAAGGAGGCCGCTGCCGCTGACACCAGCACCAGGGCCGGGCTCAGCGGGTTGAGGAGGCCGGCGCCGACGTACAGCGCGCCGCCCGCGACGTACGGCACCAGGGCCAGCTCCCGCGCGCGAGACCGCGCGGACGGCTGGGGCCCGAGCATGCCGGCCAGCCCTCTCAGGACCAGGACGACGGCCGCGGAGTAGCCGAGGGCGCCCATCAGCACCAGTCCGCCGCGCGTCACCGCGTCGGGCGCCAGGCCCCTGGTGACCACGGCCCAGTCGCCGAGGCCACCGAGCCCCGAGAAGAGCCAGTAGCCCGCGGCCTGGAACAGGTTGAGCGAGGTGAAGAGCCACAGCGCGTAGCGGCCCCAGCCGCGCGGCGACCGGGAAAGCGCCAGCGCCCCGACGGCCCCGAGGGCCAGGTTGACGAGCGTGCCGCCCGCGGCCACCAGCCGCCGGCCGGCGTCGGAGAGCCCCTCGTCTCCGCACTCGAAGTAGATCGCGTTCAAGACGCGCGGCTGGCCGCCCGCCAGCAGGCAGGCGCCGCCGTGACCGAGCCCTTCGTGGGCCAGGTTGACCAGCGCGTAGACGGCCAGGGCCACCGCCACCAGCGTCGACCGATCGAGTGCCACCCGCTCGTCCGCCATGCTCTTCCTCCCGCAGGACCTCAGAAGCGCCGCGCGACTCCGACCAGCAGCGCGAAGTCCGTGGTGGACTGCTGGTTCTTGACGTTCTCGGCGAAGCCCAGGTCGAGGCGGGTCGCGCTGCCCAGGTCGAGGCGGGCCACGAGCCGCAGGTAGGAGTGCAGTCGGGGACAGTCGGCCACGTCCACGAGCAGCGGGCCGGCCCCGTCGAGCTGCGCCAGCAGGCTGAGGCGCCGGGCCGGCCGCCACTCCAGGGCCGCGAAGGCGTGCGCGCGCAGCGGCTCGTAGCGCAGCCCCTGCCAATCCTCGCAGCCGTGGACCGTGGCGCCCAGTCCGGCGTAGAGGTCCCAGCTCCGGCCCACGCGGCGGGCGGCCAGGAGCTGCGCGCCCGCCTCCAGGCCGGGCATGGCGAAGGGGCCTGTGTCGGTGGGCAGCGTCAGGCGCAGCGCCAGGGCCAGCGGCGTGCGCTCGTCCCGCGACGCGGCCAGCGCCAGACGCGAGCCCAGCTCCAGCCGGCCCAGGCCCGCGCCGCCCGCGCCGGTCCACGCCAGGGGGACCCCGGCAGGGGAGCGGCCCAGCACGCGCAGCCGGTCGCGCTCGAAGCTGGGCCGGCCGTTCTGGGGCAGCCCCAGGCGCCGGGTGAAGCCGTGGAACCAGTCGATCACGCCGTCGAGCTCGCCGCCCCCCCGCCACTGCAGGGGCAGGCGCGCGTCGAGCTCCACGCGCGGCGACAGCCCGCGCCGCCAGTCGAGGGCCAGGCTGCGGTGCTCCCCGTCGACCAGGAAGCTGCGGTCGCGCGGATTCTCCCCGGGGCCGTCCTGCTGCCAGCCGAAGTCGTTGCCCCAGTCGAGCTGCAGCGCCAGCCGGCTGCGGCCCGCGGGCAGCAGGTCGGGGGTGGCGGCCGGCAGCGACAGCCGCGGCTGGGCCGGCAGCCAGCCC
>JBDIBD010000163.1:0-9581 GCA_039812725.1 Vicinamibacteria bacterium | reverse complement strand
GCTGCGGCCCCGGAGGGCCAGCGCGGCCAGGCCGGCCGCCAGCGCCAGCCGCAGCAGCCCGCCGCGCAGCGCGCCGAGCGAGGGCAGCAGCGCCCGCGCGGGCGGGAGCCAGGCCAGGCCCGTGACGGCCAGGAGCGCCAGGGCGGCGCGCGCGGGACGGGTCACGGGGCGCATCCTATACGCCCCGGCCCCGTTTGACCTGCCTGCCCCGCTCGGGCATGATCCTCGGCCACGGGTCATGCACTGCCCGAAGTGCCGGAAAGAGAACAACGAGGACGCCCACCGCTGCGCGCAGTGCGGCGGCAGCCTGTCCGTCGCCGCCCTCGAGGTGGTGCGCGGCAACCTGCCCGAGCGCATCTACTTCCTGCGCCCGCGCAGCTACAGCGTCGGGCGCGCCCGGCACAACGACCTCTCGCTGACCGAGCCGTCGATCTCCAAGGTCCACGCGCGGCTGCTCTACGAGGACGGGCGCTTCCAGGTCGAGGACCAGAACAGCCTGCACGGCGTGTACGTGAACGCCAGCAAGGTCCAGCGGGCCGAGCTGACGGCCGGGGCCCAGCTGCAGCTCGGCAACGTGACCCTCAAGTTCTCGGTGCTCGGCACCGACGGCGGCAGCACCGACCAGATCGCCGAGTTCCCCTGGGTGGAGCACCAGCAGCTGCTGCTGTCCGTGGTCCAGACCCTCAACTCGACCCTGGTGCTGAGCCAGGTGCTCGAGCAGGTGCTCGACGCGGTCATGCGCATCACCCGCGCCGAGCGCGGCTTCCTGCTGCTGGCCGACGCCGGCTCCGACGGCACCGTCTACCCGCAGGTGGCCGGGCTGCGGCTGCGCGTGGCGCGCCGCAAGGGCGGCAGCATGCCGCTGACCGAGGCCCAGGGGTTGTCCACCTCCGTGATCCGCAAGGCCGTCGAGACCGGGGAGATCGTGGCCACGGGCAACGCCGTGGCCGACCCGACCCTGTCCTCGGCCCAGAGCGTGATCCTGATGGACCTGCGCACGATCGTCTGCATCCCGCTGCGCTCGCCGCGGGCGGAGCTCGACGCGCAGGGCAGCTTCCCGCGCGCGCTGGGGGCGCTCTACGTGGACAACCAGGAGACCTCGGCGCCCTTCAGCAGCGAGAGCCTGCGGGCGGCCGAGGCCCTGGCCCGCCACGCCTCGCTGGCCATCGAGAACGCCCAGGTCTTCGAGCGCGAGCAGCGCACCATCGAGGAGCTGCGGCGCGCCCAGAAGCAGCTGCTGCAGTCCGAGAAGCTGGCCACCATTGGCCAGATGGCGGCCGGCATCGCCCACGAGCTCAACACGCCCCTGACGTACATCATGGGCAACCTGGAGCTGCTGCAGGGCCAGAACCTGAGCGACTCGCAGCAGGACATGCTGCGCTCGGTCGGCCGCGGGGCCGAGCGCCTCAAGTCCCTGGCCCAGAGCCTGCTGGGCTTCTCGCGCCCGTCGCGCGAGGACCTCGTGCCGCTCTCGGCCAACGAGGTGGTCGAGCGCAGCCTCGAGCTGTGCCACTACCAGATCATGAAGGGCGGCGTGAGGCTCGAGAAGCAGCTCTCCGCCGACCTGCCGCGCGTGCTGGGAGTCTCCAACCAGCTCGAGATGGCCCTGATCAACCTGGTGGTGAATGCCATCCACGCCATGGAGCCCGGCGGCAGCCTGAAGGTGGCCACGGCCAACAAGGGCAGCCAGGTCGAGATCAGCGTCTCGGACACCGGCCACGGCATCCCCGAGGCCGTCCAGCCGAGCGTCTTCGAGCCCTTCTTCACCACCAAGCCCGAGGGCAAGGGGACCGGCCTGGGCCTGTCGACCGTGCTGATGGTGGTCGAGCGCCACAACGGCAAGATCGACTTCACCAGCAAGGTCGGCCAGGGAACGACCTTCCGCATCACCCTGCCGTCCGCGCCGCGGGACTGAGCGAGGCGGCCAGCCGTACCATGTGGCGGTCCTGCCTCAGGCCGTGGGCACGACCCCACGCTAGGCCCAAGGCTCGACCTGTAACCTGCTGAAAATACGAGCGGCGGCACCTGGCACGGGTCCTGCTTCCTTTCGGATCGAAGGAGGCAGAGCGGTGCTCACGTTCAAGGATCTCATCAGCTTCTCGGGTGGCGTGGCCCTGGTGACGGCTGCGGTCGAAGGTGCGCGCGCCGCCGGTGACTCGGTGCCGCTCGTCCTGGTGGTCGTGGGCACCGTGATCGCGCTGACGCTGCTCAAGCGCGGGGAGCGCCTGTCGTGAGCACGCTGCCCCAGCTCCTGCCGGCCGGCGCGCTGCCCTGGCTGGCCTGGCGCCGCTTGCTGACCGTGCTGCCCAGCCCGTCGCGCCGCACGCTGCGCCTCGTGGCCGTGAGCTACGTCGTCAAGACCCTGGCCTTCGGGGTGGCCTGGTACTTCGTCCCCGACCTGCCGCAGCGCGTCCAGGGCAGCGTCGCCGCCGCATTCGCCAGCCTCTCAGCGATCGACTGACGGCAGGACGAACATCTCCTCTGCCGGCCGCAGCGGCCGGTCGAGCCAGAGCGGCCGGCGCAGGCCGCCCGGCCCGGGCCCGGGCCGGGTGAGGGCCAGCCACTCGCGGTAGACCTCCATCGAACGGCGGGTGTCCACGAAGACGTCGCCGTAGCGATCGCCCGCCGGGGCCGGGGCCACCACCACCTTCTGGTGCCAGCAGTGCATGCCCGAGACGGGGTCGGGGTGCACCGGGAAGGCCAGGTTCTGGTGCACTCCCCCGTCGCTCCAGAAGATGCGGCGCGAGTCGGGGTCGGGGCTGTCGAAGGGCCCGGGGCCCTCGACCTGCCGCAGCAGCCAGGTGCCGTCGGGGCGCGCGTCGAGCGACACCAGCGCCGTGGCCCAGCGGCTGCCCTCGGTCTCGCGCAGGCGCCAGCGCCCCAGGTGGTGCGAGCAGGCCACCACCCCGGGGGCGATGGCCTCGGTGACCCAGGCCCGGTTCACGAAGTGGCCGATCTCCGTCGTCACGCGCACCAGGTCGCCGTCCACGAGCCCCAGGCGCCGCGCGTCGCGGGTGTGGATCCAGAGCGGGTTGCGGTGCGAGATCTCGCCCAGGTACTTGGCGTTGCCGCTGCGGGTGTGGATCAGCGTCGGCAGGCGGAAGGTCGGCACCAGCACCAGCTCGCCCTTCGAGGCGTCGAGCCGCGCGCGGTGGACGTGGCTGCGCGGGGCGCCGGGCAGGGCCTCCTCGGGCCAGCCCCACTCGGCCAGCGTGGTCGAGAAGATCTCGAGCTTGCGCGAGGGGGTCGGGAAGCCGGCCACGGCCCCCTCGCCGCGCTCGGGCGCGGGCTGGAGGTGGCGCTCGTAGACCTCGCCGGGGATCAGGAAGGCCCCGTGGCGCTGCATGTACTCGAGGGGCGCGAGCCCCTCGCGCGCGGCCGCCTCGGGCAGCCCGGGCACCGAGTTCTCGAAGATCCACTGGTAGTACTCGCGCACCGCCAGCTTCTCGCCGGGCCGGTAGG
Organism: Vicinamibacteria bacterium; assembly: GCA_039812725.1. Classification (GTDB taxonomy): domain Bacteria; phylum Acidobacteriota; class Vicinamibacteria; order Fen-336; family Fen-336; genus JBDIBD01. The sequence continues at coordinate 6,119 of JBDIBD010000163.1, read as the reverse complement.
GCGACTCGAACCAGGGCCTGATGCCGAGCGCGCCGTCGGGGTCGATGCGCCACGACAGCTCGATCCAGAACTCGTCCTCTTCCCAGACCTGGCCCGGGTTGGCCTCGTACGTGAAGCGGAAGCTCTCCCCCAGCCGCTCGCGGGCCGTGCGCAGCACGGGCTGGCGGTAGCTGACCCAGCGCCCGGCCTGGGTCTCCTGGCTCTGCACGTCGTGGCGCTCGCTGCCGTGGCCCATCGGCAGCACGAAGTCGGCGAAGACGGCCGTCTCGCTCCAGGTGGGCGTGAGCGCGGCGTGCAGGCCCACCAGGCTCTCGTCCTTCAGCACCTCCACCCAGGTCAGGCCGTCGGGGTTGGTCCAGACCGGGTTGTAGACGCGCGTGAAGTAGGTGTCGAGCCGGCCGCGCCCCTCCTTGAGGAAGTGCGGCAGCAGGAAGGACATCTCGTAGTGGCTGAGGGGCCACTCGCGCGGGAACAGCAGCTCGTTCCACTGCTTCTGGCCGGGCGGCTCCTTCCAGAACGTGGGCTTCCACTTGGCCCAGGCGTGCGGCAGCGTTCCGCCGGGCGTGCCGAAGCTGCCCGTCAGCACCGTCAGCAATTGCAGGGCCCGGGCCACCTGCCAGCCGCCCAGGTTGCCCGAGGCGGCCGCGCGCCAGACGTGCGAGGCGAAGGCCCCGCGCGCCGCGCCGATCTGCCGCGCCACCGCCACGATGCGCTCGCGCGGGGCGCCGCTCTCGGCCTCGGCGTGCTCCGGCGTGTACGGCGCGAGGTGCGCCTTCAGCTCGTCGAGGAAGCCCGCGAAGGTGCGCTCCTGCCCCGGCCGGCGGGCCTGCAGCAGCTCGTCCCAGTTGGTCCAGCGCTCCACGAAGGCCAGGTCGGCCAGCCCCTCGTCGAGCATCACGCGCGCCATCGCCAGCAGCACCGTGGCCTCGCTGCCGGGATAGGTGGGCAGCCACCAGTCGGCGCGCGCGGCGGTGTTGCTCAGGCGCGGGTCCATCACCGCCAGCTTGGCGCCGCGCAGCTTGCCCTCGACGATGCGCTGGGCGTGCGGGTTGAAGTAGTGCCCCGACTCCAGGTGCGACGAGATCAGCAGGATGAAGCGCGCGTTCTCGTGGTCGGGGCTGGGCCGGTCGTAGCCCGACCAGAGCGCGTAGCCCAGGCGGGCCGCCCCCGAGCAGACGTTGGTGTGGGAGTTGTGGCCGTCGATCCCCCAGGCCTTGAGGATGCGGTCCATCGTGCGCTCGTGGCCCGGGCGCCCGACGTGGTACATCACCTCGTTGCGCCGGTCCTCCTGGAAGGCCTTGCGGATGCGCCCGGCCAGCTCGTCGAGCACGTCGTCCCAGGAGACCTTCTGCCACTGCCCGCCGCCGCGCGGTCCCTTGCGGCGCAGCGGGTGGAGGATGCGCTCGGGGTCCTGCACCTGGTTGATCGTGGCCGGGCCCTTGGCGCAGTTGCGCCCGCGCGAGGCCGGGTGCAGCGGGTTGCCCTCGAAGCGCCGCACCTTGAGCGAGTCGCGCTCGACGAAGGCCACCAGGCCGCAGGCCGCCTCGCAGTTGAAGCAGGTGGTGGGCACCAGCAGGTAGCGCTTCTCGACCCGCCGCGGCCAGGACGCGGCGTCGTACTCGCGCCAGTCGTCCCAGCGCTCGTAGGGCGGGAACGAGACCAGCTGCGTGCCGGGGACCAGGCGCTCCACGCTCATGCCAGGGGCATCCTCTGGGGGGCCTGCACGTGCAGGTGCTCCCAGGCCAGCAGGCCCACGAGCGCCAGCAGCGAGGCCAGCAGGTTGAGCTGCGGCGCGGTCCACAGCAGCGCCAGCGGCAGCAGGTGGCCCATCGCCAGCACCCCGCTGGTGAAGAGCGGCGCGCCCTGGATCAGCTCGGCCGCGCGCCGGCCGTCCTCGGTCGGGTGGCGGCCGAAGACCTCCGAAGCCAGCAGCAGGCCGTTGACGGGCAACAGCCAGGCCAGCCAGGCGGGGGCGAAGACCGTGGCCCCGGCCACGAGGGCCTGGACCAGCAGGTGCGGCGCGAGCAGCGGCGACTGCCACAGGTCGCGGCCCTTGGCCTGGCCGAAGAGGAAGGCCGTGTAGATCGCGGTCAGGGCGGCCAGGAAGGCGGTCGCGCCGACGAGCCAGGTCGACGGCTCCCGGCCCCGCACGCCCATCGCCAGGATGACCGTGAGCAGCAGCCCGTAGGCCGTGATCGCGTAGGCCCCGCGCGTCAGCCACGAGCGCCACTGCGGCCTGGTCAGCGTCCACAGGAAGCGCCCGGGCCGCCGCAGGTCGAGCACCAGCAACAGGCCGGTCAGGCCCAGGAACAGCAGCGCGGCGAAGGCCGCCCCGGGCCGCAGCGGCGTCCGGTCGGGGTCCATCAGCCCGCGCAGGGCCGGGACCAGGAAGCAGCCGGCGGCGAGCGACTTGGTCCAGAGGTACAGCGAGACCTTGCCGCCCCACGAGTTGCGGTGCTGCTCGGCGACACCATAGGTGCGCCGCGGCGCGCCGGCCTGCTCGGTGAGCGGCATGGCCTCGAGGATGGCCGGCTGGACCGTCTCGGCCCAGACGTAGCCGTGCCCGGGCGGCGCGGCCGAGGGCACCAGCGCGCTCGAGTCGCCCTCGATGTAGAACAGCTTCGGCCGCGTCCCCTTCTCGGGCTTGCGCACCTGCACCGGCTCGCGCGCCACGAGCTGCGCCAGCCGCGTGGTCGGGTCGTCCAGGTCCCCCGCCACGATGGCCTGCGTCGGGCAGACCGTCACGCAGGGCGGCTCGAGGCCCACCTCGGTGCGGTGCGCACAGTAGTTGCACTTGGCCGCCGTCTCCGTGACCGGGTCGATGTGCAGGGCGTCGTACGGACAGGCCTGCAGGCAGGCCTTGCAGCCGATGCAGCGCCGGTTGTCGAAGTCCACGATCCCGTCACGGCGGGTGTGCAGGGCCGCGGTCGGGCAGATCTCGACGCAGGGGGCGTCGGCGCAGTGGTTGCAGCGCGTGACCTGGAAGACGCGCTTCGTGTCGGGAAACTGGCCCTTCTCGACGTACTTGACCCAGGTGCGGGCCACGCCGAGAGGCACCTGGTGCTCCACCTTGCAGGCCACCGAGCAGGCGTGGCAGCCGATGCAGCGCCGGTTGTCGATCAGGAAGCCGTAGGCCACAGGGGCGGCATTGTAGCCCGGGCGCCCTGCGGCGCTCAGGCCCCGGGCGGCCAGGGGACGTTCGGGTCCCAGTCCCTGAGCGCCCGCACCGCCGGCGTGACCCGCTCCAGCTCGCGCGAGAGCCCGTCGAGCAGGTCCTGCAGGCCCTCGAGCCGCCCGGCCTTGCAGCGGTTCTCGACGTCCTGGCACAGGGCGGCCAGCCCCAGGGCCCCGAAAGAGGCGGCGTTGGACTTGAGCGAGTGGGCCGCGCGCCCCAGGCTGGCGGGGTCGCCGGCAGCCCAGGCCTGTCGCATCTCGCGCACCAGGCCCGGAGCACCCTCGTCCGAGAAGCGGTCGACCACGTCCTTCAGAAAGTGCACGTCCCCTTCCACCATCAGCTGGAGGGCGGATAGAGCCGCGGCGTCCAGCCCGCCCGGCCCCTCCCGGTCCGCGGCGGGGGCCGACGGGCGCCCGCTGGCGCCCGTCGAGGCGCTGCGCTCGAGCGCCGCCACCAGCTCCTCCGGGCGCACGGGCTTGCTCACGAAGTCGTCCATGCCGGCCTCGCGGCAGGCCAGCTCGTCCTCCTTCATGGCGTTGGCCGTCATGGCCACGATCCGCGGCTGTGCCAGCGCTGCGTTGCTGCGAATGCGGCGACAGGCCTCGAGGCCGTCCATCTCGGGCATCTGCACGTCCATCAGCACCAGGTCGTAGCCCTGCCGCTCCACGGCCTGCAGGGCCTCGATCCCGTTGGCCGCCACGTCGGCCCGGTAGCCGAGCCGCTCCAGCAGCCGCAGGGCCAGCTTCTGGTTGGTGGCGTTGTCCTCCGCCAGCAGGATGCGCAGGGGCACTCGCCGGGCCAGCTCCTGGTCGAAGATCGGGGCGCGCTCGGCCGGGCGCGAGGCTCCGCCCCCGCGGCCGCCGAGCACCTCCTGGAGGCGGCGCTGCAGGACGGTCATCCTGACCGGCTTGAGCAGGGCCGCCTCGAACAGCCCCGACTCCGCGGCCTCTGGCCGCCGGACGGAGCTGAGGAGCAGCAGCGGCAGCCCGGGACGCAGCCGGCGGACGGCTGCCGCCAGCATGGTCCCGTCCATGCCCGGCATCTCGTGATCCAACAGCGCCACGTCGAACTCCTGGCCCTCCCGGATCCACTCCAGCGCCAGGGCCGGGGTCTCGACCTCCCGCGGCAGCATCCCCCACCTGCGTGCCTGAACCACGAGGATGCGGCGGTTGGTCGCGTTGTCGTCCACGATCAGGACGCGCTTGCCGGCCAGCGACACTCCGGGCGCGGCCACCGGCGCCGGCGGGCGCTCCGCGGCCGGGGCCTCGATCGTGAAGTGGAACGTGCTGCCGTGGCCCATCTCGCTCTCGACCCACATGCGCCCGCCCATCAGCTCGCTCAAGCGGCGGCTGATCGCCAGCCCGAGGCCGGTGCCGCCGTACTTGCGAGTGGTCGACGAGTCGACCTGGGTGAAGGCCTGGAAGAGCCGGTCCAGCCGCTCCCTCGGAATGCCGATGCCCGTGTCGTGCACCGCGAAGTGCAGCCGGCAGGGGCCTCCCGCCTCGGCGCCCGCCTCGGCCGAGACCGCCAGGCCCACCTCGCCTGCGGCCGTGAACTTGAGCGCGTTGCCCAGCAGGTTGATCAGGACCTGGCGCAGGCGCGTGATGTCGCCGACGATGGCGGCCGGGACCTCGTCGGCGATGCTGCACAGGAGCTCGACCCGCTTCTCGGCCGCGCGCGGCGCCAGCAGCTCGAGCGCCCCCTCCACGCACTCGTGCAGGTCGAACTGGCTCTGCTCGAGGTCCATGCGGCCGGCCTCGATCTTCGAGAAGTCGAGGATGTCGTTGATGATCGTCAGCAGCGCGTCGCCGCTCTGGCGGATGGTCTCGGTGAACTCGCGCTGCTCCGCGGTCAGGGGCGTATCGAGCAGCAGGCTGGTCATGCCGATCACGCCGTTCATCGGCGTGCGGATCTCGTGGCTCATGGCCGCGAGGAAGGCGCTCTTGGCGCGCGAGGCGGCCTCGGCCGCCTCCTTGGCGGCCTGCAGCTCGCGCGTGCGCTCCTCCACCAGCTCCTCCAGGTGCTCCTGGTACTGTCGGATCGTCTCCTCGGCCCACTTCTGCTCGCGCAGGTCGCGCCAGAGCGTGAAGAGCACCTGCCGGCCCCCGGCCGGGATGGCCACCAGCGTGACCTCCACCGGGAACTCCTCGCCCGAGGGGCGCCGGTAGGTCCACTCGAAGCGGCTGGAACCCTCGGCCAGGGCGGCCAAGGCCAGGGCCTCCGCCTTCTCCGCGGAGGGCAGCCCGTCCGGTTGGCGCTCCGGGGACAGCTGCGCCGGCCGCAGGGCCAGCAGCTGCTCCCGGGTCTCGCAGCGCATCAGCGCCACGGCGGCCTGGTTGCAGTCGACGAAGCGCTCGCCGTCGAGGATCAGCACCGCGTCGGGGCAGCGCTCGACCAGCAGGCGGAAACGCCCGTCGCCGTCGGCCCGCGCCGCCTCCACCATGGCCCCCCGTGGCCGGGACACGACCGGCCGCCGGGATTCTAGCTCCAGGTGGTTGTGGAGGCTCGCGAACCCGGGCGGAAGGTCGGCCTCAGGCTCGTCGCTGGTCGATGGAGCCCCTACTCCCCCACCACGAGCTGGCCGCGCTCGGCGGCGTTGTCGGGGTGCAGGCAGCAGGTGATCGGGAAGGTCCCCACGCGCTCGGGGTTGAGGTCGGCCACCACCGGCTGGCCGGGCCGCACGCGCTTCTCGACGCGCAGCGCGTCCACGGCGAAGCAGTGCTCGCGCTCGTCGCCGCTGCTGACCTTCACGCGCAGGGTCTCGCCGCGGCCGACGCGGAGCCGGGCGGGCTTGAAGCCCGCCGCGGAGATCGACGCGGCGACCTCGTCGTCGAGGTCGGCGCGGCCGGCGGCCAGGCCGGCCGCCAGGGCCAGCGTCAGCCCCAGCAGCAGCCCGTTGCGGCCGGCCGCGCCCGTCACGGAGCTAGCGGTCGCGGCGCGGGCC
>JBDIBD010000162.1:0-9630 GCA_039812725.1 Vicinamibacteria bacterium | reverse complement strand
CCGCCGCGCGTGGCGCGGGGCGACCGCCCCGCGGACCGCGGCCGCGCGCCTCGACGATGGGCGCGATTCTAGCACGCGGCCGGCGCTCTTTACGGCGCCGGGAGCGCCTGCTAGCCTCACGGCATGGTCCCTCGCGCACGCGTCCTGATGGTGGCCCTGTCGCTGGCGGCGGCCGGCTGCAACGCCCGCTCGGGCAGCAGCTTCACGCCGCCTTCGAAGACCGCCCCGATCCCGGCGGGAGCCCAGCTGCTGGTCTGCGCCGGCGGCTGGGCCACGCGCCTCAGCGCCCCGCGCGAGGTCTTCGCGGTGGCGGCCGACGGCTCGGGCCTCACCCGCATCACGTTCTGCAACGACGAGACCCAGGCCTGCGACAACGTGGCGGTGGCGCCCGCCTCCGACCGCCTGCGGCTGGCGGTGGCCCGAGTCCTCTCCGACACGAACAAGGACGAGTTCCTGGGCCCACCCGACGAGGCCGCCCTCATGGTGGTGGACCTGGCGCGGCGCCTCGAGGCCCCGATCGTGCCGCCCGCCGAGCAGGTCCACTCGGTCGAGTGGTCGCCCGTCGAGGACCTGCTGGTCTACGGGGCCCGGGGCACCAGGGAGGGCGACGAGGACATCTACCGCAGCTCGCTCTCCGGCAAGGACCGCGGCGCCCTGCTCACCACCACCACCGACCGCGAGCGCCGGCTGCGCATCGACCCGACCGGGCAGGCCGGCGTCTTCGAGCGCGTCGACGCGGAGGGGCGCGGCAGCCTCTGGGGCCTGACCAACGCCGCCGTGCGCGTCACCGACGGTCCCTCGCAGGGCGGGCCCCTGCCCGGGTCCGACTACGCCCTCGGCTCGGACTCGGCCCCGGCCTTCTCGCCGGACAACAAGCAGCTCGTCTTCCGCCGCCTGACGGGCCAGGTCGGCCGCCTCGAGACCTGGGACCTCGTGGTGCGCGACATCTCCACGGGCGCCGAGACCGTGATCGTCAGCGGGCCGGCCTTCCGCGACGCCCCGGACTGGGGCCCCGGCGGCATCGCCTTCGTCGAGAGCGACGCCACCTCGTCGCGCCTGGTGGTGGTGGCGGCGGACGGCACCGGCCGGCGCGTGCCGGTCACGCTGCCGGCCGGCACGCGGATGTCGTCGGCGCGCTGGCCGCCGGCGCCGCGCTAGCCGGCGAACATCCCCTCGCGGTAGGCGGTGATGCGGCCGGTCACCGCAGAGGCCGCCACGGTCAGCGGCGAGGCCAGGTAGAGCTGGCCGGGCCCCGAGCGGTTCTGGTAGTTGCGGTTGATGGCCGAGACGCTGACCTGCTCGCGGCGCTCCGAGACGCCGGGGCCGCAGCCGATGCAGGCCCCGCAGCCCGGGCGGATCAGCTTGACGCCGGTGCGCTCGAAGACCTCCAGGTAGCCCTGGCGGCGGGCGTGCTCCTCGACCGCCTGTGACCCGAACTGGATGAAGAATTCGACCCCCTCGGCCACGCGCCGGCCCGCCGCCAGCGCGGCGCTCATGACCTGCGCGTACTGGTCGAGGTCGTCCTCCTTGCCGGCCGTGCAGGAGCCGCCGTAGGCGATGTCGATGCGCACCTCGGGCAGCTCCGAGACCAGGGCCCCGTTGGTGGGGTCCGACGGGATGCCGCGGGACGGGTCGCCCGGGGTGGCCACCATGGGCTGCAGGGCCGACAGGTCGATCACGTGCACGCCGCCGTGGTACGTGGCCCCCGGGTCGGGCGCCACGACCTTGGCCCGCAGGGCCTCGAGCGTGCTCCCGGGACGGCGGGCCGCGATCCAGCGCAGCAGCTCCTCGTCGGCCTCGACCACGCCCGTCTTGGCCGAGCACTCGGTGGCCATGTTGCACAGCACGGCCTTCTCGTCGGGCGACAGCGTGAGCAGCCCGGGCCCGCCGAACTCCATCACCCGGTCGAGGGTCTCCTGCCGGCGGGCGTGGTTCGCCAGGATGTGCAGCATCACGTCCTTGGCCGTGACCCCCGGCTGCAGCCGGCCGCGCAGCTCGAAGCGGATCGACTCGGGCACCTCGATGAAGGTGAAGCCGGCCACCAGCAGGGCCGCGTACTCGGTGGCGCCCACGCCGTAGGCCAGGGCGTTGAGCGAGCCGCCCATGCAGGTGTGCGAGTCGGTGGCCTGCACGAAGTCGCCGGGCTCGATCAGGCGCTCGCGCGCCACCGTGTGGCAGATGCCCGGCGAGACGCCGCCCTTGGCCGTGAAGTCCTGCAGGCCGGTGTGGCGCAGGAAGGTCCGCTGCATGTCGCGCAGGACCTGGATCTTCGGCGCCAGCGGAGCCATGCGGGCCACGCCGTCGGCGTAGATCAGGTGGTCCTCGAAGACCGCGAAGCGGTCGGGGCTGGCCGGGCGGTAGTCCGGGCCGAACTCGTTCTCGAGGAAGTAGTGCACCTGGGCGCTGGTGAACTCGTGCGAGTAGCCCCCGTCGACCCGCACGCAGACCGCGTCGCCGGGCTTGACGAAGACCGGGCCCGCGGCCCCCGCCACGCGCCGCGCCAGGATCTTCTCGGCCACCGTCATCGGCCGGGCGGCCGTGTCGGGGGGCGGCAGCTCGACCTCGCCGCGCCCGAAGGCGCGCGTGAAGGGGAACAGGCCGCCGTGGCGGATGACCATGCGCGTGACCGGGTCCCAGCCTTTCGTGAACTCCTCGAGCGGCACGGCCTCGCCCGCCTGCAGCCGCAGCAGCACGGCGTGGTCGGCCATCAGCACGCCCTGGGCCACGTTGTTGCGGGCGTGGATGGGGGCGAACGAGGCCGCGATGGCGATGCGGATGCCGGCCCACTTCTCGGCCTGCACGGCCTGCTCGCGCGACGAGCCGGTGCCCTTGCGGAAGCCGGAGACCACGACCTCGAAGTTGCCTTGGATCAGCGCGTCCTGGCCGAAGAGCCGCTCGCCGCCGGGGGTCAGGCCGGCGTAGGCGTTCCTGGCCACGTCCTCGGGCTTGTAGTCGATGCAGGCCCAGGCCGGCGCCATGGCGTCGGTGTTGACGTCGTCGAGCAGGTCCTCGACCCGCACGTCCTTCATCTGCAGGTCCAGCTCGCCGCGCAGCTGGCGGCGGATCAGCTCGGGGTCCTTGGTCAGGAACAGCACCCGCTTGCCGGGCGTGAGGGTCACGGTGGCTTCAGGCGTCATGGGGTGAATCCTACCGGGTCCGGAGGCGCTCCGCGACGGCGTCGCCCACCTCGCGCGTGCCCAGGCGGCCGCCCACGTCGGCGGTGGTGACCTCGTTCTCGACCGCCCAGCGCACCGCCGCCTCCAGGCGCGAGGCCTCCTCGGCCCAGCCCAGGTGCTCGAGCATCAGGGCCGCGCTCAGGATGGCGCCCATCGGGTTGGCGGCGTTCTTGCCCGCCATGGCCGGCCAGGAGCCGTGCACCGGCTCGAACAGCCCCAGCCGCCCGGGGTGCAGGTTGCCCGAGGCGGCCATCCCCAGGCCGCCCTGCAGCGCCGCCGCCAGGTCGGTGACGATGTCGCCGAACATGTTCGAGGTCACGATCACGTCGAACTGGCCCGGCTCGCGCACCAGCTGCAGGCACAGGTTGTCCACGTACAGGTGGCGCGCCTCGACCTCGGGGAACTCCGCCGCCACCAGCTTGAAGACCCGCTGCCAGAGGTCGTGGGCGTGGATCAGCACGTTGGACTTGTCGGCCATGGCCAGCCTGCGGCGGCCGCGGGACCGGGCCTGCTCGAAGGCGTGGCGCACGATGCGCTCGACGCCCTTGCGCGTGTTGACGTCCACGTCCGTGGCGACCTCGTCCGGCGTGCCCTTCTTCAGGAAGCCGCCCATCATCACGTAGAGCCCCTCGGTGTTCTCCCGGAAGACCACCAGGTCGACGTCGGCGGGGCTGGCGCCCTTGAGCGGGCAGAGCCGCTCGTGCAGCAGGCGCACGGGCCGCTGGTTGACGTAGAGGTCGAGCTCGAAGCGCAGCCCCAGCAGGATGTCCACGGCGTGCCGGTTGTCGGGGACGCGCGGGTCGCCCATGGCGCCCAGGAGGATGGCGTCGAAGCCCTCCTGCAGCCGCTCGACCGCGCCCGGGGGCAGGCTCACGCCGGTCCTGAGGTAGCGCTCGGCGCCCCAGTCGAAGGGCGTCATGCGCAGGCTGCGGCCGGAGGCGTCGGCCACGGCCGTGAGGGCCTTGACCGCCTCGGCCAGGACCTCGACGCCGATGCCGTCGCCGGGGACGAGGGCGATGCGGGGCGAGCTCAGGCGGCCTCCTCTCGGCGGCGGCCCAGCGCCAGGCTGGCGGCGCTGCCCAGCGCGGCGCCACCGAAGTCCTTGACCACGTCCCACGGGTCGGCGTGCCGGTTGGGGACGAAACGCTGGTGCAGCTCGTCGGTGACGCCGTAGCCGGTCGAGAGCGCCACGGCCAGCAGCGCCTGCCCGAGCGTCAGGGGCCGCCCCAGCCCGCCGGCCAGCGCCCGGCAGGCCAACCCGCCCAGGACGGCGTAGGCCGTGCCGTGGGTCAGCCAGTCCGGGACGGACGGGCCGCCGCCGGGGAAGGTCTGGGCCGAGGCGAAGAAGAGCGCCCCCATCCACGCCACCACCGGCCCCCAGAGACCGAGCAGCCTCACCGTCAGCGCCCCAGTGCGGCCATCAGCCAGGCCCCGGCGAGGGTCCCGAGCGTGAAGGCCAGGAAGACCTTCAGCCCGAAGCGCAGCTGGCGCCCCGGCCGTCGGTAGATCACGGCCAGGGCCGTGGCGCTCAGCCAGGAGAACAGCAGCAGCGCCACCAGGTGGCTCTGCAGCAGCTCGGGCGTCACTTGCGCCCCGCGGCCACGTCGTAGGCGTCGAGCACCGCCAGCACGTTCAGGAGCCCGGCCACCGCGGTGAAGGTGTTGCCGTACTCGAAGGACGGGGCGTGCACGTCGCCCGCCGCCAGCCCCGCCCCGCGCGCCGCCAGGTAGAACGCGCCCGTGGCCATCTGGCAGACGTTGATCAGCAGGGCCAGCGGGTCCTCGAGGCCGAGCTTCACGTCGAGCCGGGCCTGCATGGCGAGCCCCAGGCCGAAGAGCGCCCCGATGCTCCCGGACAGGGCGAGACCCGAGCGAACCCGTCCCAGGAAGAGGTGCCCGCCCCCCGGCATCAGCCAGGCGAACAGGCAGGCGGGAAGGGCTCTCAGGTGGCGCATGCTCCGGGCGGCCGCGCATCGTGCCCAATTCGCCGCCGGGGCGTCAAGCCGCGTCGCGCTCCCGCGTCCGTCATAAGATGGAGACGTGGGGTGGGCGCCCCTCGGGCGCCGGGAGGTCGGGACATCCGTCACCGTTTTGCCGTGCTCGTGCTCGCGCTCCTGGCGGGCCCGCTGGCCCGTGCCGTCGAGGTGCTGCCGCCGGAGCAGCTGCGCCCCGGCATGAAGGGCGTGGGCCGCACCGTCTTCGAGGGCTCGCGCATCGAGGAGTTCCAGGTCGAGATCATCGGCACCCTGGAGAACGTCCTCGGTCCGCGCCAGAGCCTGGTGCTGGCGCGCCTGACCGGCGGCCGGCTGGCCGAGACCGGCGTGATCGCCGGCATGAGCGGCAGCCCCGTGTACGTCGACGGCAAGCTGGTCGGGGCGGTGGCCTACGGCTTCCCGTTCTCGAAGGAGACCATCGCCGGCATCACGCCCTTCGGCGACATGGTCCGGGCCACGCAGCGCGGCGGTCCGCGGGCTGCCTCGACTCGCCTGCCGCTGCGTTTCGGCGCCCAGGGACCGGCCCTGCCGCTCGACCGCGACTCGCTGCTCGACGCCCTCCGGCGCCCGCGCGGCGAGGTCACGGCGGACGCCCTGGCCTGGCGGGGGCCGGCCCCGCCCCCCGGCCTGCTGGGGGCCACGCTGCGGCCCCTGGCGTTGCCCTTGAGCCTCTCGGGCTTCTCGCCCGAGGCCTTCGAGTGGGCGCGGGGCTTCTTCGGCAGCCTCGGTTTCGCGCCGGTCCAGGGCGCCTCCGGAGCCGCCGACCTGCCGCCCCAGCCGGACCTGGCGCCGGGCAGCGCCGTGGGCATCTCGCTGCTCGAGGGCGACATCGACATGTCCGTCACGGGCACGGTCACGCACGTGGAGGGCGACCGGGTCTACGCCTTCGGCCACCCCTTCTACAACCTGGGGCCGACCCGCTTCCCGATGAAGAAGGCCCACGTCTTCTCGGTCTTCCCCAGCATCTACCAGAGCTGGAAGATCAGCGCGGCCACGCAGCCCGTGGGGACCCTCGACCAGGACCGCACCAGCGCGGTCTCGGGCCGGCTCGGCAGCGCCCCCGAGCTGATCCCGGTCGAGGTCAGCCTGCGCTCGCGGGCCGGCGGGCCCGAGCGCCGCTTCTCCTTCCGCATGGTCCAGGACGACCTGTTCTCGCCGCTCCTGGCCTACGCCGGCGTGCTGTCGGTGCTGCAGGGCTACGAGCGGGCCGTGGGCGCGGCCTCCGTGCGCGTCCAGGCGCGCCTGGGGCTGGCCGACGGGCGCGAGGTGAAGGTCGAGGACCTCTTCTCCGAGGACCAGCCGTCCGTCCCGGCCGCCCTGCTCGTGGCGGCGCCGCTGGCCTACGTTCTCAACAACGAGTTCGAGCGCGTGGCGCCGGCGCGTCTCACGATCGAGATCGACACGGCCGAGAGCCGCCGCGCCGCCAGCCTGCAGCGCATCTGGGTCGAGCGCGCCGGGCCCGTGCGCGCCGGCGAGCGCCTGCTGGTCAAGGCCCAGCTGCGCAGCTACCGCGGCGAGCTGCGCACCGAGACGCTGCCCGTGAGCGTGCCGGGCTCGGCCGCCCCGGGCGAGTACACGCTGCTGGTCTGCGACGCCGACACGCTCAACGAGATCGAGCAGCGCGAGCTGCGCCAACCCTTCGTGCCCCGCGACCTGGACCAGCTGCTGCGGGCCATCAATGCGCTGCGCCACCGCAACCACCTCTACGCCCGCCTGCTGCGCCCCGCGGCCGGCGTGATCGTGGCGGGCGAGTATCTCCCGGGCCTGCCGCCCTCGGCCCTGGCCGTGCTCGGCACGCGCAGCTCCGCCAACGTCCCGCTGCGCAGCGCGACGGTCTGGGAGCTGGACCTGCCCACCGAGGAGGCCGTCGGCGGCGCCCGGAGCCTGAGCTTGACCGTCTCGCGTTGAGCCCCTGGAGGTGACATGCCCCGCTTCGTTCCGGCCCTGCGCCTGCTGCTGACCTGCGCCCTCGCCCTGGCCGCCCCGCTGCGGGCCGCCCAGCCCCAGGCCTGGCGCCTGGAGGGAGCGCGCGACTTCCTGGCCGGCGACCTGCGAGGCCTGGCCGTCGACTCCGACGGCCACCTGCGGCTGGCCGCCCAGTCCGTGCTGCTGCAGGACCCGGAGCAGCCCTACGTCTGGTGCCTGGCCGCCGACGGCCGCGGGCGCGTCTACGCGGGCAGCGGCAACGACGGCCAGGTGTTCGTGATCGAGAAGGGCCAGGGGCGCCTGATCTTCGACGCCCCCGAGCTCGAGGTGCACGCCCTGGCGGCCGGGCCCGACGGCCGGATCTACGTCGGCACCGCCCCGGACGGCAAGGTCTACCGGGTGGACGACCAGGGCGCCTCCGAGGTCTTCGTGGACCCCGAGGGGCGCTACGTGTGGGGCCTGGCCTTCGACCGCGAGGGCCGGCTGCTCGTGGCCACGGGCAACCCGGCCCAGCTCCTGCGCGTGGGCAAGGACGGGAAGGCCGAGACCCTGTTGACCAGCCCGGAGGAGCACTTCACCGCCCTGGCCGTCGACGACGCCGGCCAGGCCTACGTGGGCACCGCGCCGGGCGGCATCGTCTACCGCGTGGACCCGGCCGGAAATGCCTTCGCCCTGGTCGACAGCCCCTACCGCGAGGTCAAGGCCCTCTCCATCGGCGCCGACGGCACGGTCTACGCCGCCGTCCTCGACGCGGCCCGCGACCTGACCGGCGCCAGCGCCGCGCCGCCAGCCGCGGCGACCCCCGCCAACCCTCCGGCGGCGGAGGTCACCATCACCGAGAGCTTCGCGGTCCCCACCCTCCAGGTCGTCGGTGCCGTGCCACCCCAGGGGGCCCCGCGCCCGGCCGGGCGGGGGGCCCTGCTGCGCCTCCGTGACGGCGACGTGGAGACGCTGTGGAGCTCCCCGGACGAGGCCCCCCACGCGCTCGTGGCGACGCCGCAAGGGGCCCTGCTCGGGACCGGCGACAAGGGCCGGCTGTACCTGGTCGGGGACGACCAGAAGGGGTCGATGGAAGGCACCCTGCCCGGCGAGCAGGTCACGGCGCTGGCGCTGGGCCCCGACGGCAGCGTGTTCGCCGCGGTCTCGAACCCGGGCAAGGTCTTCGCGCGCCGCGCCGCGCGCGAGGCCGAGGGCGTCTTCACGTCGGTGGTCAAGGACACCGAGGCCGTCTCGGCCTTCGGCCTGCTGCGCTGGGAGGGCGAGCTGCCGGCCAGCTCGACCCTGGCCCTGCGCACGCGCAGCGGCAACACCGCCACGCCCGACGCCACCTGGTCCGACTGGTCCGCGCCGGCCGAGCGGCCGGGCAGCCAGCCAGCCACCAGCCCGAGGGGGCGCTACGTGCAGCTCGAGGCGCGCCTGAAGCCGTCGGCCGGGGCCGGGCCCCGGCTCGACTCGGTCGCGCTCAGCTACCTGCAGCGCAACCTGCGCCCGCAGGTCGCCCAGGTCACGGTCTACGCGCCGGGCGAGGGCTTCCAGAGGCCGCTCTCCGTGAGCGGTGAGATCGAGGTGCTGGGGCTCGACCCACCCGACCCGTCGGATCCCCGCGAGCAGGCCACCCGGGCCAGCCAGCCGGCCGCCACCACCTTCAGCCGGAAGGTCTACCAGCGCGGCCTGCAGACCCTGTCGTGGAAGGCCGAGGACCCCAACCAGGACGCGCTGACCTACGACCTCCTCTTCCGGCGCGCCGGCGAGAGCGCCTTCCGGCCCCTGCGGCGCGGGCTGACCGAGCAGGTCTACGCCTGGGACACGATGTCGCTTCCCGACGGCCGCTACGTCGTCAAGGTGGTGGCGAGCGACGCCCTCTCCAACCCGGAGAGCCTGGCCCTCACCGGCGAGCGCGAGAGCGGTTCGTTCGACGTCGACAACACGCCGCCGCGCCTCGAGGCCACGCTGGCCGGACCCGGGCTGGTGCGCGTGCAGGCCCGCGACGACGGCGGTGCGCTGCGGCGGGCCGAGTTCTCCGTGGACGGCCAGGGCTGGCAGGAGGTCCACCCGCAGGACGGCATCAACGACGGCCCCGTCGAGGTCTACGAGTTCAGGCCGCGGCTCCAGCCGGGCGGCGCGCACGTGGTGGTGGTGCGCGTGACGGACCAGCTGGGCAACCGCGCCAGCGCGCGCGTCGACCTGCCGTAGCGGACGGGGCGCGTGCGGGTGCTCGTGGCCCGGGCCGGCGCCCTGGGCGACCTGGTGCTTCTGGGGCCGGCGCTGTTCGACCTGCGCGAGGCCGGGTGCCCCGTGACGCTGCTGGCGCCCGCGCGCGTGGCCGGCCCCCTGGAAGCGGCGGGCCTCGCGGACGAGGTGCTCGACTGGGAGTCCGCGGACGCGGGCTGCCTCCTGGCGGGCGACCCCACGGACGCGTGGCGGCAGCCGCTCGGCCGCGGCCAGGCCGCGCTGACCCTCTCGCGCAGCCCGGACTTGCTGTCGGCTCTCGCCGCGAGTGGCCTGCACGTCGTGTCGCGCGACCCGCGGCCCGCG
>JBDIBD010000161.1:0-9640 GCA_039812725.1 Vicinamibacteria bacterium | reverse complement strand
GGCCGCGGCCAGCGCCAGCCCCGCCAGGGCCGCCGCCACCCGCCGCGGACTCACGCCGTCCCGCCCCAGCGCGGCAGGCGCGCCATCACGTCGCGCAGGCGCGGGGCCTGCCGGTCGCGCTCCGAGAGCAGCGGCTGGCGCACCGGCCAGTCGATCGCCAGGTCGGGGTCGTCCCAGGCCACGGCCAGGTCGTCGGCCGGGTCGTAGAAGCCCGTGCACTTGTACTCCACGTGGGCCTCCTCGGAGAGCGTCAGGAAGCCGTGCGCGAAGCCCGGCGGCACCCACAGCTGCAGCAGCTCCGCGCCGTTCAGCACGCGCGCCACCCAGCGCCCGAAGGTGGGCGAGCCCTGGCGCACGTCCACGGCCACGTCGAACATCTCGCCCTGGGTCACGCGCACCAGCTTGCCCTGCGGCCGGCTGGCCTGGACGTGCAGCCCGCGCAGCGTGCCGCGGCGCGAGAAGGAGTGGTTGTCCTGCACGAAGGGCCCCGGCAGGCCGGCCTGGGCGTAGCGCCACTCGTGCCAGCTCTCCAGGAAGAAGCCGCGCCCGTCGCGGAAGACGGTCGGCTCGATCAGCAGCACCTCCGGCAGCTCGCAGGGGCGGACGTTCACGCGCCGCGCTCCTCCTCGACCAGGCTGCGCAGGTACCGGCCGTACTCGTTGTTGCGCATGGCCTCCGCCTGTCGCAGCAGGTCCTCCGCGGAGATGTAGCCCATGTTCCAGGCCACCTCCTCGGGGCAGGCCACCTTGAGCCCCTGGCGCTGCTCGATGGCCTGGATGTAGGTCGAGGCCTGCAGCAGCGCCTCGTGGGTGCCGGTGTCGAGCCAGGCCATGCCGCGCCCCAGGATCTCGACGTGCAGCTGGCCGCGCTCGAGGTAGGCCCGGTTGACGTCGGTGATCTCCAACTCGCCGCGCGGCGAGGGCTTCAGCCGGGCGGCGATGTCGAGCACGTCGTTGTCGTAGAAGTAGAGCCCCGTCACGGCGTAGGACGAGCGCGGCCGGGCCGGCTTCTCCTCCAGCCCGATCGCCCGGCCGGTCTCGTCGAACTCCACCACGCCGTAGCGCTGCGGGTCGCGCACCCGGTAGGCGAAGACCGTGGCCCCGGCCGCGCGCTGCGCGGCGCTCTGCAGGTAGTCGGCGAAGCGATGGCCGTAGAAGATGTTGTCGCCCAGCGCCAAGGCCACCGCTTCCCGGCCGACGAACTCGCGCCCGATCAGGAAGGCCTGCGCCAGGCCCTCGGGCCGCGGCTGGACCGCGTAGGCCACGCGCAGCCCGAGGTGCGAGCCGTCGCGCAGCAGGCGCTGGAAGGCCGGCTGGTCCTCGGGGGTGGTGATGACCAGCACCTCGCGGATGCCCGCCAGCATCAGCGTGGTCAACGGGTGGTAGATCATCGGCTTGTCGTAGATCGGCACGAGCTGCTTGCTGACCGCCAGGGTCAGCGGGTAGAGCCGCGTCCCCGAACCGCCGGCCAGGATGATGCCCTTCACGTCGCCTCCCGCGCGAGGAAAGAGGGCGTGAGTATAGCCCGGTGCAGGATGCTGCCGTGGGCGCCTGTTGACCTTGCGGCCGCGCTTTTGTATCTTTCGCGCCCGTCACACTATCCCGCCACGCGAGCGGGCACATCCTGACAGGGCTCCCACGGGGGTTCGAAGGGCTCTGCCCGTTCGGTCCCAGGACTCAGGCCACCGGAAGTCGATCGAAAGGTCGAATAGCGCCAGTTCATGTCCCAACTGTTCCCCAAGAGCGCCAACTCGCTGGCCCGGGCCAGTCACGTGATCGTCGCCGCGCTGGGCGGCGCCGTGCTGCTGCTGGTCCTCAACTGGAACCGCATGCCCTGGGTCAACAACCAGGGCGTGGCCCGCGACCAGCCGGTGCCGTTCAGCCACCAGCACCACGTGGGCGGCATGGGCGTCGACTGCCGCTACTGCCACACCTCCGTCGAGGTGGCGGCCACGGCCGGCATCCCGCCCACCAAGACCTGCATGAACTGCCACTCGCAGATCTGGGCCGACAGCCCCACGCTGGAGCCCGTGCGGGCCAGCTTCCGCGAGGGCCGGTCCCTGCAGTGGACCCGGGTCTACGACCTGCCCGACTTCGCCTACTTCGACCACAGCGCCCACGTCACCCACGGCGTGGGCTGCTCGACCTGCCACGGGCGCATCGACCTGCAGCCCCTGACCTACCAGGTGCCCTCGCTCCAGATGGAGTGGTGCCTCGACTGCCACAAGGCCCCGGAGAAGTACGTGCGGCCCAAGTCCGAGGTCTTCAACATCGCCTATCAGCCCCCGGCCAACCAGCTCGAGCTGGGCAGGCGGCTGGTCAAGGAGTACGGGATCAAGACCCGCATTTCCTGCTCCACTTGCCACCGATGAGCACCGAGACCCGAATCGATCTGAGCCAGGTCCGCCGGCGCCTCGACGGCCAGGGCGGCCGCCGCTACTGGAAGAGCCTGGAGGAGCTGGCCGAGACGCCGGGCTTCCAGTCCTTCCTGCACCGCGAGTTTCCCGAGAACGCCTCGCTCTGGACCGGGGACGCGGGCGGGCGGCGCGACTTCCTGCGGCTGATGGGCGCCTCGATGGCGCTGGCGGGCCTGACGGCCTGCACCAAGCAGCCGCCCGAGAAGATCGTCCCCTACGTGCGCCAGCCCGAGGGGATCGTCCCCGGCAAGCCCCAGTTCTACGCCACCGCGCTCAACGACCACGGCTACGCCAAGGGCGTGCTGGTCGAGAGCCACATGGGCCGGCCGACGAAGATCGAGGGCAACCCCGAGCACCCGGCCAGCCTGGGCGGCACCGACCTCTACGGCCAGGCCGCGATCCTCGCGCTCTACGACCCCGATCGCTCGCAGAACCTGCTGCTCGAGGGCGAGATCCGCACCTGGAGCCAGTTCACGGTGGCCCTCAAGGCCGCCCTGGACGCGCAGAAGGCGTTGAAGGGCAAGGGCCTGCGGCTGCTGACCGAGCCCATCACGTCGCCCACCCTGGCGGCCCAGGTCGAGGCCCTGCTGGCCGAGCACCCCGAGGCCCGCTGGCACCAGTGGGAGCCGGCCGGCCGCAACTCGGCCCGGGTCGGCGCGCAGCTGGCCTTCGGGCAGCCGGTCGAGACCCGCTACCACCTCGACCAGGCCGACGTGGTGCTCTCGCTCGACTGCGACTTCGTCAGCGAGGGCCCGGCCAACGTCCGCCACATCCGCGACTTCGCCTCGCGCCGCCGGCTGCAGGCGGGGGTCGAGCCCAACCGGCTCTACGTGATCGAGGGCAGCCCCTCCGCCACGGGCGCCTCGGCCGACCACAAGCTGGTGGTCAAACCCTCGCAGGTCGAGGGCCTGGCCCGCGCCGTGGCCGCCGGCCTGGGCCTGGCGGTGGCCGGCGGCTCGAGCGACCGGGCCGCCTTCGTGGCCGGCCTGGTCAAGGACCTGCAGGCCCACGCCGGTCGCAGCCTGGTGCTGGCCGGCGAGGGCCAGCCCCCGGCGGTGCACGCCCTGGCCCACGCCATCAACGAGAAGCTGGGCAACGTCGGCAAGACCGTCACCTTCAGCGACCCGGTCGAGGCCCGCCCGGTGGACCACCTGGCCTCGCTGGCCGAGCTGGCGGCCGACCTGAAGGCCGGCCAGGTCGACGTGCTGATCGTGATCGACGCCAACCCGGTCTACAGCGCCCCGGCCGACCTCGACTTCAAGGCGGCGCTCGACAAGGCCCGCCTGCGCATCCACGCGGGCCTGTACCTCGACGAGACCGGCGAGCGCTGCCAGTGGCACGTGCCGCTGGCCCACACGCTCGAGTCGTGGGGCGACCTGCGGGCCTGGGACGGCACCGCCACGCTGGTGCAGCCGCTGATCGCGCCGCTCTACGGCTCGAAGTCGGTGCACGAGCTGCTGGCGGCCTGCTCCGGCCAGGCCGCCAAGCCCGGCCACGACGTCGTGCGCGAGCACTGGCAGGCGCAGCTGGGGCCCGAGTTCGAGGCCCGCTGGCGCCAGGCCCTGCACGACGGCGTGGTGGCGGGCACCGCCTTCGCGGCCAAGGCCGTCAGCGTGCAGCCCGGCGCCTGGGCCCAGGCCGCCCCGGCCGCCGTCTCCGGCATGGAGCTGGTCTTCCGTCCCGACCCCAGCGTGGGCGACGGGCGCTGGGCCAACAGCGGCTGGCTGCAGGAGCTGCCCAAGGCCATCACCAAGCTGACCTGGGACAACGCCGCGCTGATGAGCCCGCGCACGGCCGAGAAGCTGGGCGTCAAGGTCGGCTCCACCAGCCGCGGCCAGTCCACCGAGCTGGTCGAGCTGCGCTACAAGGGCCGCAGCGCCAAGGCCCCGGCCTGGGTCGTGCCGGGCCACCCCGACGACGTGGTGACGCTGCACCTGGGCTACGGCCGCACCCGCGCCGGGCGCGTGGGCGACGGGCTGGGCGTCAACGCCAGCCTGCTGCGCACCAGCGACGCCGCCGGCTTCGGCGGCGGCCTCGAGGTCCGGGCCACGCGGCAGGCCTACACCCTGGCCTGCACCCAGGACCACTGGACCATGGAGGCCCAGGACCAGGTCCGGGCCCGCAACCTGATGCGGGTGGTCGAGCTCGAGGAGTACCAGCGCGACCCCCACAAGATCGCCGAGGAGTTCGCCCACCACCGGCCCGCCAAGGACCTCACGCTCTACCCCCCGGACCACAAGTACGAGGGCAACGCCTGGGGCCTGGTGGTGGACCTCAACGCCTGCGTGGGCTGCAACGCCTGCGTGGTGGCCTGCGTGGCCGAGAACAACATCCCCGTGGTCGGCAAGGAGCAGGTGGCCATGGGGCGCGAGATGCACTGGATCCGCGTCGACCGCTACTACGAGGGCGACCTGGACGACCCGGCGGTGCACCACCAGCCGGTGCTGTGCATGCAGTGCGAGAACGCCCCCTGCGAGATGGTCTGCCCGGTGGCCGCCACCTCGCACAACGAGGAGGGGCTCAACGACATGGCCTACAACCGCTGTGTCGGCACGCGCTACTGCTCGAACAACTGCCCCTACAAGGTGCGGCGCTTCAACTTCTTCCTCTACCAGGACTGGGAGACCCCCAGCCTCAAGCTGCAGCGCAACCCGGACGTGAGCGTGCGCAGCCGCGGCGTGATGGAGAAGTGCACCTACTGCGTGCAGCGCATCAACGTGGCCCGCATCGAGGCCCGCGGCCAGGACAAGCCCATCAAGGACGGCGACATCAAGACCGCCTGCGAGCAGGCCTGCCCGGCCCAGGCCATCACCTTCGGCGACGTCAACGACCCGCAGAGCCGGGTGGCCCAGCTCAAGCAGCAGCCGCGCAACTACGGGCTGCTGGAGGAGCTGGGCGCGCGCCCGCGCACCACCTACCTGGCCGTCGTGAAGAACCCGAACCCCGAGGTCTCGCATGGCTAGCCCGGCCCCCGGCCTCGAGCAGCGCCAGCCGAAGCACCCGATGGACGCGCCCGGGGCGCCGATCATCGGCCCCGGCCACACCTTCGCCTCGGTCACCGAGAAGATCGCCAGGATCACGCTCACGCGGAAGACCCCGCTGTTCTGGCTGGTGGGCTTCCTGGCGGCCTTCGGGGTGCTGCAGCTGATGCTGCTGGCGGTGGTCAACCTGCTGTTCCGCGGCATCGGCGTGTGGGGCCCCAACGTGCCGGTGGGCTGGGGCTTCGACATCATCAACTTCGTCTGGTGGATCGGCATCGGCCACGCCGGAACGCTGATCTCGGCCATCCTGCTGCTGCTGCGGCAGGACTGGCGCACGTCGATCAACCGCTTCGCCGAGGCCATGACGCTGTTCGCCGTGGCCTGCGCCGGCTTCTACCCGATCTTCCACACCGGCCGGCCCTGGGTGGCCTTCTACTGGCTGCTGCCCTACCCCAACACCATGGGCCTGTGGCCCAACTTCCGCAGCCCGCTGATCTGGGACGTGTTCGCCGTCTCGACCTACGCCACGGCCTCGGCCCTGTTCTGGTTCACGGGCCTGATCCCCGACTTCGCCACCCTGCGCGACCGGGCCAAGAGCCGCCCCTGGCAGTACCTTTACGGCTTCCTGGCCGGCGGCTGGCGCGGCTCGGCCCGCCACTGGCACAACTACGAGATGAGCTACCTGCTGCTGGCGGGCCTCTGCACGCCGCTGGTGGTCTCGGTGCACACCGTGGTGAGCTTCGACTTCGCCACGGGCCTGGTGCCCGGCTGGCACGCCACCATCTTCCCGCCCTACTTCGTGGCGGGCGCCGTCTACGCCGGCTTCGCCATGGTGCTGACCCTGGCCATCCCGCTGCGCCGCTGGTATCACCTCGAGGACTTCATCACCATGCGGCACCTGGAGAACATGGCCAAGGTCATGCTCACCACGGGCCTGGTGGTCTTCTACGGCTACGTGATGGAGGCCTTCTTCGCCTGGTACAGCTCGAACACCTACGAGCGCTTCATGATGTGGAACCGCATGTTCGGCCCCTACTGGTACATGTACTGGGCGCTGATCTTCTGCAACGGCTTCGTGCCCCAGCTGCTGTGGTCCAAGAGGGTGCGCACCAGCATCGGCTCGCTCTTCGCCATCTCGATGGTGGTCAGCGTGGGCATGTGGCTGGAGCGCTACGTCATCATCGTGACCAGCCTGCACCGCGACTTCCTGCCCTCCTCCTGGGGCATGTACTCGGGGACGCTCTACGACTGGTCGGCCTTCATCGGCTCGCTGGGCCTGTTCGTGACCCTGCTGTTCCTGTTCGTGCGCTTCCTGCCGGCCATCACCATGTTCGAGATGCGCATGCTGCTGCCGGGCGCGCTCGTGCCGCACCACGGGCACCCGCTGCCCCACTCCATCGAGGAGGAGGTGCGATGAGCCGGCCCAAGACGGAGATCTACGGGCTGCTGGCCGAGTTCGACGTGCCGGCCGAGGTGGTGGAGGCGGCCGAGGCCGTGCACGCGGCCGGCTACCGCAGGATCGACGCCTACTCGCCCTACCCGATCGAGGCCCTGGCCGAGGCCCTGCACCTGGGCCGCTCGGTGATGTCCAAGCTGGTGCTGGGCGGGGCGCTGGTCGGCATGGCGGCGGGCTACGGGCTGTGCTGGTGGAGCTCGGTCGTCGCCTACCCCATGAACATCTCGGGCAAGCCCTTCCACAGCTGGCCGGCCTTCATCGTGCCGACCTACGAGACCACCATCCTGTTCGCCTGCCTGACGGCCGTGTTCGGCATGCTGTGGGTCAACAAGCTGACCCAGCCCTACCACCCCCTGTTCAACGTGCCCTCGTTCACGATGGGCGCCTCCAGGGACAAGTTCTACGTCTGCGTCGAGGCCGACGACCCGCGCTTCGACCGGGCCGGGACGCGGCGGTTCCTGGAGTCCCTGAAGGGCGTGAAGCTCGTGTCGGAGGTGCCGCACTGATGCGCATCCAGGCCTTCTCCCGGCGCGAGGCCC
Source organism: Vicinamibacteria bacterium (assembly GCA_039812725.1). Lineage (GTDB taxonomy): Bacteria > Acidobacteriota > Vicinamibacteria > Fen-336 > Fen-336 > JBDIBD01. Next base: position 2,248 of record JBDIBD010000161.1, on the reverse strand, counting down.
CGGCCCGGGGCCGCCGGGCCCTCGCCGTCGTGGCCCTGGCGGGCGGCCTGCTGTCGGGCGCCTGCCGCCAGGACATGCACGACCAGCCGCGCTACAAGCCCTTCGCCCAGAGCGACTTCTTCCGCGACGACCGCTCCGCCCGGCCGCTCGAGGAGGGCACCGTGGCGCGCGGGCAGCTGCGCGAGGACGCGCGCTTCTACACCGGCAAGGACGCGGCCGGCTTCCTGGACGAGTTCCCGCTGACCGTGGACGCGGCCCTGGTGGCCCGCGGCCGGGAGCGCTTCGACATCTACTGCGCCCCCTGCCACGGCCAGACCGGCCGGGGCGACGGCATGGTGGTGCGGCGCGGCTACCGGCGCCCGCCCACCTTCCACCAGGACCGGCTGCGCAACGAGCGGCCGGGCTACTTCTTCGACGTCATGACCAACGGCTTCGGCGCCATGCCCGACTACGCCGCCCAGGTGCCGGTGCGCGACCGCTGGGCCATCGCGGCCTACATCCGCGCCCTGCAGCTGAGCCAGCACGCCACCATCGACGACGTGCCGGTCGACAAGCGCGGCCTGCTGGCGCCGGCCGAGCCGGGCGCGGGGAGTGCTCACCATGACTGACATGCAGGCGCTGCCGCCGCAGCTCGAGCGGCTGAAGTCGGCCGGCGCGGTGGCGGGCGCCCTGGGCCTGGCCGCCCTGGCGGTCGGCTACGCCATGGACCCGTCCCAGTTCTTCCGCTCGTACCTGTTCGGCTACCTGTTCTGGATCTGCGTGGCGCTGGGCGGCCTGGCCCTGACCATGATCGGCCACCAGAGCGGCGGCCGCTGGGCCCTGGTCACCCGGCGCCTGGCCGAGGCCGCGGCCCGCACGCTGCCGGCGCTGGCGCTGCTGTTCGTGCCCATCGCCCTGGGCCTGGGCCGGCTCTACCCCTGGGCCGGCCCCGAGGCGGCCCACGACCCCCTCGTCCAGCAGAAGGCCGCCTACCTGAACGGGCCCTTCTTCCTGGGCCGGGCGGCGCTCTACTTCGCCGTGTGGTCGCTGCTGGCCCACCTGACCAGCAGGTGGTCGCGGCAGCTCGACGGCGGGCCCGATGCGGCCGTGGCGCGCCGCCTGCGCATGCTGTCGGGGGGCGGCCTGGTGGCCCTGGCCCTGACCATCACCTTCATGTCGGTCGACTGGGCCATGTCCCTCGACCCGCACTGGTTCTCCACCGTCTACGGCGTCTGGTTCATGATCGGCAGCCTGCTGTCCGGCCTGACCTTCGTGGTGGTGGTGCTGGGGCTGAGCGCGGCCGAGCCGCCCTTCGCCGGCGTGGTGGGCAAGGACGACTTCCACGACCTGGGCAAGCTGACCTTCGCCTTCCTGATGTTCTGGGCCTACATCAGCTTCAGCCAGTTCCTGATCATCTGGTCGGCCAACCTGCCCGAGGAGATCCCCTGGTACCTGCGCCGCTTCCAGGGCGGCTGGGAGTGGCTGATCCTGGCGGTGGTGGTGCTCCACTTCGCGCTGCCCTACGCGCTGCTGCTGTCGCAGGACGTCAAGCGCCACGCCTCTCGCCTGCGGGCCGTGGCGGCCTGGATCCTGGTCATGCGCGCGGTGGACCTGTTCTGGCTGGTGGCGCCCGACTCGGCCGGCCACGGGGCCCACGGCCTGCACGTGCACTGGATGGACGTGGCGGCCTGGGCGGGCCTGGGCGGGCTGTTCCTGTTCCTGTACGCGCTGCAGCTCAAGAGCCGGCCGCTGCTGCCGGTGGGGGAGCCGCAGATCCGTGAGGCCATGGCCGGCGCCCAGGGCGGCGCCGCGGCCCTGGCCGGAGGGCACGCCTGATGTCGCACTTCAGCCACCTGCCGCCGGTCGAGTACGAGAAGCACGACGTCAGCGCCAGCTCGGTCAGCCGCACGTCGATCCTGATCCTGGTCCTGACGGTCTTCTCGATCGCGGTCGCCTGGGGCTACTTCCGCTGGCTCTACCAGGCCGACCTGGCGGGCCGCCAGGCGGCCGCCCCGGCCGTGCAGCACCCGGTCGACCGGGTGCCGCCCGAGCCGCAGCTGCAGCGCGTGCCGTTCGACGACGTGAAGGGCCTGCGGGCCGAGGAGCACGCGCTGCTGTCGGGCTACGGCTTCGTGGACGCCCAGGCCGGCGTGACGCGCATCCCGATCGACGAGGCCATGCGCATCTACGTCGAGCGGGCCGCGGCCGGCCAGGCGGCGCACCCGTTCGCGTCCTCGCCGGCCGCCGCCTCCGCGCCGGCCGCGGTGGC
>JBDIBD010000160.1:0-9665 GCA_039812725.1 Vicinamibacteria bacterium | reverse complement strand
GGCGGCGGCCGCCAGGCCGATCGGCCAGGCCGGGCGGTGGCGCGCCGGGATCGGCTGCTCGAAGGCGGCTGGCAGGTCCTGGGCCAGCCGCAGGCGCTGCAGGCAGGCCGCGCAGGCGAAGTAGTGGTCCTCGAAGGCCGCGGCGGCGGTCTCTTCCAGGCGGCCCGCGGCGTAGGCCTCGACCAGCTCGTCCGGGAAGTCGCGCTCGCAGCTCATCGCGGAGCACCTCCACCGGCAATGTGCCGGGCCGGGGGCGTTCGTGACCGCATCTGCACGAAGGCCAGCACGCGCTTGAGCCCGCGCGACTTGCGCGCCCGCACGACCTGGTCGCTGAGGGCTAGCCGGGCCGAGATCTGGCGCGGCTCGAGACCGTCCCGCCAGGTCAGCTCGAGCACCGCGCGCTCGCCGGCCTCCAGCCGGGCGATGCCCTGCCGCACCAGCTCCAGCCGCTCGCGCTGCTCGAGGTCCAGCGAGGGCGGCACGGCCGGCTCGTGCTCGAGCGGCGTGAGGCGCTCCACCTGCCGGTCGCGCACGTGCCGCAGGGCCACGTTGCGGGCCGTGGCGGCCACGTAGCCGGCCAGCCGCTCGCCCTCGCGCAGGCGGCCGGAGCGCAGCGCGGTCAGCACGTTCAGGAAGACCTGCTGCGAGAGGTCGCGGGCCGCCTCGCGGTCGCGGGTGCGGGCGCGCGCCATGGCCAGCACGGCCTCCTGGAAAGCGGCCACCAGCCGCTCCTCGGCGGAGCTGTCCCCGGCCTGGATGCGCTCGACGAGCTGGGCCGCCTCGGCTGGCGTGAGCAGATGTCTCCCCCGGCGTTCAGGAGACGGATGATAGGGCCTGACGCAGCGACCCGGCGAGCCCTCGCGTCGATCTCCGCACCGCGATCGGCCTGCTCGTCCGGTTGCCGACCGGCACGTTTGACGGGTGCGGCGGTAGGCGGCCGTCCCCCTCAGTGCACGTGAGCCGCCGCCGGGGCGTGGGCCGGGGCCGGACCGGCGGCCGCCAGCAGGCGCTCGGCGTAGTGCATCAGGTCCACGTAGGCCTCGACGAACTCGCGCCCGCGCTCGACGCTCTCGGCGGCGTGCTGGCGGGCCTCCAGGGCCCGGGCGTGGCGCTGCCGCAGGCCCTGGTCCACGCCGCTCGTGACGAGCTTGACGAGCTCGTCCACCGAGCCCGAGGCCAGGGCCGCGTCGGCCGCGGCGATGCCGGGCTCGACGGCCGTGCCGGCCGCCTTCAGGCCCGTGTACGCCGCCCCCTCGCCCTCGCGGTGCACGCGCACCAGCGTCTCGAAGAAGTACTGCTCGGCCAGCGCCCGGGCCTCGGCCCCCAGGCCGCGCACGGCCAGCGCCAGCCGGAAGGCCGCGCGCACCTCGGCCTCACGCTCGGCCTTGACCCACTTCAGCACCGGCGTGACGTCGCCGGCGGCGAAGGCGGCACGGGCGTCCTGGACCACGGGGCCGTCCACGGTGTCGCAGTGCGCCAGGGCGCGAGGGGCCAGCAGCACGGCGGCGGCCGCCACGGCCGCCAGGATGGAAAGGGGTCTCATCGTCTCGTCCTCCAGGGCAGGCGCTTCCCGTGGCCTGCGCGCGGCTCAGTCTGGCGCGCCGGAGGCTGCGGACCATGACGGATGTCATGCTTGACGTTCTTTCACCGCCGGGCGCCCGCCGCGCGGGCCGGGTCCGTGCCGGTTGCGATAGATTGGGGGGATGAAGACCCCTGCCTATGCCGCCCTGTCCGCCGGGAGCCCGCTCGTGCCGTTCACGCTCGAGCGCCGCGAGCCCGGCCCCCACGACGTCCTGATCGACATCCTCCACTGTGGCGTCTGCCACTCCGACATCCACCAGGCCCGCGACGAGTGGAGCGGCGCGCTCTTCCCGATGGTCCCGGGCCACGAGATCGTCGGCAAGGTCGGCCGCGTCGGCGCCGCGGTCCGGAAGGTCGCCGTGGGCGACCTGGCCGGCGTGGGCTGCCTGGTGGACTCCTGCCGCGAGTGCGCCCCCTGCCGGCGGGACACCGAGCAGTTCTGCGAGCGCGGCGCGGCCTTCACCTACAACGGCACGGAGATGGACCGCAAGACGCCCACCTTCGGCGGCTACTCGACCAGCATCGTGGTCGACGAGCGCTTCGTGCTGAAGGTCCCCGCGGGCCTCGACCCGGCCGCGGCCGCGCCGCTGCTGTGCGCGGGCATCACCACCTACTCGCCGCTGCGCCAGTGGAACTGCAAGAAGGGCGACCGCGTGGCCGTGGTGGGCCTGGGCGGGCTGGGCCACATGGCCGTCAAGCTGGCGGCCTCGATGGGGGCCGAGGTGACCATGCTCTCGACCTCGCGCGCCAAGGCGCAGGACGCGCAGCGCCTCGGGGCCGCCGGCTTCGAGGTCACGAGCGAGGCGGCCACGTTCGGCAAGCTGGCCGGCCGCTTCGACCTGATCGTCGACACCATCTCGGCCCCGCACGACTACAACGCCTACCTGGGCCTGCTGCGGCCGCACGGGGCCATGGTGCTGCTGGGCGTGCCGCCCGAGCCCGCGCCCGTCTCGGCCTTCTCGCTCATCATGGGCAACAAGCGCCTGGCCGGCTCGCTGATCGGCGGCATCGCCGAGACCCAGGAGATGCTGGACTACTGCGGGAAGAACGGCATCGTCTCGGACATCGAGCCGATCCCGGTGCAGAAGATCAACGAGGCCTACGAGCGCATGCTGAAGGGCGACGTGCGCTACCGCTTCGTGATCGACGTGGCCAGCCTGCGGGCTTGAGGGACCGGGGGTGAGGGGACTGGCCCCTCACCCCTCGCGCCCGGCCGCTACTTGCCCTCGTACTTGAACGAGACCTTGACCTTGGCCCGGTAGGCCTTGACCTTGCCGTTCTCCATGTGCAGGTCGAGCGCCGAGACCTCCGCCACCCGCAGGTCGCGGATCGACTTGGAGGCGCGGTTGACGGCCGCCGCGGCGGCCTTCTCCCACGACTCGGTGCTCGTGCCCACCAGCTCGACGACCTTGTAGACGCTCTCGGCCATGGCGACCTCCGCGAGATGACGGGATGTCCCTCGCGCTCCAGCCTAGCACCTCGACGGGGGGGCCGGGCTAGCAGCGGGCCGGGCGCGGGAGCATGAGGGGCCGGCCCTCGGCCGCGAAGGGCCCCCGCACCATGAAGAACCAGCCGGCCTCGCCGGGCTGCAGCGCCAGCGGCCCTCCCGCCAGGTCGTGCGGCTCGGGCTCGAAGGGGCCGCCCAGCCGATCGGGGGCGAAGCAGGCCACGACCTCCGTGGCCGGCTCGCCCAGGCCCGCGAGCAGCTCCGGCAGCCGCGGGACCCGCGGACCGACCACGTCGAACAGGAACAGGCGCTCGCCGCGCCGCTCGGCCACGACCGCCACGTCGAGGTCGGGCAGGTGGCGGACCGCGCCGTCGAGCTCGTAGAAGGCCCAGCCGGCCTTCTCGGGGCCGACGCCCAGCACGCCCGAGACCGGCGCGCGCGTCTCGAGCAGGCGCCGCATCAGCGCGCGGTCCGCGGCGGAGCCGCGCAGGTCGAGCAGGCGCGCGGCCGTCGCCCGTCCCGGCGTGCCCGCGCGCGACCGGAAGATCGCCTCGGGCACCACCCGGAAGCCGAACGGCTCGAAGTACTCCGGGTGGCTCGTGGTCAGCACCAGCGTCTCGTGCCGCCCGGCCGCGAAGGCCAGCAGCTCCGTGAGGAGCGCGCGGTAGAGGCCGGCGCGACGGCGCGCGGGGTGGGTGGCCACGGCGTGCACCGCCCCGGCCTCGAGCCACTGGCCGGCCACCAGCAGCGGCAACGGCATCAGGCCGACGTGGGCCACGACGCGCTCGCCGTCGCGGGCCACGAACGGGGTCGAGACCGACTCCCAGCGCGCCCCGAAGGCCTCGCCCCGGGCGCGCGCCGCCCGGATGCCGGGGAAGACGACGTCCAGCAGGTCGAAGACAGCGTCGCCGAGAGACGGGTCCGCGGCGTACGAGTGGCGCGCGCTCATGAATCGAGACTAGCAGGTCTGCTATCGTCGTGAGGCCCATGCCGACGGCCGCGTCCCGCCGCATCCGCCGGAGCTGCGCCGCCCTGCTGTGGCTGTGCGCCCTGGGGCCCGCCCCGGGCTGCGGGACGCGCCACGCCTGGGACCGCACCGACGGCCGCCGGCACGTCGTGCTGGTGGTGATCGACACCCTGCGCGCCGACCACGTGGGGGTCTACGGCGCCACGCGCGACACGACCCCGCACCTCGACCGGCTGGCGCGCCGGGGGCGCTGGCTGGAGACCGCCTGGTCGTCGGCGCCCTGGACGCCGCCGAGCGTGATGTCGATCCTCACCTCGGTCGACCCGGTCGTGCACGGCCTGGGGCTCCCGGCCGACAGGCTCGCCGAGCTCCGCGTGCGCCCCTCCGAGGGCCTGCGGACGCTGGCCCAGGTGCTGCGGGAGCGCGGCTGGCGGACCCAGGCGGTGACGGGGGGCGGCGCCGTCAGCCGCCGGTGGGGCTTCGAGCGCGGCTTCGAGGGCTTCGAGGAGCCTCGGCTCCACCGGGACGAGGACGTGGCGGCCGGTGTCGACCGGGGCCTGGCCTGGCTCCTGGCCCTCGGCCGGGAGCAGCGCGGCTTCCTGTTCCTGCACACCTACGAGCCGCACCTGCCGCACACGCACCACCTCTTCGCCTCGCAGGAGACCGGGTCGCCCGCCGAGCGCGTCGGGGCGGCCTACGACGGCGACGTGGCCTTCGCCGACCGCGAGCTGGGCCGCCTGTTCGACGGGCTCGAGCGCCGCGGCCTGCTGGACCGGAGCGTGGTGGTGGTCACCTCCGACCACGGCGAGAACCTCCACGACCGGGCGACCGGGGGCCGCCCGGTGGAGCATGGCCACCACCTGCACGACGAGCTGCTGCGCGTGCCGCTGATCGTCGTGGCGCCCGGCCTGGTGCCGCCGCGGGGGCGCCTGGCCGGCCCGGCCTCGTCGCTCGACGTCGCGCCCACGGTGCTGTCGCTGCTGGGCCTCGGGGACGGGCTGCCCCAGGCCCAGGGGCAGGACCTGCGGGCCGCGCTGCAGGGACGACGGCAGCTGGATCCGGCCCGGGCCTTCTTCGCCGGCGCGCCGCTTCAGGGGCCCACGTGGAGGGCCGTGAGGTCCGGCCCGAGCAAGCTGGTCCTGGCCCCCCCGGTCCAGGGCGGCGGCTGGTGGCAGGAGGTGCGGGAGCCGGCGGCAGCGCTCTACGACCTTCGCGCCGACCCGGCCGAGCTCAGCCCGCTGCCCGCCACCGACACCGAGTCCCGGCGCCTGGAGGCCCTCCTGGAGCAGCGCGCGCGCCAGCAGGCCGAGCTGGTCGCGCGCCTCGGGCACCCGCGGGTCGAGCCCTTCTCGTCCCCGTCGGAGGAGCTCGCCGCCCTGGGCTACGTCCGCTGAGAGCTGGAGCGGAGGGCCAACCCTTGACGCCCGCGGCCGGTCGGAAGGGGAGGAGGGCCACCTTGCGCGCTCGAACCACCTGGCGCCTCGTCACCGAGCGAGGTTCGTCGGCCGTCGCCGCGGCCTGGCTGCTCCTGCCGGCCGGGCTGGCAGGGGCGGCCGGATACGACCCGCTCGCGCTGCCGGCTCAGCGCCCGCCGGCGCCGATCGAGCTGACGGTGCACGACGCCGCGCGCGGGCGCGACATCCCGCTGCGGGTCTTCCTCCCGGCCGGCCGCGAACCGGCCCCGGTGGTGCTCTTCAGCCACGGCCTGGGCGGCTCACGCGAGGGCAGCGCCTACCTGGGCGAGCACTGGGCCGCCCGGGGCTATGCCGTGGTGTACCTGCAGCACCCCGGCAGCGACAGCGCCGTCTGGCGGGACGTGCCGCCGGCGCGCCGCCGGCGGGCGCTCGAGAGCGCGGCCAGCCTGCGCAACTTCGAGGCGCGCGTGAAGGACGTGCCGGCCGTGCTCGACCAGCTCGAGCGCTGGAACGCCGTCCGGGGGCAGGCGCTCTCGGCGCGCCTGAACCTCGCCGACGTGGGCATGTCGGGCCACTCCTTCGGGGCCGTGACCACCCAGGCGGTGAGCGGCGAGCGCTACCTCGGGGGGCTCGTCCCTTACACCGACCCGCGCCTCCGGGCCGCGCTGCCGATGAGCCCCAGCAGCCCGCGCCGGGGCTCGGCCGCGACGGCCTTCGGCAGCGTGGCGATCCCCTGGCTGCTCATGACCGGCACGCGCGACGTGGCGGCCATCGGCCAGGCCGACCTGGCCTCGCGCCTGGCGGTCTTCCCGGCCCTGCCGCCGGGCGGCAAGTACGAGCTGGTGCTCGACGGGGCGGAGCACTCGGCCTTCACGGACCGCGCGCTGCCGGGCGACCAGGCCCCGCGCAACCCGAACCACCACCGCGCCATCCTGGCGCTCAGCACGGCCTTCTGGGACGCGTACCTGCGCGGCGATCCCGCCGCGCGGGCCTGGCTGGACGGGTCCGGGCCCGCCAGCGTGCTCCAGCCGAAGGACCGCTGGCAAAGGAAGTGAGCCGGCCCTCCGGGCGGCGCGCGGCCGTCGACGTCGCTGCTACAATCCGCGGACCTCCCTCCAGGAGAAGAGAAGAAATGGAGCCAGACGTCCGTCAGGACGCCCAGGAAGAGGGGTCGTCCGCCTCGCTCGACAAGGCCGTGGCCTTGCTGATCGCCGCCGCGACGGTGGTTGGCGCCTTCTTCGCCTGGCGCTCGTCGGTGGCCGGCGACGCGGCCGGCGACGCCGACTACGCCGGCCTGCGGGCCGCCGTGAACGTCGAGGAGACCCGCGCCACCAGCGCGGTCAACGCCTACGAGCACTACGCCGCCTTCACGGCCTTCCACCGCCAGAGGGAGCTGGCGCGGCTGGTCGACGAGGACGGTGGCCCGGCCCGCGACGCCGAGGAGGCCCGCGAGCTGGCCGACGCCAGCCGCGGCCTGTTCCCGGCCCGCTACGTGGGCCGCGACGGGCGCTACACGCTGCAGGCCGAGCTGGGCGAGCTGTGGGCCGACGCCGCGCGCGAGAAGGACATGTCGGCCGACTCGAGCTTCGCCGACGCCGACCGGCTGCGCACCAAGAGCCTGGGCCTGCTGGCTGCGGTCTCGATTGCGGCCCTGGCGCTGGTCTTCCTGACCCTGGTCGAGCCGCTGGGGGCGGCCCTGCGCTACGTCAACCTGGGCCTGGGGGCGCTGTGCCTCCTGGCCAGCCTGGGCGTGGGCGTCTACTTCGAGGTGGTGGCGCGATGAGCGACCGCCCCGACCGCTTCCAGGCCCTCACCGCCGTCGCCATCGCCGTGACCACGGCCCTCACGGCCCTCCTGGCCCTGATGCAGGCCGACGCCGCCGGGCGCGACGACCGCGGCAACCGCGACTCCAAGCGCTACGCCACCGAGGCCCTGGGCCGCCAGGTGGCGGGCGACGCCCGCACCAACTACGACTACTACTCGGCCTTCCAGGCCTGGAACGAGTACGCCACGCTGGCCGAGGCCGCCCGCGGGCGCGGCGACGGCCACGCGGCCCGGCGCTTCGAGAAGCTGCAGAAGAGCATCGAGCCCCTGACGCCGCTGCTGGCCCCGCCCTACCTGGACGCGGCCAAGCACGAGGCCGACGTGGCCCGCTGGGAAGCCGAGACGTACGTCGAGCAGATCGCCGCCCTGCGCGAGAAGTACGTGGCGGCCTCGGGGGTCAAGGAGGCCTGGGACGCCAAGGCCAACACGTACATCGTGCACCTGACCCTCATGGCGGTCGCGCTGGCGCTGTTCGGCCTGTCGGCCACGCTGGCCGGCGTCGGGACGCGCGCGCTGTTCACGGCCGTGGCCGGCGTGCTGGTGGGCGTGGCCACGCTGTGGGCCGGCCTGACCTGGCTGGCCCCCGTCCCCGACCTGCGCGAGAAGAAGGGCGCCATCGAGGCCTACGCCAAGGGCGCGGGGCTGGCCCACCGCGAGCGCTGGGACGAGGCGGCCCAGGCCTACACGGAGGCCCTGGGGATCGCCCCCGACTACGTGCAGGCGCTGACCTCGCGCGCCGAGGCCTGGACCAGCCTGGGCAAGCGGGCCGAGGCCGCCGCCGACTACGAGAAGGCCCTGGCCCTGGGCGACGGGCGGGCCTGGGTGGCCGGCAGCCTGGCCTGGATCCAGTACGAGCAGGGCCGCTTCAAGGAGGCCGTCGAGACCAACCGCAAGGCCCTCGAGCGCAGCCCCGACGAGCTGTGGATCCAGTTCGACCTGGGCCTGGCCCAGTTGGCCGCGGGCGACCTGGCCGGCGCGCAGGCCACGTACAAGGCCGGGGCCGAGCAGGCCGCTCGCATGGTGGCCGAGGCCAAGGCGGCCCGGCGCGAGGCCCCCTCGCTGGTGTGGGAGAGCCTCGAGGACGCCGGCCAGAGCCTGGACGGGCTGATCGAGGTCATCGACGGCGACGGCGCCGAGCCCCCGAAGGACAAGATCGCCCAGGCGCAGGCCGCGCGGGCCGAGGCCGAGAAGCTGCTGCACACGGTCAAGAGCCTGGCGGTCGGCCTCGAGTACGGCGGCGCGCCGCCGGCGGGGTCGCCCAGCACCGGCATCGGCGAGCTGCGCTTCGCCGCGGCCGGGGCCGAGGAGGAGGCCGAGTCGTTCCCCGACGAGACCCCGAACGTCGCGCTGCGCTTCGACTACCAGGGCCTGAAGGACGGCCAGCTGGTCGTCATCAAGGTCTACCTCGAAGGAGAGGAGGACCCGGCCTGGCGCTTCGTGGGGCCCTGGGACCAGGGCGCCGAGGGGACGGCCGAGCGCCCGCTGGCGCCCGCGCAGGGCGGCAGCTTCGTGATGCCGTCCGGCGAGTACCACGTCGAGGTCTACGTGGACGGGCACCTGGCCCGGCGCGGCAGCTTCGAGGTGGCCGCGGCGGCGGCCGACTGAGGCGACGGCTGGCCGGCGGACCGTCCGCCGGCCGGCCCGACGCCCGCCGTGACGTTAAGGATTGCGCAAGATGAGAGTGGTCTCCTCGTGCTTCGGGCACGCCAACGGGGCACGTGCCCGGCACGAGGAGACACGATGAGGCCGAGACGAGTCGCAAGGCCAGCCCTGGCGCTCCTGGCGGCGGCCGTGGCGGGCTGCGGCGGCGGGGGCGCGACCGGTCCCACCGCCGCCTTCATCTCGCAGGCCGTGACCCCCGACCCCGTGGTGGCCACCCCGGCCACCGACGGCACCTTGCAGTACGCGGCGGCCTTCACGGTCACCCTCACGGAGGAGGCCGGCGTGGGCGCGACCGTGCGCGACGTGAGCGTGGCCGTCTACGACGTGACCGGCGGAGTCTCGACCGCCCTCGACTCCACCCAGGCCAGTGTGGCCATCGACCTGCCGACACCTCGCATCGAGGCCAACAAGACCCTGGCCCTGCTCTACGACGTGCGCTACACGCTGCCCTCGGGCGGCCGTGCGGCCCAGGTCAAGACCACGCTGGTGTTCGTGGACGACAAGGGCAACTCGTACACCGGAACCGTCTCGGTGAACGTCACCTGACGCGGCCCGGGGCGCGCGCCGCGTCCGGTGCTATCCTCGCGCGCACCGGACATGCAGGACGGGCAGGAGCGCGCGCGCGTCGAGCTGGGCGGGCTGGCCTTCGAGGTCGGTCCGGCCGCGCGCCTGCACCCGGAGGAGCGGCGCTGGCTCTCGGCCTTCGCGGCCCCGGGCGGCGCGCCGTGCGACCTCGACCTCGAGCTGCGCCTCGACCCGCCGCGCGGCT
>JBDIBD010000159.1:0-9680 GCA_039812725.1 Vicinamibacteria bacterium | reverse complement strand
ACCTTGAGGCGGTCGTTGGACTCGTCCGAGTGGAAGGTGCCCGAGGCGCCGTCGGCGCAGGACGTGTTGATGGTGTTGGGGTAGTTGGGCTCGGGGCCCTTGGTGTTGCGGCCCAGCAGCAAGGAGGCGCCGGAGTCGCAGGAGCGGCCGCGCGTGCCGCACTTGGGGGCCTTGAGGGTCGCGTCGTAGGCGGCCACCACGTCGCCGGGGCCGGTGCCCGTGACCGACAGGGACAGGCTGGCCGTGCGGGTGGTGGAGCCGTTCACGCCGCTCACCGAGAAGCTGTACGAGCCGACGGCGGTGCTGCTCGCGACGGTCACGGTCAGGGCGGAGCTGCCGGAGCCGTTGGCGGGCGGGGTGACGGAGGCCGGGCTGAAGCCGCACGAGGCGCCCGCGGGCAGGCCCGCGCAGGACAGGCTGACCGCCGAGGCGAAGCCGCCGGTGGAGGTCACGGTGCAGGTCGAGGAGGCCGAGCCGCCCTGGGCCGCGGACAGGGCCGAGGGGCTGCACGACACGCTGAAGTCGGGCGTGGGCGTGCCGCCGCAGGCGTCGAACTTGAACGTGCCGATGCGCGTGGCCCAGCTGGACGAGGGCGAGTACTCGGTGGTGAACCAGAAGGTGCAGTCGTCGGACGGGTCGACCACCAGGTTGGCGTAGTCGCCCCAGCGGTTGCTGCCGTTGGCGGCGGAGCCGCTGACCAGCGTCCCCTCGCCCTGCGGCAGGCTGCCGGCCGGGTCGGTGGAGAGCCGCCCCGCGAAGCGGATGCCCGGGTAGACCGTGGAGCTGGCCGAGACGCTGTAGCCGATGGCCAGGTTGCCGGAGCCGTCCATGGCCGCGCTCGACATCCAGCGGTTGGTGGCGTCGGGCGAGTAAGTGCCCTGCTGCTGCAGCGTCCAGGACGAGCCGGTCTTGCGCAGCTCGAACCAGCGCACGCCGGCCCGGTCGCTGCCGTTGACGTCGGTCACGAAGCTGCCCACCAGCGTCTGGTAGCTGCCGAAGTTGCGGTACTGCAGCCGGTTCATGATCGGCTCGCGCAGCGGGTCGAGGGTGGTGCTGCTGCCGGGCTGCGGGATGCAGTTGAACGAGGTCAGGCCGCACAGGCTCGAGTCGAACTCGGCCACGGCCACGCTGACCGGGCCGGTGAAGGTCGAGTTGGCCGGCGTGGTCCAGTCCACGTGGAACTCGAAGAGGTCGATGTAGTCCTGGCTGGTGTTGTTGGAGCCGGCGTTGTGGGCCTCGTCGTCGCGGTGGCGCGCGAAGATGGCGTTGGCGCCCGCGGGCGGGGCCGTCGGGCCGTCGAGGTCGGCCGGGGTCACGATCTGGAAGCTGAAACCGGCCAGCTTCGAGGCCGTGAAGCGCTGGAACGTGGCGGCCTGGCCGTTCAGCATCTTGGCCCGGTCGAAGGCGTAGACGGACGGGTTCGACTCGTTGGCGCCCACGTAGTAGGCGTCGGCCCACACTCCGTAGTGCGGGTAGTCGGGGAACTCGGGGGCCTGGAAGGCGTAGGCCCACCAGCCGCCCGTGACGGGGTTGGAGGTCTTGGAGACGTACACGCACATCTTGTTTCCGGCGTTCGAGAACTCCGACAGCATCCAGCGGCTGGCCAGCGAGTCCCACAGAACGATCGGGTCGCCCAGGCCGCTGGCGCAGTCGCCCGTGCCCAGCGAGTCGAGCATGGTCGGGCCGGAGACCAGCGCGCCGGTCTTGTCGTAGATCGTCAGGGCCGCGCCGCCGCTCTTGTTGATCATCTGGATGTAGTGGCTGGGGCTCGCGTCGCCGACCGTGTCGGGCGGGTTGACGCCCGAGTAGCCCTGGCCGGCGAAGTTCAGGATCGGCGCGGTGAAGGCGGCGTCGATCGAGGGCGCCAGGGCCGAGTCCTGCTGCACCAGCAGCGGGTCCTCGTCGAAGGTGCGCTGCGGCTCGCCCTTGAAGAGCGGGCGGCTCGTGCTGCGGCGCGGGACCTCCTTGATCGGGTCGCCGGCCTCCCACTCGGGAGCCACCGGCAGGTCGCGCAGGTCGACGTCGACGCTGCGGGCCTTGACCGGCGCGCTGGACTCGGCGCCCTTCAGGATGACCTTGTCCTCGGCCCCGGCCCCGAAGAGGGGCCCGGCCACGAGCGTCGCGCAGGCGAGCGCGCAGAGCATGCTTCGGTTCATTCAGTCGCCCCCAAAGTCCTGACGATGACGTGCTGGCTGCCCCCGCGGCCGCGGGGGTGCGCCTGGAGGGGGCGCTCTCGCGGTGCCACCGGGGGGCGCGGCGCCGCACGCGGGCGCCACGCGATCGGGCCCGCCGGGCGGCGTCCTGAGGGGTCGCCCGCCGGCCCTGGTGGTGCGGTCGGTTGTGACGAAATCTGAAAGGGTAAGGTCGGGGGAGATTAGACGCCGCCGCCGCCTCGCGTCAAGCGTTTTCGTCGGCGAGGCGCAGCGCGAAGGCCGGCAGCGGAGCGACGGTCGGGCGGCCGGCCCGCCTGGGAGCGCCGTTGCTACAATCCAGGGAGACCATGCGCCGCGTCACCGCCGACCTCGCTCTCCACCCGGGCCTGGCCCTGGTGGTCGCGGCGTGCCTGGCCGCCTCCGCCGCCTGCCGCGCCCGGGAGGCCCCGGCGGCCAGCCCCGCCGCGGGCCCCGTCCGGATCGGCCTCTACACGGCCCCGCTCGGCTCCGACCCGCACCTCGCGAGCGACTTCCTGACGTACTTCGTGCACGCGAACGCGTTCGAGAGCCTGACGCGCCTGGACGCCCAGCTGCGCGTCGAGCCGGCGCTGGCCGAGAGCTGGGAGAGCCCGAACGACCTGACCTGGCGCCTGCACCTGCGGCCGGGCGTGCGCTTCCACGACGGGCGCCGCCTGACCGTGGGCGACGTCGTCTCCAGCCTCGAGCGGGCCCGCCGCCACCCGCGCAGCTCGGTGGCCCTGTACCTGGGCACCGTGCGGGAGGTGCGAGCCCTCGGCGACGCGGTCGTCGAGATCGTCACGGCCCAGCCCACGGCCGTGCTGCTCAACAAGCTCGCCTTCGTCCCGATCGTGCCGGCGGGCTCGCCCGAGCGCATCGAGGTGCCCGTGGGCACGGGTCCCTACCGGCTGCCGCCGGAGCAGGCCGGAGACCGCATCCTGCTGCGGGCCTGGGAGGGCTACTGGGGGCCGCGCCCGCCCGAGCCCGAGGTGGAGCTGCGCGTGGTCCCGGACGCCGGCGAGGCGGCACGCCTGCTGATGGCGGGGCAGCTCGACCTCCTCCCCGACCTGCAGCCCGCGGCGGTCGAGCGCGTCCGCGCGACGCCTGGCTGTCGGGTGGTGACCGCGCCGGGCCTGACGACCGAGATCCTGCGGATGCGCGTCGACCGGCGGCCCTTCTCGGACCTGCGCGTGCGCACCGGGGTGCACCTGGCCCTCGACCGGGAGGAACTGGTGCGCAGGTTGCTGGCGGGCCGCGGCGCGGCGGCCACCCAGCCGGTCGGACGGGGGGTGCTGGGCTTCGACCCGGGCGTGGCGCCGCCGAAGCGCGACCTCGCTCGGGCCCGCCAGCTGATGGCCGAGGCCGGCTACCCGGGAGGCTTTGCGGTCGACCTGGAGCTCCGCGAGGGACGCCGGGCCGAGGCCATCCAGGAGCAGCTGGCCGAGGTGGGCATCCGGGCCAGCCTGCGCGTGCGCCCCTGGGGCGAGATGCTCGAGCGGCTGAAGGCCGGCCAGGTCGACTTCTATTTCGGCGGCCTGGTGGCCGACAGCGGCGACGCCAGCGACGTGCTCGACAGCGCGGTGCACACGCCGGACGCCAACCAGGGCTACGGCGACGCCAACTACTCGGGCTTCTCGAGCCGACGGGTGGACCGTTCCATCGAGGCCGCGCGGCGGGCGCGCGTCGTCCAGGACCGCCGCGACGCGCTGCAGGCCGCCATGCGCCTCACGATGGAGGAGCTGCCCTTGATCCCGGTCCTGATCCCCGACGACGTGTACGGCGTCCGGGAAGGCGTCACCTGGACCGTGCGGGCCGACGGCCGCGTGCTGGCCAGCGACGTCTCTCGCCGGCGCTGAGCAGCTGGCCGCGGGCCGGCAGGCGTCGGGGGCCGTTGACCACCCCGAGGGGCGGGAGTAGCGTCGAACCGAGGGGCCTGCCCCCAGGCCCGCTGCCGGAGGACGCCATGAACCGCACGCCCCGCCTGGTTCTGGCCCTGTGCGTCGCCGCCCTTGGCCCGGCCCGCGACGCCCCCGCCACCACCTACTACGTCGACCGCGCGCACCCCGCCGCCAGCGACTCGAACCCGGGCACGGAGGCCCTGCCCTGGCTGACGATCCAGCACGCGGCCGACACGCTGGTGGCCGGCGACACGGCCCTGGTCAAGGCCGGCACCTACCCGGAGACGGTGGCGGTCAGCAGCAGCGGGGCGGCCGGACAGGAGATCGTCTTCGCCGCCTACCCGGGGCACACGGTCACGCTCGACGGGTCCGGCGTGACGGTGCCGCAGTGGACCGGCCTGTTCGAGGTGCTGTTCGCCAGCTGGATCCGGGTGCGCGGCTTCCACGTCGTCGACGCCGGTCCCTACGACACCAGCACGGGCATCCAGGTGGACGACAGCAGCCACGTGGTGATCGAGCAGAACCACACCGTCGGCACGGCCTCGTCGGGCATCCTGGTGTGGGGCTCGAGCGACGTGCTGGTGGACGGCAACGAGGTCGAGAACGCCATGACGCTGGGGGCCGCCAGCCGCAACGAGCGCATCACCGTGGGCCGCACCACGGGCTTCGAGGTGCGCCGCAACCACGTGCACCACGGCGACCAGACGCGCGGCGAGGGGATCTGCCTCAAGGACGGCGCCAGCCTCGGCTCGGCCCACCACAACTGGGTCCATCACGTGCCGGCGGTCGGCATCTACGTGGACGCCCAGGCAGAGCCCACCCACGACATCGACGTCTACTCCAACCGGGTCCACGACGTGGCCGGCAACGGCATCGTGCTGGCGTCCGAGGCCGGCGGCCTGCTCTCGAACGTGCGGGTCTTCGACAACCTCGCGTACCACAACCAGTGGCTGGGCCTGAGCGTCAGCGACTGCTGCGTCGCCCAGCACCCCATGACCAACATCCAGTGGGTCAACAACTCGGCCTGGGGCAACGGCTGGAGCGACTGGGGCGGCGGGCTGGGCAACGCCAACCCCCAGGCCACCGGCCTGCTGATCCGCAACAACGCCCTGGCGGGCAACCTCTCCTTCGAGATGACCTTCGAGGACGTGCCCACCACCGGCGCCACGCTCGACCACAACCTGGTCGGCGCCTGGCACGGCTACCCGGGCGAGCTGTGCGGCACGGAGTGCCAGGTGGGCGACCCGCTCTGGCGCGACGCGCCGAACGGCGACTTTCACCTGGGAGCGGGCTCGCCGGCCATCGACCACGGCAGCGTCACGGGCGCGCCGGCGCGCGACTTCGACGACCGGGTGCGCGACGCGCTGCCCGACAGCGGGGCGCTGGAGCGCTCGTACGTGAAGGGCGACCTCGACCGCGACCGTCTCCCGGACCTGCTGTTCCGGTACGTGGCCAGCGGGCAGAACGACGTGTGGCTGATGAACGGCACGACGCGGGCGTCGCTGGTGACGCTGTCGGCCTGGCCCGCGAGCCTGGACTGGCGGGTGGTGGGGGCGGACGACTTCGACGCCGACATGGACAACGACCTGGTGCTGTGGAACGGGGCCACGGGCCAGGTGGAGCTCTGGCTGATGAACGGCACGCAGCGGCGGTCGGCGGTGGCGATCACGGGTGCGCCGACGCTGGCGACCAACTGGCGGCTGTCGGCCACGGGCGACTTCGACCACGACCAGAAGCCCGACCTGGTGTGGCGCAACGTGACGTCGCAGAAGATCGTGATCTGGACCATGAACGGGACGGCCAAGAAGGGCAGCCTGATCCCGGCGCCCGACCAGGCGGTGGACGGCAACTGGGAGATCGTGGCGGCGCTGGACTACGACGGGGACGGGAACCGCGACCTGCTCTGGTACAACTGGTCGTCGGGGAAGATCGTGCAGTGGCTGATGAACGCGGCGGTGCAGCGGGTGACGGGGCGCTTCACGAGCCCGGCCAACGCGGGGGACGCGAACTGGAAGGTGCTGGCCAGCGGGGACTACGGTGTGGGAGCGGGGGGCGTGGCGGGGACCAACGACGTGGTCTGGCGCAACGCCACCTCGGGGCGGGTGGTGGTGTGGCACCTCGACTTGGCAGGCAACCGCACGGCGGGCCTGTTCACCAGCCCCGACGCCCCCAGCCCCGACCCGGCCGGCTGGACCATCGTCGGCCCGCGCTGAGACGCCGCCGGTTCCGAAAGGCGTTGACCGGGCCCGGCGCGGGGAGTAGCGTGGCTCGAGGGGCCTGCTGCCCCGGAGGTCGCCATGAACCGCCCGCTGCGCCTGGTTCTGGCCCTGGCCGCGCTCGCTCTCCCGGCCTCCGCCACCACGTACTACGTCGACCGGTCGCACCCCGCCGCCAGCGACTCCAACCCGGGGACCGAGGCGCTGCCCTGGCGGACGATCCAGCACGCGGCCAACGTGCTCGTGGCCGGCGACACGGCCCTGGTCAAGGCCGGCACCTACCCGGAGCGGGTGACCATCACCAGGTCGGGGGCCGCGGGCCAGGAGATCGTCTTCGCGGCCTATCCCGGGCACACGGTCACGCTCGACGGCACGGGCATCACGCTGCCGACCTGGACCGGCCTGATCGAGGTCTACGGCGCCAGCTGGATCCGGGTGCGGGGCTTCCACGTCGTCAACGCGGGACCCGGCCAGGCCAACGGCATCCAGGTGGACAGCAGCAGCCACGTGACGATCGAGCAGAACCACACGCTGAACACGGCCTCGTCGGGGATCCTGGTCTGGCTCTCGAGCGACGTGCTGCTGGACGGCAACGAGGTCGAGAACGCCATGGCGGCCGGGGCCGCCAGCGGCAGCGAGCGCATCACCGTGGCCCGCACCACCGGCTTCGAGGTGCGCTACAACCACGTGCACCACGGCGACCAGACGCGCGGCGAGGGCATCGACGCCAAGGAGGGCTCCAGCCTGGGCTCGATCCACCACAACTGGGTCCACCACGTGCCCGCCATCGGGATCTACCTGGACTCCTGGGACCAGCCCACCCACGACATCGACGTCTACGCCAACCGGGTCCACGACGTGGCCGGCAACGCCTTCATGCTGGCCTCCGAGATGGGCGGCCTGCTCTCGAACGTGCGGGTCTTCGACAACCTCGCGTACCACAACCGCTGGGTCGGCCTGACGATCAGCGACTGCTGCAGCGCCTCCCACCCGATGTCGAACGTGCAGGTCGTCAACAACAGCTTCTGGGGCAACGGCTGGACCGACTGGGGCGGCGGCCTGCACCACAAGAACCCGCAGGCCACGGGCGTGGTCATCCGCAACAACGCCTCGGCCGGCAACCTGTCCTTCGAGCTGCTCTACGACGGCGTGCCCGTGGCCGGGAGCGCCCTCGACCACAACCTGATCGGGGCCTGGCACGGCTACGCCGGCGAGGTGTGCGGCACGGACTGCCAGGTGGGCGACCCGCTCTGGCGCGACGCGCCGAACGGCGACTTTCACCTGGGAGCGGGCTCGCTGGCCATCGACCACGGCAGCGTCACGGGCGCGCCGGCGCGGGACTTCGACGACCGGGTGCGCGACGCGCTGCCCGACATCGGGGCGCTGGAGCGCTCGTACGTGAAGGGCGACCTCGACCGCGACCGTCTCCCGGACCTGCTGTTCCGGTACGTGGCCAGCGGGCAGAACGACGTGTGGCTGATGAACGGCACGACGCGGGCGTCGCTGGTGACGCTGTCGGCCTGGCCCGCGAGCCTGGACTGGCGGGTGGTGGGGGCGGACGACTTCGACGCCGACATGGACAACGACCTGGTGCTGTGGAACGGGGCCACGGGCCAGGTGGAGCTCTGGCTGATGAACGGCACGCAGCGGCGGTCGGCGGTGGCGATCACGGGTGCGCCGACGCTGGCGACCAACTGGCGGCTGTCGGCCACGGGCGACTTCGACCACGACCAGAAGCCCGACCTGGTGTGGCGCAACGTGACGTCGCAGAAGATCGTGATCTGGACCATGAACGGGACGGCCAAGAAGGGCAGCCTGATCCCGGCGCCCGACCAGGCGGTGGACGGCAACTGGGAGATCGTGGCGGCGCTGGACTACGACGGGGACGGGAACCGCGACCTGCTCTGGTACAACTGGTCGTCGGGGAAGATCGTGCAGTGGCTGATGAACGCGGCGGTGCAGCGGGTGACGGGGCGCTTCACGAGCCCGGCCAACGCAGGGGACGCGAACTGGAAGGTGCTGGCCAGCGGGGACTATGGGGTGGGGACGGGGGGCGTGGCGGGGACCAACGACGTGGTCTGGCGCAACGCCACCTCGGGGCGAGTGGTGGTGTGGCACCTCGACTTGGCAGGCAACCGCACGGCGGGCCTGTTCACCAGCCCCGACGCCCCCAGCCCCGACCCGACCGGCTGGACCATCGTCGGCCCGCGCTGACGGCCGTCACCAGGGCCACGGGAAGAGCTGCTCGCCCCACTGGCCCCAGGTCGACCAGTCGCTGCAGCCCACCGGGTTGCAGGCCCGCACGCGGTAGAAGTAGTCCTGGCCCGGGTCGGTTCCGAGGATCCTCCCGATCCAGGCCGAGTCGGGGATGGTGTATCCCAGGTCACGGATCTCCTGCCGCGCCTGGACCAGCACGGCCAGCGGCCAGTCGAACTCGCCCACCAGCGGCCCCTGCGCCGAGCCCTGACGCACCTCTGCCTGGTAGCTGGTGGCGCCGCTCTCCGCCGAGAAGATCGCCAGGATGTAGCCGAGGTAGCCGTGGCCCCCGTCCCAGACGGTGGGAACGTCCGGCGGCTGGTCGGTGCTCGTGACGTGCAGCGTCGTCTGGATCACTCCCGGCTCGCAGGTCACCAGGCCGCGCCGGGCCGGGTCGGTCTCGACCGCGACCCCGTAGTCCCCGGGGACGACGTGCTCCGAGTCGAGGTCGAGGCTGAAGTGGCGCGCTCCGGCTGTCGACCCGAAGCTGGTCGTGATCGTGCGCGAGCTCCCCGAGGCCAGGTCGGTCAGCAGCAGGTGCACCAGCCCGTACGGCGCGACGTGCAGCCCGGCCTCGATCTCGACCACGTCGTGCTGGTCGTAGGCCCCGTCCGCGTGGTCGTCGTTGGTGAACCTCAGCGACGGGATCGAGCCGTTGTAGGTGTAGCTGCCGCCGGTCATGTACCCGAGGTGCCCGCGCAGCCCGCCTGGGCCGATCGCGACCACCTCCCAGCGCCCGGCGATCTCGTCCGGGAAGAAGCCCACCGGCTCGAACCCGAGGGTGTACTCCTGCTCCGGAGCCTCGGTGGCGCCCACCAGGTGGCCCCAGGTCACGGCCTGGCCGTGGGTGCAGGACCCTTGCGGCGTGGGGCAGAGCACCGGCTCGCGCCAGATCTCGTAGGCCGTGGCCCCCGGCAGGCGCGCCCAGCGCAGCGTGGCCTCGTTCTCGTCGACGCAGGCCTGCAGGTCCGGCGCCAGCTCCTGAACCTCGGTCTGCTCGTCCGAGACGATGAACGCCGCCTCGGCCGGAGCGCCCTCCTCCTGGACCCCGCCGCTGCCGATGCGCGGGCCCACCACGCGCAGCCGCCAGCGGTAGTCGATGATCCAGTCGTCGGCTCTCACGTCGAGGGTGGTCTCGA
>JBDIBD010000158.1:0-9682 GCA_039812725.1 Vicinamibacteria bacterium | reverse complement strand
TTCCTCGGGGCCATGCCGGCCGGCGGCGGCACCTCGCAGACCGCGGTCGTGCGGGCGGCCGGCGGGCGCTCCCAGGCGGCCTCGCTGGTCACGGCCGCCGCCGCGCTGGCGACCATGCTCTTCCTGGCCCCGCTGATCGGCCTGCTGCCGAACGCCGCCCTGGCGGCGGTGGTGATCGTCTACTCCGTGGGACTGATCCAGCCGGCCGAGTTCGCCGCCATCCACCGGGTCCGCACGATGGAGTTCCGCTGGGCGCTGGTGGCCTGCCTCGGCGTGCTGGTGTTCGGTACGCTCAAGGGCATCGTCGTGGCCATCATCCTGTCGCTGGTCGGGCTGTCCAGCCAGACGGCGCAGCCGGCCGTGCACGTGATCGGGCGCAAGCGGGGGGCCGACGTGCTACGGCCCCTGTCTCCGGAGCACCCCGACGACGAGACCTTCGAGGGCCTCCTGATCCTGCGCCCGGTCGGCCGCATCTTCTTCGTCAACGCGCCCTACCTGGCCGAGCGGATCAGCGTGCTCATGACGCAGTACCAGCCGCGGGTGATGGTGCTGGACATGAGCCGGGTCCCCGACGTCGAGTACTCGGCGCTCAAGCAACTGATGGAGGGCGAGCGGCAGGCCACGGCGCGCGGCGCCACGGTCTGGCTGGCGGGGCTCAACCCCGGCGTGCTCGAGGTCGTGCGCCGCTCCGGCCTGGCCGAGCGCCTGGGCCGCGACCGGCTGCTGTTCAACGCCCGCGCCGCCATCGAGCGCTACCTGGCGCTCCGGCCGGATCCCGCCGGCGGGAGCGCCGGCCCGGCCGAGCCGTGAGCGGCCGCGGCGCGGCGCGCGGCTCAGGGGGCCAGCCGGGCCCGCTCGTAGACCAGCTTGAGCTCGATCGGCTTCTGGAGCAGCTCCATCTCGATCCGGAAGACCTCGATGACCTGGTCGCGCTCCGCGTACCGCGTGAGCACCTCGAGGGTCTTGAGCTTGCCGCTCGACGACTCGAGCACGAGCTGCTCGCCCTGCCAGCGCGCCTCGCGCCGCACCTTCTCTCCGGTCACCACCGACGTGCCGGCGCTGGCGCGCCTGAGGTTGAAGATGCGCACGCCGTCCTCGCCGTGGATCGTCTTGACCTCGTCGCCCTTCTGCTCGATCTCGAGCCGGTCGAAGGCCGCCACGCCGGCCAGCAGCGCGTCGCGCAGCAGCACGCGCTGGCCCTCGCTGAAGGAGGTCCAGGGGAAGATCGTGAAGCTGCCGAAACCCTTGGCGGAGGAGACGTACTGCGAGCCGGCCGCTTCTCCGATCCTGGCCGCCACGTCGTCGCTGGCAGCCTTGTCGAGCCGCCACTCGCCGTTGAAGTCGGGCGGGGCCGCGGCGGCGGCCCGTGCCAGCAGCAGGCCGGCCAGGCCGGCGACGCACAGGGACTTGGACATGTGGGCCTCCTCGGCGGCGTCGCCGAGGACCTAGGATAACCCGGCTGAGGCCGGCACGGAGGAGACACGATGACGCGATCCATGGCCGTTCTGGCCGTCGCGAGCCTGGCGCTGGCGCTGGGCGCCGCGGCCCAGTCCAAGACGGTGACCGGAGAGACCATCCGCGTGCAGGCCACGGTCGAGTCGATCGACATGGCCGACCGTAGCATCACCGTCAAGGACACCGACGGCAACTACCACGAGCTGGCCATGCCCGAGGGCAGCCGCATGGGCGAGGTCAAGGTCGGCGACAAGCTGGTGATCAACTACTACGAGAACGTCAACGTGCGCGTCAAGGCCCAGGACGAGCCCGACGTCAACCTCGAGCACACCGCCGCCACGCCGGCCGAGGGCAGCGCCAAGCCGGCCGGCACGGTGGCCAAGCAGCGCCGCATGACCGCCCGCATCACCGCCATCGACCTCAAGGCGCCCTCGATCACCTTCACGGGTCCGAACGACTGGAAGTACAGCACCCGCGTGGCGGACAAGCAGGCCCTGGCGAAGGTCAAGGTCGGCGACCGGGTGGACATCACCTGGACCGAGGCCGTGCTGATCGGCTTCGAGAAGGCCAAGTAGGCGGCCCGGCGGGCAAGGGGGCCGCGGGGGAGCCGTGATCGGCGTCTTCTGGAGCGGGCTGCGGCGCTTCTGGGCCGCCGATCACGGCCTGTCGGTGCTGCTGCTGCTGCTGCTCGTGCGGGTCTTCCTGCTGCCCGTGCTGGTGGGCCTGCCGCTCGAGGGCCCGCTCCTGAAGCTGGCCGCCGACGTGGTCCTCTCGCTGCTCCTGGTGGTGGGCGCCAGCGCGGTCTCCCGGCGCCCGCTGGCGCGGGTCGTCATCTCCGTCGCGACCGTCGTGGCCCTGGCGGGGCTGTGGGGCAACCGGATGGACCCGAGCCTGGTCCGGCCCGGCGCGCAGGTCGTCTCGTTCCTGACGGCCACCGTGCTGCTGACCGTGATGGTGCTGGCGCAGGTCTTCAGCGACGGCCGCGTGACGCTCAGCCGCATCCTGGGCGCCGTGGCGGCCTACCTGCTGCTGGGGCTGGTCTGGGTGGGCGCCTACCACCTCGTCGAGCTGGCGCACCCCGCGGCCTTCGCGGGGCTGGCGCCCGGAGACCCCCAGCACCTGATCTACTTCAGCTTCGTGACCCTCACCACCACCGGCTACGGCGACGTGACCCCCCTGCACCCGGCCGCGCGCTCGCTGGCCATGCTCGAGGCCCTGGTGGGCCAGCTCTATCCCGCCATCCTGATCGCGCGCCTGGTCTCGCTCGAGGTCCAGTCGCGGAGCGAGCGGTGAGGCCCCGGCGCGGCCTCCTGGCGGGCGGCCTGCTGCTGGCCGCCCTCGCCGGCCGGGCCGAGCCCCCGGACACGGCCGCGGCCCTGGCTCCCTGGGCCGGGCGCACGCTGACGGCCATCGACCTGGCCGGGCGCGACGTGACCCGCGAGCACGTGATCCGGCGCGAGCTCCAGTCCCAGGTCGGCCAGCCCCTCGACCCGGACACCGTGCTGGCGGACCTGCAGCGCCTGCGCAACCTGGGGATCTTCGCCGAGGCGGAGGCCGCGGCGGAGGCCGACGGCGAGGGGGCGCGCCTGACCTACACGGTGCGCGAGATGCCGCCCTGGGTGCCGTACCTCTCGCTCACCTACACCGAGGAGAACGGCTTCTCGGCCGGACCGGGGCTCTCGGCCCTCAACCTGGCCGGCCGCCAGGTGACGCTCTCGGCGCGGGCCGAGTTCGGCGGCGCCAACCAGTACCGGGTGCGGCTGCTGTGGCCGTGGATGGCAGGCGACCACGTCTCGCTGGACGTGTACGCGGCCCGCCTCGAGCGTGACGACACGCTCAACGGCTTCCGCGAGCAGAGCCACGAGTTCACGCCCAGCGTGGGGCGCTACCTGGGCCCCCACGGGCGCCTGGCGGGCACGCTCTCGCTGCTGCGCATGGAGGCCGACGTGCCCGGCAAGACGCTCTCGCCCGACGACGTCGACCAGCTCGTGCGCCTGGGCGTCTCGCTGGGCTGGGACACGCGCGACCGCTGGGACTCGCCGCGGCGGGGCTGGCTGAACGAGCTGGAGCTGACCCGCACCGGCGGCTTCTTGGGCGGCGACGGGGACTTCTGGACGGCCACCCTGGACCTGCGCCGCTGGCAGCCCGCCGGGAAGCGCCAGACGCTCATGCTGAGCGGCCTGGCCACCCTGCAGACCGGCCTCACGGGCCGGGACCTGCCGGTCTACATGGACTTCCACATGGGCGGCGCCAACACCATCCGCGGCTACTCGCTGGACGTGCTGGGCCACCAGCTCTACGGCAAGAACCAGCTGGTCGGGACGCTCGAGCACTCCTTCGAGCTGGTGCCCGTGCGGCGCTGGGACGTCTGGAAGTGGTCCCTGCGCATGGGGCTGGACCTGGCCGTCTTCGGCGACGCCGGCATCGCCTGGGAGGAGGCCCGCGACCTGACCCTGCCGCGGGCGCGGGGCGGCCTGGGGGCCGGCCTGCGGCTGCGCCTGCCCGCCACCGAGATGGTGCGTTTCGACCTGGGCTGGAGCCCCGCGGAGGGCTTCCACTTCCACCTGGCCGCGCTCTCGAAGCCCGAGGCCCAGCGCAAGCGGCTGCGCTGAGGGCCCCCGGCTCCCCGTCTCAGCGGGCCCGGGCGGCCATCAGGTCGGCGGTCGAGGCCACGTCCTCGACCAGCTTCCAGCCGCGCGCCGCCAGCTCCTTGCGGGCCACGTCCGAGGCGCGTCCCGTGAGGTGCAGCTCGAGCGCGCTGGCGCCCAGCTCCTGCTTCGCGCGGGCCGCGGTCTCCGTGGCCCACTTCTCCGAGGTCTCGCTCCAGCGCACCCAGTCGAGCGGCAGGAGGGCGACGGCGCGCCCGTCCTTCGTGCGGGCCACCAGCGTGCGCGAGTCCTCGAGCACGGCCGTGACCGGAGCCTGCCCGTGCAGGCGCTGCAGCATCTCGGCGCTCTCGGCGAAGAAGACCGCCTCGCGCTCGAGGTCGGCCTCGGCCGCCGCCGCCACGTAGTCGGCGCTGCCCTTGGCCTGGACGGCCGAGAGGGCCTGGACCAGGCGGGTGTGCAGCGTCAGCGTGAAGCCCTTGCTCAGGTAGAGCTTCTTGATCACGTCGTCGCCCACGCCCAGGGCCCGCAGCTGCTGCTCGTTCTGCTTGAGGAGCGCCTCGGGGTCCATGCCCCAGACCAGGTTGCCGGCCTTGGCGGTGACGCTCACCACGGGCGGGATCGGCACCACCACCTTGGCGGCGATGCTGCCGGCCTTGTCGATCTTGCCGATGTCGATCAGGGCCTTCTTGAGGATCGGGTTCGAGGTGTAGGGGTTGGCGCCCACCTTCTGGGCCCACTTGCGGGCCGAGGCGTTGACGCCCAGCACCGAGTTGGCCACGCCCCCGGCCGCCTGGGCGGCCTTCTCGCCGCCCGACTTGCCGTCGGCCGGGGCCTCCGTCTTGTCCTCGTCCTTCACCTCGGCCACGGCCTGGTCGCCGGCCCGCTTGGCCTTGCGGCCCAGGTTGGCGCCGAAGCGCTTGACGCCCGCCCCCATGCCCTGGACCGTGGCCCCCGGGTCCGTGACGACCGAGGCCACGCCCTTGCCCACCTGCAGCACGGCCCCGCCCGCAGACTTGAGGAAGACGTCGCTCTTGGAGACCTTCTGGAGCTCGTCCAGGGCCCGCACCTCGTCGAGGCGCACGGCCAGCATGCTGCGCCCTTCGGCCTCGAGCGGGCCGAAGTCGGTGGTGATCGAGAATACGTGCAGGAAGGCCTCGGTGGGGACCTCGCTGGCCACCTGGTAGCGCGGGCCCTTGAGCTGCGCCGGCTCGAGCAGCTCGGCGGCCTTGAAGGCGCGCGGGCCCTCGTAGCCGGCCGCCAGGGCGACGGAGGCGAGGGCCGCCAGGGCCAGGGTGGGACGGGCGATGGACGCGGTCATCGAACTCTCCTGTCGTGCGGGCAGCCTCGGGCCTCGGAAAGGACCGGGGGCCGCCGGCTGCGGGCGGCCCCCGGGGCGACGGCTACTTCTTGACCGGCGGCGGGAAGTTCTTGAGCAGCTTCGCGGCGCCCTTGTTGATGTTCTTGTCGCGCTTCTCGGGGCTGGCCTTGACGTCGATCTCCTTGGTCGCGCGGCCGCGCCAGACGATCGACTTGGCCTTGACGTCGATCACGTCGAGCATGATCGCGCCCACCAGCACGGTGCTGGTCGAGAGGTTGGTGGTGCTCATGCCGCCGCCCCAGCGGTAGCCGCCCCAGCCGCCCATGCCGGTGGTGTAGCCCGTGACCTGCTTCTCCTGGTCGACGCTGGCGTGATAGGCGACGGCCAGGTCGGGGCCGGCGGCGAGCTCGACCTTCTTGAGCCCCTTGGCCGCCAGCTGGGTGTCGATGGCCTGCACCAGCGCCTTGTCGATGAGCGGGTCGCTGACCTTCGTCCCCTCGACCCAGGCATAGGTCTTGGCGGTCGTGAAGTCGTACTGCTTGTCGTAGTCGTAGGTCACGTCCTGGGCCAGCAGGGCCGGCGCCAGGGCCAGGGCCCCGAGCACCGCCCCGAGCTTCCACGCGTTCTTCATGATCGCTGTCTCCTTGGGATCTGCCAGTTGTGCCCCCGAGCCGACGTGCGGCCCGCCTCGCCGGGTGCCCCCCTAGTCTACCGCCCGATCGCCCCGGCCGCGGGAACCGGCTTTCGAATCGTCTCCGGTCGCTTGTCCCCGTCGGAGCGTCGATACTCCGTCCCCGCGGGTGTAGGCTGCCAGACGCCGGCCGACTCCGAGCGCGAGCTGATCGTGCGGGCGGACATCCGCCCGCCGGGCGCGGCGCAGGCGCTGCGGGGCGGGCAGGGAGAAGAACCATGAAGGTCGTCATCGTCGGCGGGGTGGCCGGCGGGGCCTCGTGCGCGGCGCGCCTGCGCAGGCTGGACGAGCAGGCCGAGATCCTCCTGGTCGAGCGGGGGCCGTACGTCTCGTACGCGAACTGCGGCCTGCCCTACCACGTGGGCGGCGTGATCCCGCAGGAGTCGAGCTTGTTGGTGGCGAAGGAGCAGACCTTCCGCTCGGTGTTCCGAATCGACGTGCGGACCGGCTGCGAGGCGGTCTCCATCGCGACGAAGCGCAAGACCGTGGCCCTGCGCGACGTGGCCACTGGCGCCGTGACGGACGAGCCCTACGACAAGCTGGTGCTGGCCCCGGGGGCGGCCCCCATCCGGCCGCCGCTGCCCGGCCTCGACCTGCCCGGGATCTTCTCCGTGCGGACCGTCCCCGACGCCCGGGCCATCCGCGAGTGGCTGCAACGCGGCGGCGGCTCGGCAGCCGGGCCGGACCCCTCGACGGGCCCCCGGGTCGCGACGAAGCCCGGGCGCGCCGTGGTGGTGGGCGGCGGGTTCATCGGCCTGGAGATGGTGGAGAACCTGGTCCAGGTCGGGCTGGAGGTGACGCTGGTCGAGAAGCTCGACCAGGTCATGCCGCCGCTCGACCCGGAGATGGCCCGACTCGTGGAGCGCTACCTGTCGAAGCACGGCGTGAGGCTCGAGCTGGGCGACGGCGTGGCCGGCTTCCGGCAGGCCGCGGACGGCGCGCTCGAGGTCCTCACGGCCTCCGGGAAGGCCCATCCCGCGCAGGTCGTGATCCTCGCCATCGGCGTGCGGCCCGAGACCGCCCTGGCCAGGACGGCCGGGCTCGAGATCGGCCAGCTCGGGGGCATCCGCGTCGACGAGCACATGCGCACCAGCGACCCGGACATCCTGGCCGTGGGCGACGCGGTCGAGGTGCGCGACTGCGTCACCGGGCAGTGGGCGCTGATCCCGCTGGCCGGCCCGGCCAACCGCCAGGGCCGCATCGCCGCGGACGTGATCGCGGGCCGCGACTCGCGCTACCGCGGCACGCAGGGCACCTCGATCTGCAAGGTCTTCGAGGGCGAGATCGGCCAGACCGGCGCGAGCGAGAAGCTCCTCCGGCGGCTCGGGCAGACCGACTACGAGAAGGCCTACCTCTTCCCGAGCTCCCACGCGGGCTACTACCCCGGCGCCAGGCAGATGGCGATCAAGGTGCTCTTCCGGAAGTCGGACGGCCGCCTGCTCGGCGCGCAGGTGATCTCGGAGGAGGGCGTGGCCAAGCGCATCGACGCCTTCGCGATGGCGATCCAGATGCGCGCCACGGTCTACGACCTGGAGGAGGCGGAGCTCGCCTACGCGCCGCCCTTCGGCAGCGCCAAGGACCCCGTCAACTTCGCGGGCATGGTCGGCGCGAACGTGCTGCGGGGCGACATGCCGATCGCGCACTGGGGGAGCGTCGGACAGGGCTTTCTCCTCGACGTGCGCAACCCTCCGGAGCTCGAGGCCGAGTCCGTCCCCGGGGCGCTCAACATCCCGTTGCCCCAGCTGCGCGACCGGCTGGGCGAGCTGCCCCGCGACCAGGAGATCCTGGTGGTCTGCCGCTCGGCGGTGCGCGCCCACAACGCGACGCGCATCCTTCTCCAGGGCGGGTTCAGGGCCCGGAACGTCTCGGGCGGCATGCTGTCGCGCGCGATGCTCCAGCCCTGAGGCGCGGGTGTCCGCGGCTGCGGCTGCCGGCGAAGACGGGATGCAGCTGGCGGCGAGCTGGATCGGGTAGTCTTGAGGCGGGCGCCGGGAGCGCCCTGGCCAGGAGGTCGAGTTGAGACCGAAAGCGGCTGTGGTCCTCGTGGCCTGGACCCTGGGCGCCATCGCCAGCGCTGCCGCCCAGGAGCCGCCGCCGGCGCCGGACGAGGCCGCGCCGGACGAGGCCGCCAGCCAGGGGGCCGGGGACGTGCTCCTTCCCACCCGGGACGTCTTCGACGTGCTGCGCGACCTGCGTCACAAGCCGCCGCCCCCGCCGCCCGGGCCCGAGGAGTACAAGAGGCGGATGGTCGCCGCCGCGCCGGTGGTCACCTACGCCCCGACCAGCGGCTTCGGCATCGGGCTGGCGGGGAACGTGGCCTTCTACAGGGGCTACCCGGCCAGCACCCGCATCTCTTCCGTCGTGGCCAGCGTGACCGCCACGACCAAGGAGCAGCTGCTCGTCAACGCCAAGCTCAACACCTCGGCGCTCCGGAACCGCTGGCACTTCAGGGGCGACAACCGCCTGTACTGGACCTCGCAGAAGACCTACGGCCTCGGCACGGGCACGACGGAGACCGCCGCGGTCGATCAGAAGTACGACTACTACCGCTTCTACGAGACGCTCTTCAAGCAGGTCGGGCGCAACCTCTATCTCGGGGCGGGCTTCCGCTACAGCAACCACTCGGACGTCCGGCCGCTCGACGAGGCCGCCTCGGATGCCTGGGCCGGCTCGCCGTACGTTGCCTACTCCGAGCGCTACGGCTTCGACCCGGCCTCGCAGAGCTCGGCCGGCTACAGCCTGCACGCGCTGCTCGACACGCGCGACGGGGCCATCAACCCCAGCCGGGGCTTCTACGCCGATCTCGCCTACCAGTCGTACTTCGACGGCTTCCTGGGCGGCGACTCGAACTGGGAGCAGGTCAGCTACGACGCCAGGACCTACCTGCGGCTGACGCCGGACGCCCGCCACAAGCTGGCCTTCTGGCTGGCCGGGGACTTCGTGACCTCGGGGGTGGCCCCCTACCTCGACCTGCCGGCCACCGGGATGGACACCTACGCGCGCGCGGGCCGCGGCTACCCGCAGGGCCGCTTCCGCGGCAAGAGCCTGGTGTACGGCGAGGTCGAGTACCGCTGGACCGTGACCGGCAACGGCCTGTTCGGCCTGGTGGCCTTCCTCAACACCCAGACGCTCGAGAACGAGGACGCCGGGGAGGAACTGTTCGACGAGTTCGCGACCGGCGCCGGGGTCGGGTTGCGGGTGATGCTCAACAAGCGCTCGCAGACCAACCTGTGCTTCGACGTCGGATGGGGCAAGTCGGGCTCGAGGGCGGTGTACTTCGCCGTCCAGGAGGCGTTCTAGCGCGGCCGGCGGACCGGCCGCGGTCGGCGAGGCCAGGAAACGCTGTCGTCATCCTGAGTCCGGACCGCAACGGTGCGGTCGGCGAGGTCGAGAAACGTCTTCGTCATCCTGAGTCGCCGCCGTCCAGATCGACGACGAAGGATCTCGCGGGCTGCAAGGCCCGGCAGATCCTTCGCTCCAGGCTCGATGGCGTCGCTCAGATGGGATGAAGCGGCTAGCCCTCGCGTGGTGACATTCTTGTCCCACAAGAGAAACACGCGCTCTAGGGCGCAAACAAGGGCTAGCCATGGAACATGTTGCCATAGACCT
>JBDIBD010000157.1:0-9700 GCA_039812725.1 Vicinamibacteria bacterium | reverse complement strand
CCGGGCTGCGCTGCTTCCGCGAGGTGATCGCCCTGCAGGGCGGCGAGCCGCGCGGCGGCGACGACGCCGGCCTGCTGCCGCGGGCGGCCCGCACGGCCGAGCTGACGGCCGAGCGCGAGGGGCGCGTGACCCGCATCGCCTGCCGCGCGGTGGGACACGCCGCCATGGTCCTGGGCGCCGGCCGCGAGACGGTCGACAGCCGCATCGACCCGGCCGTGGGCCTGGTGCTCCACAAGAAGGTCGGCGACCTGGTCCTGCCCGGCGAGCCGCTGGCCAGCGTGCACTACAACGACGAGCGCCGCCTGGCGCCCTGCCTCGAGCGGCTGCGGGCCGCCTTCGAGATCTCGCAAGAGGCCCGCCCCATGACGCCCCTCATTCGCGCCGTGCTCGACTGAGGCCGCTCACCGCCCCGCGGAGGTCAGAAAAACGCCGATGGAACGCCTCTTCTCGCTGTTTGGACTGCTGGTCTTCCTGGGCATCGCCTACGCCCTCTCGACCGACCGCAAGGCCATCCGCCTCCGCACGGTGGCCTGGGGCCTGGGCCTGCAGGTGCTGCTGGCGCTCTTCGTCCTCAAGACGCAGGTCGGCCAGGAGTTGTTCGCCTGGGTCGGCGCCAAGATCACCCGGGTGCTGGAGCTGTCCTTCGTGGGCTCGTCCTTCGTCTTCGGGGCGCTGGGCGCCAAGGGCGGGGCGGGCGGCCCGCTGGGCTTCGTGTTCGCCTTCCAGGTGCTGCCCACCATCATCTTCGTGGCGGCCACCTTCGCCATCCTCTACCACCTGGGCGTGATGCAGTTCATCGTGGGCCTGGTGGCGCGCGCCATGACCCACCTCATGGGCGCCAGCGGGGCCGAGAGCCTGAACGTGGCCGCCTCGATCTTCATGGGGCAGACCGAGGCGCCCCTGACCATCCGGCCCTTCCTGAACCGCATGACCCAGTCCGAGCTGATGTGCATCATGACCGCCGGCATGGCCCACGTCAGCGGCGGCATCATGGGGGCCTACATCGCCTTCGGCATCGAGGCCAAGCACCTGCTCGCGGCGGTGATCATGACCGCGCCGGGGACGATCCTGCTGGCCAAGATGATGGTGCCGGAGACCGGCCAGCCCGAGACGGCCGGCCACGTGACCGTCAAGCACGAGAAGATCGACGCCAACATCATCGGGGCCGCCGCGCGCGGCACCGGCGAGGGCCTGCAGCTGGCCATCAACGTGGCGGCCATGCTGATCTCGTTCCTGGCCCTGGTGGCGCTGGTCAACCTGCTGCTCGGCAAGGTCGGGCTGAGCCTCGAGGCCATCCTCGGCACGGCCTTCGCGCCGCTGGCCCTGGCCATGGGCGTGCCCTGGAAGGACGCCACCGTGATCGGCAACCTGCTGGGCGAGCGCATGGTGCTGAACGAGCTGATCGCCTACAAGGACCTGGGCGCGCTGAAGGCCAGCCTGGACCCGCGCACCTTCACCATCGCCACCTACGCCCTGTGCGGCTTCGCCAACTTCAGCTCGATCGGCATCCAGATCGGCGGCATCGGCGCGCTGGCGCCCGAGCGCCGCAGCGACCTGGCCCGGCTGGGCCTCAAGGCCCTGCTGGCCGGCACCTTCGCCAACTTCATGACGGCCTGCATCGCGGGGGCCCTGCTGTGAACGAGACCGGCGGCGGCGCCCGCATCCTGGCGCAGATCGAGGAGGCCGTGCGGCTGATCCGCTCGCGCAGCCCCCTGGAGCCGAAGGTCGGCATGGTGCTGGGCTCGGGGCTGGGGGCCTTCGCCCAGACCCTGGAGCGCGCCACCCACATCCCCTTCGGCGAGATCCCGCACTTCCCCGTCTCGACCGCGGTCGGCCACAAGGGCGAGCTGGTGGTGGGCCTCTCCCACGGCGTCCCGGTGGCCGTCATGGCCGGCCGGGTGCACTACTACGAGGGCTACTCGTTCCAGCAGGTGGCCTTCCCGGCCCGCGTGCTGGGCCGCCTGGGCGTGAAGAGCCTGGTGCTGACCAACGCCGCCGGCAGCGTCAACGTCAACTACAAGCCCGGCGAGCTGATGATCATCTCGGACCACATCAACCACATGGGCGGCAACCCGCTGATCGGCCCCAACCTCGACGAGCTGGGGCCGCGCTTCCCGGACATGAGCGCGGTCTACGACCCCGAGCTGCGCCAGATCGCCGAGAAGGCCTGCTGGAAGGTGGGCGTGACCTGCCGCAGCGGGGTCTACATCGCCTTCACCGGCCCGTCCTACGAGAGCCCGGCCGAGATCAAGATGGCCCGCGCCGTGGGGGCCGACGCGGTGGGCATGTCGACCGTCCCCGAGGCCATCGTGGCCCGCCACATGGGGCTGCGCGTGCTGGGGCTGTCGTGCCTGACCAACATGGCCGCCGGCGTCAGCAAGAAACCGCTCGACCACCGCGAGGTCCTGGAGGTGGGCGAGAAGGTCAAGAGCTCCCTGCTGGACGTGCTGGCGCGCATCGTCCAGGAATGCGCGGCGCTGCCGTGAAGAGACGCCCGGCCGAGGCCCCGCCCGACGCCGCAGCGGTGAGGGAGCTGGTGCGCTACGCCCGGCAGGCCCGCCGCCGGGCCCACGCCCCCTTCTCGGGCTTTGCCGTGGGGGCCGCCCTGCGCACGGCTCGTGGCGAGATCGTGACCGGCTGCAACATCGAGAACGCCACCTACGGCCTGACCCTTTGCGCCGAGCGCGTGGCGGTCTTCAAGGCCGTCTCGGAGGGCCTGGGCCCTTTCAGCGAGATCGCCGTGGTGGCCCGCTCGAAGCGCACCACCCCGCCCTGCGGCCCCTGCCGCCAGATCCTGTGGGAGTTCTGCGGCGACCTGCTGGTGCACATGGCCGACGCCCAGGGCCGCGCCGTCCGCAGCGTCCGGCTCTCCGCCCTGTTCCCGGAGCCCTTCGACGCGGGCCACCTCTAGGTTCGTAGGGGGGTCTGGGGGCGCGAAGCCCCCCAGACTCAGCTGACGGAAGCCCAGCGCCCGGAACCAGCGCCAGGCTGGCCCCACGCAGACTCACCCGAGCTGCGGAGCTGTACAGCGCCCGGAACCAGCGTCAGGCCGGCCCCACGAAGACGCGCCCGGGCTGCGGACTGTACAGCCGGTCGGCTCAGGGGCCGTAGACGACGATGTCGCGCAGGTTGCGGTACTTCTCGTTGTAGTCGAGGCCGTAGCCGACCACGAAGTGGTCGTCGATGGTGAAGCCCACGTAGTCGACCGGGATCTGCACCAGGCGCCGGGAGGGCTTGGACAGCAGCGCCGCCACCCGCAGGGTGCGGGGGCCGCGCTGGCGCAGCACGTTCAGCAGGTAGTTGAGCGTCAGCCCCGTGTCGACGATGTCCTCGACCACGATCACGTCGCGGCCGTCGAGCCCCTGGTCGAGGTCCTTGACCAGCCGCACCTCTCCGGAGCTGCGCGTGGCCGAGCCGTAGGACGAGACGGCCATGTAGTCCAGGGTCAGGGGCAGCTCGATGGCCCGGGCCAGGTCGGTCATGAACGAGCAGGCACCCTTGAGCACGCAGATCAGGTGCGGCTCGCGGCCGGCGTAGTCCTGGGCGATCTGGCGGCCCATCTCGACCACCCGCGCCTGCAGGGTGTCATGGGAAAGCAGCACTTTCATCACGGGCGCTCCACGGGGCAGGGGGATTATACCCGCGTTGACTCGGGAATTGGCCGGGAGGTAGGATCCCCGCCATATCCGGACGCCATCGTCTTGGACACCAGCACTTCGGAGATCCCCCTGGAGGGACACGCTGCCGCAAAGGCCGACTCGCGTCGTCGAGGGGGGGGCCGACCCGCCGTCCCGCGGACACGTCCCGTCCACCGCCAGTTGCATGGAGAGAGAACAGTCATGAGAACCAGCCTTGCCCTTAGATGGACTCTGGCCCTGGTCGCGCTGTGCGCCCTGGGCTGGCTCGCCGGCCCCGCGCACGCCCAGGGCGTCACGACGAGCTCGATCGACGGCGTCGTGACCGATCCCCAGAAGCTGCCCGCACCCGGCGTCACGGTGGTGGCGATCCACCAGCCCTCCGGCACGAAGTACGAGACCATCACCCGCTCCGACGGGCGCTTCTCGATCCCCGGCATGCGCGTCGGCGGCCCGTACCTGATCACGGCCACGCTGACGGGCTTCTCCCCGGGCTCGGTCAAGGACGTGTTCCTGACCCTGGGCGTGGCCCAGGACGTGAACCTGGCCCTGAGCCCCGCCACCGTGACCGAGGAGGTCGTGGTCACGGCCCAGGCCGACTCGGTCTTCAGCTCCGACCGCACGGGCGCGGCCACCTCGGTCAGCCGCGACAAGATCGACGCCCTGCCCAACTTCACCGACCGCCTGGACGGCTTCACGCGCTTGACGCCCCAGTACACCGGCGGCCCGTTCGGCGGCTCCTTCGTGGGCTCCGACAACCGCTTCAACAACATCACGGTGGACGGCTCCTACTTCAACAACTCCTTCGGCCTGGCCGGCTCCCCCGGCGACCGCACGGGCGTGGCGCCGATCGCCATGGCCGCGATCGAGGCCGTGCAGGTCAACATCGCCCCCTACGACGTGCGCCAGGGCAACTTCGTCGGCGCCGGCGTCAACAGCATCACGCGCAGCGGCGCCAACGAGTTCAGCGGCTCGGCCTACTACTGGATGCGCGACAACAGCCTGGTGGGCGACAAGGCCAAGGACCAGGCCTTCAACCCGGGCACGTTCGACTTCCACAAGCTGGGCGGCTGGGTCTCCGGCCCGATCGTCAAGAACAAGCTGTTCTTCTTCGCCAGCGCCGAGGACGAGAACTACACCCAGCCGGGCACGACCTTCCGCGCCAACAGCGGCAGCGAGCCCGTGGGCGGCAACATCACGCGCGTCAAGGCCTCCGACCTCGACGCCCTGAGCGCGTTCCTGGCCAGCAACTTCAACTACGAGACCGGCCCCTACCAGGACTACGACTTCGAGACCCCGGCCCGCCGCTACCTGTTCAAGGTGGACTACAACCTGAACGACCGCAACAAGATCACGCTGCGCTACAACCAGCTCGACTCGGACACGGACGTGCTGCTCTCGAACTCCAGCTCGCTGGGCTTCGGCACGCGCCGCAGCAACACCACCGGCCTCAACTTCCAGGCCTCGAACTACAAGATCCAGGAGAACATCAAGTCCATGATCGGCGAGTGGAACGCGATCATCGGCACGAACTCCTCGAACAACCTGATCGTCGGCTACACCAAGCAGGACGAGAGCCGCGGCTACGTGGGCGAGCTGTTCCCGTTCGTCGACATCCTGGAGGGCGGCTCGGTCTACACCTCCTTCGGGTTCGAGCCCTTCACCCCCAACAACGAGCTGCGCTACAACACCTTCCAGATCCAGGACAGCTTCACGATGTACCGTGGCAACCACGGCATCACCTTCGGCGCCACGGCCCAGCACTACGAGTCCGAGAACGTGTTCTTCCCGGGCTCGCAGAGCGTCTACGTCTACAACTCGCTGGCCGACTTCTACACCGACGCCCGTGACTACCTGGCCAACCCCAACCGCACCACCTCGCCCGTCACGCTGCGCCGCTTCCAGGTGCGCTGGAACAACATCCCCGGCCAGGAGAAGCCCCTGCAGCCGCTGGACGTCTGGTACACGGGCTTCTACGCCCAGGACGAGTGGAACGTCAGCAAGCAGCTGAAGGTCACGGCCGGCGTGCGCTTCGACGTGCCGTTCTTCAAGGAGACCGGCTTCCAGAACACCAACGCCGACAGCCTGACCTTCCGTGACGAGGACGGCCAGCCGGTCCAGTACCAGACGGCCAAGCTGCCCGACGCCAACATCCTCTGGTCGCCGCGCGTGGGCTTCAACTACGACCTGACCGGCGACCGCAAGACCCAGCTGCGCGGCGGCACGGGCGTCTTCACCGGTCCGCCGGCCTACGTCTGGATCTCCAACCAGGTCGGCAACACGGGCGTGCTGACGGGCTTCGAGCAGCTCGACAACACCAAGGCGCGGCCCTTCAACCCCAACATCGACCGCTACAAGCCCACCAACGTCACGGGCGCGCCGGCCTCCACCTACGAGCTGGCCCTGACCGACCCCAAGTTCAAGTTCCCGCAGGTCTGGCGCAGCAACTTCGCCGTCGACCAGCGCCTGGCCTGGGGCCTGGTCGGCACGGCCGAGTTCATCTACAACCGCGACGTCAACGGGATCTACTACATCAACGCCAACCTGCCCGCGGCCCAGACCAGCTTCGTCGGCGCCGACAACCGGCCGCGCTGGACCAGCAACCGCATCAACTCGGCCGTCAGCAGCGCCATCGTCCTCAAGAACCAGAGCGAGGGCGAGTCGTGGCACGCCTCCGTGGCCCTCGAGAAGGCCTTCAAGGCCGGCTTCCTGAAGGCCGCCTACGGCTACGGCAAGGCCCGCAACACCGTCGACCCGGGCTCGATCGCCTCGGGCTCCTGGACCGGCAACCAGATCTCGGGCGACCCGAACCTTGCGCCGGTCGCCTACTCGACCGCCTCGCCGGGCCACCGCTTCTTCACCACGGGCTCCTACCGCTGGGAGTTCTTCAAGTTCGGCGGCACCTCGGTCAGCTTCTTCCTCGAGGGCTACACCAACGGCAACGCCAGCTACGCCTTCTCGGGCGACCTGAACGGCGACGGCAGCACCAACAACGACCTGATCTACATCCA
This sequence comes from Vicinamibacteria bacterium, assembly GCA_039812725.1. Taxonomy (GTDB): domain Bacteria; phylum Acidobacteriota; class Vicinamibacteria; order Fen-336; family Fen-336; genus JBDIBD01. Next base: position 3,054 of record JBDIBD010000157.1, on the reverse strand, counting down.
CCGCGACCAGTCCGAGATGAACTTCCAGACCTTCACCTCGGGCGGCGTGACCTACACCTCGGCCCAGCAGGCCGCGGCCTGGGACGCCTACATCGCCCAGGATCCCTACCTGAGCAAGCACCGCGGCGAGTACGCCGAGCGCGGCGGCTTCTTCCTGCCGATGGTCTGGCGCACGGACGTCAGCCTGACCCAGGAGCTGGCCAGGAACATCGCCGGCAAGCGCCACGAGCTGGACTTCCGACTGGACGTCTTCAACTTCGGCAACCTGCTCAACTCGGACTGGGGCGTGGGCCAGCGGCTGGTCAACAGCCAGCCCCTGACCAACCCCGGCGTCGACTCGGCGGGCCGGGCCACCTACCGCCTGCGCGTGGTCAACGGGCAGCTCATGAGCAAGTCCCTGGAGCAGACCGCCAGCATCAGCGACGTGTACCGCCTGCAGTTCCAGTTCCGCTACCGGTTCAACTAGGCCGGCCGACGGATCCCCGGGGGGCCGCCCAGGCGGCCCCCCTCTTTCTTTTCCGCCGGTCTTCGTGGATCTTTTGTCCCGGCCGGAACGTCCTGACCCTGTGAGCGCCGCCCGGCGCCGGGGCCGGGGGCTATAATCGCCGCGCGGCGGAGGCGTGCTCCGCCTGGAGGTCACCTGTCCATGAAGATTGCCCGCCTGACGCTGGCGGCCGCGCTGGCCGCCGCCACGGCGCTGCCGGCCGCCGCCCAGACGCCGGCCGCCGCCGGGACCGAGCCCGTCCTGGAGCTGTCGCTGGCCGACGTGGTCGAGCGCGCCCTGAAGAACAACACCGACATCGCCGTGCAGCGCTACTCGCCCGAGATCGACGCGGCCGACGTGAAGAGCATCGAGGGCTCCTACGACGTGGTGCTGACGGGCGACGTCAACACCAACTCGAACACCTCGCAGGCCCGCAACGCCTTCTCGGGGGGCGACACCGTCGACACCGACACCTGGACCTTCGACTTCGGGGCGAGCAAGCTGCTCTCCACCGGCGGCAGCCTGCGCCTCGACTACCTCAACAGCAAGCAGGACACCACCAGCGTCTTCTCGACCTTCAACCCCAGCTACGCCGCCACCATCGGCGCCGCCCTGACCCAGCCCCTGGCGCGCAACCTGAGGACCGACTCGGTGCGGACCAACCTGCGCGTGGCCAAGCTGACCCGCGAGATCTCCGACGAGCAGTTCCGGCAGGTGGTCACCAACACCGTGGCGCTGGCCAAGAAGCAGTACTACGACATCAGCTTCGCGGTCGACAACCTCGAGGCCAAGCGCAAGAGCCTGGCCCTGGCCGAGAAGCTGCTGTCCGAGAATCGCATCAAGGTCAAGGTCGGCACCCTGGCGCCGCTGGACGTGGTGGAGGCCGAGGCCGAGGTGGCCAGCCGGGCCGAGGGCGTGATCCAGGCCGAGGCCCTGCTGGCCTCGGTGCAGGACAACCTGAAGCAGACCCTCTCGCCCGCCAACGACCCCGCCATCTGGGCCACCCGCATCGTGCCGACGGAGCGCCCCACGGCCGCGCCACCGAGCATCGACGTGGAGGCCGCCATCCGCACCGCCCTGCAGGGCCGCACCGACGTGCTGGCCGCCCGCAAGGGACTGGAGCGCAGCGACGCCAGCCTGCGCTTCGCGAAGAACCAGCTGCTGCCCGCCGTCGACCTGGTGGCCTCCTACTCGGGCAGCGGCGTCGGTGGCACGACCCTGGTCCGAGACGGCTTGGGCGGCCCCGTGATCGACACCATCCCGGGCGGCTACGGCGACGCCGCCGGCGACGCCTTCGGCTTCAACTACCCCAACTGGGTCGTGGGCATGAAGGTCTCCGTGCCGCTCGGCAACCGCACGGCCAAGGGCAACGAGGCGCGCGCGCGGCTCTCGAAGGAGCAGGCCGAGACCGCCATGAAGCGCCTCGAGCTCAACGTGGTGGCCGAGGTGCGCACGGCCGCCCGGAACCTCGAGGCGGGCTACAAGAGCGTCGAGGCCACCCGCGCCGCCCGCACCCTGGCGCAGAGGCGCCTGGAGGCCGAGGAGAAGCGTTTCGCCGCGGGCATGTCCACGAGCTTCCTGGTGACCCAGGCCCAGCGCGACCTGGCCGACGCCGAGGTCAACGAGATCCGCGCCGTCGCCAACTACACCAAGTACGCGATCGACTTCGAGCGCGTCCAGGTGGCCGGCGGCAGCGCCGGATTCCTGGTGGCCAGCTCGACCACGGTGGCGGCCAACTAGCCCCTCTGCCGTCCCCGGCCCGTCCCGCTCGCGCGGGACGGGCTTCTTGCTGCCCGGCGTCAGGTCCGGGGCGCGACCCCCAGGCCCGGGCCCTCGGGCAGGATCACCTGGCCGGCCCGCACCAGCGGCCCGACGAAGGGGTCGTTGTCGATCAGCAGGTGCCCGTCCAGGTCGGCGGTGTCCACCAGCGGCGAGATGTGGGCCGCCGCGGCGATGGCCAGCGAGCTCTCGATCATGCAGCCGAGCATGACCTTCATCCCGTGGGCCCGCGCCACCGCGATCATGCGCAGGGCCTCGCCGATGCCGCCGCACTTCATGAGCTTGATGTTGATGCCGTCGAAGGCCCCGGCCAGGCGCGGGATGTCGGCCGCCGTGTGCACGCTCTCGTCGGCCACGAAGGGCAGCGGCGAGCGGCGGCGCAGGGCGCGCGTCTCCTCGATGCGGTCGGCCGGCAGGGGCTGCTCGACGAACTCCACCCCCAGCTTCGCCAGCCACTCCAGCCGCTCCCCGGCCGTCTCGAGGGTCCAGCCCTCGTTGGCGTCGACCCGCAGGGTGCGGTCGGTGGTGTCGCGCACGGCCGCCAGCATCTCGCGGTCGTCGGGCGAGCCCAGCTTGACCTTGAGGATCGGGTAGCCCTCCGCCTCGCGCACCTTGGCCGCCACCACCTCGGGCGTGTCCATGCCGATGGTGAAGGAGGTCAGCGGCGCCCGGGCCGGGTCGAGGCCCAGCAGCTCGAAGAGCGGCGCCCCCAGGCGCTGGCCGGCCAGGTCGTGCAGCGCCATGTCCACGGCCGCCTCGGCCGAGCGCTGGCCGGGGACGGCCGCCTCGCG
>JBDIBD010000156.1:0-9715 GCA_039812725.1 Vicinamibacteria bacterium | reverse complement strand
GAGCGCCGTGGCCCAAAGCGCCAGCGCCATTCCCGCCAGCCGGCTCCAGCGTCCGCGTCCCTTGCCGCTCATCGCGTGCCTCCTGCGTGCCTTCGCGCGCTGCAGGGGCAAGTCCGATGCCGGGCCGGCGGCGGCCGGCGGCCTCGGCGCGATGTGGCGTCTCCAGAGCTACTTGCAGGAAGGGAACCGATCGCGGGCCGCCGCGGCCGGGCGTGTGCCGGGGACCACGTGGCGTGGCAGATCGGGCGCGGTGCAGCGATGGCGGGGTTTGACGCGTCCGGAGAGGGGGGCTAGCGTGTCGGCGCGTGCCAGAAACTGGGCCAAGCGACGGCCTCGGCCGGGGCGGCCTGCGCCAGGCCCTGCTGCTGGCGCTCGTCTTCCTCGTGCTCAACGGGCGCGCGCTCGACTGGGGCCTGCCCAGCTCCACGGGCTGGGCGCCCGACGAGGTGCTGCCCGGCGACGTGGTCCGCGGCTTGGAGTCCGGCTTCGGCGGAGGCTGGCACGAGCGCTACCCGCCGCTGCACTACCGCGTCCTCGGCCTGGTCGACGGGCTGATCCTGCGGCTGCGGGACACGCCGGCCCACAACCCGCTGCCCGAGCCCGTCCACAGCGAGCTCGCGCTGGCCGGCCGCCTGGTGAGCCTCCTGATGGGTGCCGGAACGGTGGCTCTCGTCTCGCTCTGCGCCGGGCGCCTCTACGGAGCGCGGGCCGGTGCTTTGGCCGCGCTGCTCGTCACGGGCATGCCGACACTGGGCTTCCATGCCCGGCTGGCGACGCTCGACGTCCCCTACCTCTTCTGGTGGAGCCTGTCGCTGTGGTTCGGCCTGCGCGCGTTCAGCCGACCCGGCTGGGCCGAGTGGCTGGGCTACGGCCTGGCCGCCGCGGCGGCCGTGGCCACCAAGGATCAGGCCTACGGCCTCTACCTCCTCTCTTGGCCGGCCTGGATCTGGCTGCTGAACCGGCGAGCACCCGTGCGTGCGGCCCAGGCTCTGGGCTCGCTCACCGCGGCCGGTTGGGCCTTCGCCGTCGCCCACCGCCTGGTTGCGAATGCGAGCGGCTTCCGCAGCCATCTCAGCCTGGTCTTGGGGCCGGCCAGCCAGCCGTTCCAGGCTTTTTCCCGCGACCTCCCGGGAATGCTGGGCCTCGTCGACGCGATCCTCGGCCAGTTGTCGGCGACGCTCGGCTGGCCGGCCTTCTGCCTCGCGCTGGGGGCCGTGGGGTGGGCGGTGGCACGGCGGCTGCGTGGGGAGGAGCTCTTCATGCTCGCGAGCGGCGCGTCCTACGTGCTGACGTTCCTCCTGGCGATCCTCTACGTCTACGACCGTTTCGTGTTGCCGCTCGGCATCCTGCTGGCCGTCTTCGCCGCCGGCCTGCTGGAGCGCGGGCTCGGCGGCCGCGTCCGCTGGCAGCGCGGCCTGGCCCGAGCCCTGGTCGGTGCGCTGGTGGGCCTCGCTGTGGCGCGGGCCCTGTCTACAGCGGATTTCCTGGCTCACGACACCCGTTACGCCGCCGAGAGCTGGCTCCTCGCTCACACGCCGGCGGGCGAGCGGCTCGGGCTGGTCGGAGCCTGGCGCGACCTGCCACGGGGCCGCGGCCTGCGCGTGCGCAGCCTCCCGCCGGAGGAGCCGGAGCTGCTCCGCCTGCGGCCCCTGTACGTGGTGTGCAACCTCGACAAGGTCGGGCTGGTCCGTGCCACGGACCGCGAGGCGCCCTTCTTCGCACGGCTGCAGTCTGGCCAATTGGGGTACGAGCTGGCCTGGCGCTGGCGCACGCCCGTCAGCTGGCTGATGCGCGCCGACCTGGAAGCGCTGAGCGGCCGGAGCAACCTCTCCTGGGCCAGCCCCGAAATCGCCATCTACCGCCGCCGTGTTGCCGCGCAGGCCGTGCGCGACCGGCGTCCCGTCGAGGGGAGGCCGCGGAGAGCTCTTGACCGCCCAACGGGCGTTCGCTAGCGTCGCGGGCGTGAAGGAACCAGGGCGCGCGGATCGCCACCTTGGTACCGGAGCACGCCGGGGCCTGTGCCAGGCGTTGCCGCCGGCCCTGCTGTTCGTCCTCCTGCACGCCTGGAGCCTCGGCTGGGGCCTGCCCAGCTTCACGGGCTGGGCCGGGGACGAGCTGCTGCCCGGCGACGTGATGCGGGCCGTGGAGGCGGGCTTCGGCGGCGGCTGGTGCGAGCGCTACCCGCCGCTGCACTACCGTCTGCTCGGCCTGCTGGACCGGCTGATCCTGCGGCTCGACCACGTCCCGGCGCGGAACCCCTTGCCGGAGGCGGCCCACACGGAGCTGGCGCAGGCCGGCCGGCTGGTCAGCCTGCTCATGGGCGCCGGGACCGCCGCGCTGCTCTCGCTCTGCGCCGGGCGGCTGTACGGGGGCCGCGCGGGACTGCTGGCGGCAGTGGTGTTCACGGGCATGCCCACGCTCGGCTTTCACGCGCGCCTCGCGACGCTCGACGTCCCGTACCTCTTCTGGTGGGCACTGTCCCTGTGGTTCGGCCTGAGGTCGCTCGAACGGCCCGGCTGGCGCGACGCAGTGGGCTTCGGCCTGGCGGCGGCGCTGGCCGTCACGACCAAGGACCAGGCCTACGGGCTCTATCTGCTCGGCTGGCCGGTCTGGCTCTGGCTGCTCCACCGCCGGGGCGCGCTCGACGCTCGCCGGGCGCTGGCGCCGGCCGCCGCCGCGCTCCTGGTCTTCGCCCTCGTGCACGGCCTGCCCGGGAACTTCGACGGTTTCGCGGGTCACGTGGGCCTCCTGCTGGGACCGGGCAGCCAGCCCTACCAGTCCTTCAACCGCGACCTGGCCGGCACGGCGGGCTTGTTGCTGGCCACGCTTCGGCTGCTCGAGGCCACGCTGGGCTGGCCCGCCCTCCTGCTCGGGCTGGCGGGAGTGGCCTGCGCGGTGGCCCGTCGCACGCGCCGGCCAGGGGAGCTCCTGCTGCTCGCCACGGGGGCCTCGTACGTGCTCACGTTCCTGCTGGCGATCTACTACGTCTACGACCGCTTCGTTCTGCCGCTCGCCCTGCTGCTGGCCGTCTTCGGCGCGGGCCTGTGGGCGCGCTGGTTGGCGAGCCCGCGGGCGGCCGTCCGCCGCCTGGCCTGGGCCCTGGCCACGGGCCTGGCGCTGTTCAGCGTCACCCGGGCGCTGGAGACGGGGCTCTACCTGGCACGCGACACGCGCTATGCCGCGGAGCGCTGGCTGGCCGAGCACTCGCCGCCGGGAACGCGCGTGGGCTTCGTCGGAGCCTGGAAATACCTGCCCCGGACCCTCGGGCTGCACGTGCGCAGCCTGCGTCCGGACGCGGGCGAGCTGCGCCGGATACGGCCGCGCCTGGTGGTCTTCAACGTCGACGAGGCGAATGCCAACCGCACCCGGGACGCCTCCGGCGACTTTTTCGACTGCCTGGCCAGCGGGCGGGCCGGGTACGTCCTGGCCTGGCGCCATCGCCAGCCGGTGCCCTGGCCGCTGAGCGCCGACCTCGCGGCCCTCGCAGGTGACGGCAGCCTGTCGGTGGCCGATCCGGAGATCGCCATCTTCGCGCGCCTCGACCCCCGCGAGCCGGCGGGCCCGGCGGGCGGGCCTTGACGGCGGTCCCTCAGAAGCCCAGGTGGCGGCGCAGGTCGGGGTTCTCCGGGCGCACCTTCCAGATCCAGGCGTCGAGCGCGTAGTGGGTGGCCTGGGGCAGCGCCAGCAGCGGCACGAGCAGGGTCAGCAGGCCGGTCGTGACGGCCAGGTCGGGCCCCGGGAAGAGCCCCGGGTGGTCGTGCCAGACGGCCCGGTCCCAGAGCCACTCCTCGCTCCAGGCGATGGCCACCAGCACGCCCAGGTACAGCGGCCAGGCGCGCGGCGTGAAGAAGCGCCCGGAGCCAACCGGCTGGTCGCGCCAGCGGGCCAGGCCCCAGTGCCAGATGAGCGCCAGGTAGGGGATGCCGTGCACCAGCACGTTGGTGACGGTGAAGGCGTAGTCCGAGTCGAAGGCCACGATGCCGACCCACCAGGTGGCCCAGGTGCTGGCCACCACCAGGTTCTTGCCCGCGCTCACCGGCCGGCCGGTCGCCAGCAGGTGGGCCTGGCGAAGGACGTAGGCCCCCGTGATCAGCAGGTGCAGCGGCAGCAGCGCGTCGGCCGCGCCCTTCGGCAGCCCCGGGATGAAGTCGCCGGCGATGAACCAGTCGAACTCGCGCGGCAGGTGGGCGTGCCAGTAGAGCAGCGGGTAGAGCGTGGCCGAGTAGATGGCCAGGTCGTCCAGCCAGCGGTCGAGCGGCCCGCAGGGCCCCAGGCGGCGGCGGTAGAGCGCCACCCAGCCGTACTGCTGGCGCACGAAGTGGAAGACGGCCACGTAGGCCAGCACGCGCCAGAAGAGCTGCCCGGACGACGAGTAGAGCAGCACGCCCAGGACGTAGCAGCCCAGCGGCACCGCCAGGTAGAGCCCGGCGCGGCGCGCGCGCTCCTCCGGGTCGAGGTAGACCCGGAAGGCGGTCGACCAGACGTGGGCCACGTCGACCCCCACGACCGTGAGCAGGAACGCCCAGGCCGGCACCTCCCCGGCCAGCAGCCCGCCCCAGCGTCCCCAGGCCAGCAGGGCGAAGGCCAGGGCGGCCGAGCCCCCGAAGACCCACAGGTCCCACGAGCGCGAGACCAGCCAGGGCGAGCGCGGGGGCGGCGCGAGCGGCAGCGCGGTGGCGCTCATGCTGGCCGGAGCCTACACCGCGGGCCGGGCCGCCGAAAGCGCTTGCTCGGCCGGCGGCGAGTCCTTAGCATGGGCCCCACACCCTGAGCGTCTCCAGGCGTCGCGCGGGCGGGGGCCCGCGGAGGAGGGGAGATGGTGACGGTGCGGCAGATCCTCGACCGCAAGCCCGAGGTCTACTGGGTGGACCCCGGCACCAGCGTGCTCGAGGCCCTGAACATCATGGCCGAGAAGAACGTGGGCGCGCTGGTGGTGCTCGACCACGACCAGCTGGTGGGCATCTTCTCGGAGCGCGACTACGCCCGCAAGGTCGTCCTGCAGGGCAAGTCCTCGCGCGACACGCCGGTGCGCGAGATCATGAGCACCCAGGTGGTCTGCGTGAGCCCCCAGCGCGCGGCCGCGGAGTGCATGGCGCTCATGACCGAGAAGCGCGTGCGCCACCTGCCGGTGATGGACCAGGGCAACGTGGTGGGCGTGGTCTCGATCGGCGACGTGGTCAAGGCGGTGCTCGACGAGCAGCGCTTCCAGATCGAGCAGCTCGAGGGCTTCATCAAGGGCTGAGCCGCTCGTCACCCCGAGCGCCGCCGTCGAGCCGGGAGCCGCCGGGCCGCCGTCATGCCGAGTACGGACCGCGACGGCGCGGTCGGCGAGGCGGAGAGCCGCCGTCGTCATCCTGAGGAGCCGCCGTCCAGGCCTGCGACGAAGGATCTCCCGGGCCGTACGACTCGCGAGATCCTTCGCTCCCAGCCGGACGGCGTCGCTCAGGATGACGGGTGGGGTCGCGGGTCAGAGGTCGGCTGTCGCAGGGCCCGGCCGCAGTAGCCGCACTCGGCGGCCCCCTCGGCCACGGGCGCGGCGCAGTTGGGGCAGGTGTCGGCCACCCTCAGCGCCGGATCAGGAAGACCCCGGCCGCCATGGCGCAGATGCCCAGCAGGCGGCCCAGGGTGAGCGGGTCGCGGGGCATGCCCAGCAGGCCGTAGTGATCGATGGCCAGCGTCATCAAGCCCTGTCCCAGGACCATCAGCGCGATGGTCGTGGCGCCACCCAAGCGCGGGAAGGACAGGGCGATGGCGGTCACGATGGTGAAGCCGAGCAGGCCCCCCAGGTAGAGGTTCCAGGGCACGCCCGCCGGGAAGAAGCCGGTCGGCCCGCCGCACCAGGCCCAGAACAGCAGCGCGCCCAGCAGCAGCACGGTGGCGTTGACCAGCACCGCCGAGGCCACGCCGATGCGGCCGGTCAGGCCGGCGTTGGTGGCGCCCTGCAGGGCCGAGGCCGCCCCGGCCAGCACGGCCAGGGCCACGAACAGGCCGCGCGCGCTCACCGCTGCTTCCCGCGGCGGGGCGGGGCGGTCTCGGACCAGAAGCGGTCGAGCAGGGCGGAGCAGACGTGGCGGCGGTAGGCGGCCGTGGAGCGCACGTCGTCGATGGGGGCGATCTCTTCCTGCAGCAGGCGCTGGCACTCCTCCATCGGAGCGCTGGCCGCCAGGGCGGCCTCGGTCTTCGGCAGGCGCAGCACCGTGGGGCCCACGCTGCCGAGGGCCAGGCGCGGCCGCGGCGCGCGCACCGCTGCCATGACCACCTTCGAGATGGCCTGGGCCGCGCGCGTGCCGACCTTGCGGAACCACTGCCGGCCCTCGAGCGGCTCGACCTCGAAGGCCAGGATCAGCTCGTCGGGGCGCCGCTGCGTGGCCCGGTAGCCCGTGTAGAACTCGGTGAAGGCCAGCCACCGCTGGCCGCGGGCGCTGCCCAGCACCACGGTGGCCTCGGCCGCCGCCAGCACGGGCAGACCGTCCCCCGCGGGCGAGCCGTTGGCCACGTTGCCGCCCAGCGTGCCGCGGTTCTGCACCTGCGGGCCGCCCACCTCGCGGGCGGCCGCGGCCAGCATGGGCAGGTGGCGCCGCACCAGGGCCGAGCGCTGCAGCTCGGTCCAGGTGCAGAGCGCGCCGAGCACGAGGCGGCCGTCGCGCCCGCGGCGCACGCCGCGCAGCTCGTCGAGGCCCCACAGGTCGAGGTAGCGCCCGGCGGCGGGCTGGCCGAACTGCAGCGCCACGTAGACGTCGGTGCAGCCCGCCAGCGGCCGCAGCGTCGGCTCCTCGCCCAGCAGGCGCAGGGCCTGGTCGAGCGAGCGCGGCCGCAGCAGGGTCATCTGGGAGAGCGGCAGGCTCACGCGCTCCTCCGTCGGGCGGGGCGCTTCGGGGCCGCGCGGCGGACCTTCGGCCGGGCCGGGGCGCGGCGCGCGCGGGACTTCTCCACCGCGCGGTAGATGGCGGTGTAGCCCGTGCAGCGGCAGAGGTTGCCGGCCAGGCCGCGCTTCAGGCCCTGCTCGTCGAAGCCCTTCGGCAGGGCCGCGGCGGCCATCAGCATGCCGGGCGTGCAGAAGCCGCACTGCGCGCCGCCCTCGTCGACGAAGGCCGCGCGCAGGCGCCGGTCCTTCAGCCCCTCGACCGTGCTGACGCGCGCCCCCTCGGCGTGGGCGAAGGGGACCAGGCAGGCGTTGACCGGCCGGCCGTCGAGCAGCACCGTGCAGGCCCCGCACTCGCCCTCGCCGCAGCCCTCCTTGGTGCCGGTCAGGCCGCACTCCTCGCGCAGCACGTCGAGCAGCCGGGCCAGCGGGTGGGCCTCGACCTCGACGCGGCGCCCGTTCAGCGTGAACTTCACGAGACCCTCCGCCGGCCGCGGGCCGAGGTGGCACGTGGCGGCCGGGCCTTGCTCTTCGCGCCGGGCGCCGGGAGCCGCGGGCAGGCCAGCAGCCGCTCGGGCGTGGCCGGCACCGAGCGCACGTCGAAGCCCAGGTGGCGCAGGGCGTTGGCGGCGGCCGCGGCCGGGCCGTCCATGGGCATCTCGCCCACCCCCTTGGCCCCCGAGGGGCCGTGGGGGTAGGGGCTCTCGAGGATCACCGCCTCGAGCGGCGGCGTGTCGAGCGAGGTCGGGATCATGTAGTTGGTGAGCTGGGCGTTGGCCATGCGCCCGTCGCGCATGACCACCTCCTCGAGCAGGCCGAAGCCCAGGGCCTGGGCCGTGCCGCCCTCGATCTGGCCCGCCACCATCACCGGGTGGATGGCCTTGCCCACGTCGCAGACGGCCGTGGTCTTGAGCAGGCGCGTCTCGAGCGTGGCCGGGTCGACCTCGAGCTCGACCACGTCGCAGCCCCAGCCGTAGGCGCCGTAGGCGTCGCCGCGGTAGGTCTGGTCGCTCCACTCCAGGCCCGCGGGCGGCTCGTACTGCTTCGTGACCACGAGCGGCCCGTGGCGGCGCAGGTAGGCGCGCGGCGACAGCCGGCCCAGGCGCGCCTTCATCTCGAGCGCCGCGCGCTCCAGCAGCTTGCCCACCACCATGCAGGTGCGCGAGGCCACGGTCGGCCCGCTGTCGGGGACGAGAGCGGTGTCGGGGGTGGCGCTCGTGACCCGCTCCACCGGCCAGCCCAGGGCGTCGGCCACGATCTGGGCGTGCATGGTGCGCGTCCCCTGGCCGATCTCGGTCGAGCCCACCAGGATGCGCGCGCCCTTCTCGGTCAGCTCGAGCGAGGCGCGCGAGGCCAGGTAGGTCTCGCCGCCGCCGGTGAAGCCCGAGCCGTGGAAGAAGAGCGCCAGGCCGATGCCCTTGCCCTGGGACGGGTAGGCCTTGCGCTTGCGGTGGAAGTCGCTGCGGCGCACGGCCTCGCGCAGCGCCAGGAGCGCGCTGGCGTCGCGGCCCAGCACCTGGCCGGTGGCGGTGCGGTCGCCCGGCCGCAGGGCGTTGATCTCGCGCAGGCGCACGGGGTCGAGCCCCAGCGCCTCCGCGATGCGGTCCATGTGGACCTCGGCCGCGAACTGGGTCTGCGGCGCGCCGAAGCCGCGGAAGGCGCCGTTGGGCGGGGTGTTGGTCATGACCGCCCGGCCGTGCACGCGCACGTGGTCGCAGCGGTAGGGGCCGGTGGCGTGGATGGTGCCGCGCGACAGCACCACGGGGCTGAGGGTCACGTAGGCCCCCGCGTCCATCAGCACCTCGACCTCGACGGCCGTCAGCCGGCCGTCCCTCGTCACCCCCGTGCGGTGGCGCACGATCGAGGGGTGGCGCTTGGTGGTGGCCAGCATGTCCTCGGCCCGGTCGAGCACCAGCTTGACCGGGCGGCCCGACTTGAGCGCCAGGAGGGCGGCGTGGCAGGCCAGGATCGAGGGGTAGTCCTCCTTGCCGCCGAAGCCGCCGCCGGTTTCGAGCTGCACCACCCGCGCGCGCCGCCCGGGGCCCAGCACGGCCTCGAGCGACTTCTTCACGTAGAACGGGCACTGCAGCGAGCCGTAGACGGTCACGCCGCCGTCCTCCGGGACGGCGATCACGCCGTTGGTCTCGAGGTAGAGCTGCTCCTGGGCGCCGGTCGAGTACTCGCCCTCGACCACCAGGTCGGCCCGGGCGAAGCCCTCGGCCAGCCGGCCCTTCTCGATCGTGATCTCCTTGAAGGCCTGGCGCGAGAGGCGCGGGTCGAGCAGCGGCTCGCGCTTCCGGTACTCGACCTCGACCCGGGCGCGCGCCAGGGTCTCCCGGTCGGCGTGGGCCAGCAGCACGATCGGCTCGGCCACGTGCCGCACCTCGCGCTCGACCAGGCAGGGCTGGTCGGCCTCGATCATGGCGATCACGTTGCGGCCGGGGATGTCGCGGTGGTCGACCACCACGCAGCCGGGCGCGTCGACGCGCACGCCCGCCACCTCGCCGCAGGGGATGGTGGCGCGCACCGTGCGGGCGTGCAGCAGGCCGGGGAAACGCAGGTCGTCGACGTAGCGCGCGGCCCCGGTGACCTTGGCCCAGCCGTCCTTGCGCGCGACCGACTTGCCGACGCTCGGCATGCGCGAACTATAGCGCAGGCCGGCCTCGTCGAGGTGCGCAGGCGCGGTAGACTCGGCGCGGGCAGGACGGCCGGCACGCGCCCCACAGGACTGCCGCGAGCATGCTCGAGAACCAGGGTCGATCGGAGACGCCGGCCGGGCCCGGGCCCCTCGGCCGCGCCCCGGCCTGGCGCGCCAGCCTGCTGGGCGGGCTGGCGGCCCTGGCGGCGGCCTGG
>JBDIBD010000155.1:0-9724 GCA_039812725.1 Vicinamibacteria bacterium | reverse complement strand
GAGGCTCTGAAGACGGCGCTGGCTGGGCGCGACCTCGGCGCGTCGGCCGACGCGCTCGAGGCCGAGCTGCTGGCCGGGGTGGCGCTGCGCGACGGCAGCCGCGCCCACGTCGCCTGGCCGCGCGAGCTGCCCGACCCGCTCACGCGCGTCTCGTGGACCGCCTGCGTGCGCGTGGCCCCCGAGCGGGCTGCGGCGCTGGGTGTCGTCGACGGCGACGTGCTCGAGGTGACGGGGGCCGGCCTCTCCGTCAGCCTGCCGGCGCGCGTCCTGCCCGGCCAGCACCCGCGCGTCCTGGGGCTGCCGGTGGGCTACGGAGCGGGCCAGGCCGGGCTCAACGCCTACCGTGTGGCCGCGCTCGAGCACGGCCGTCTGTCGCGCGCGGGCCTCCCGGTCGACGCGAGGAAGACCGGCCAGCGCGTCGAGCTGCCCTTCATGCAGGTGGCCCTCGAGACCCACGGGCGGCCGCTGGTGCCGGAGGTGGCCAGCCACGAGCAGCCGGTCCACGCCGCGCACGTCCCGAAGGGGCGCGACCTGTGGCCCGAGCAGTCCTATCCCGGCCCGCGCTGGCACATGGTCATCGACCTCGACGCCTGCACGGGCTGCAGCGCCTGCGTGGTGGCCTGCCAGGCCGAGAACAACATCGCCGTGGTCGGCCCGGACGAGATGCGGCGCCAGCGCGACATGCACTGGCTGCGCCTCGACCGCTACTTCGAGGGCGAAGGCGAGGCCACCCGGATCCACTTCCAGCCGATGCTCTGCGCCCAGTGCGGCCACGCCCCGTGCGAGACGGTCTGCCCGGTGGCCGCCACCGTGCACAGCGAGGACGGCCTCAACCAGCAGGTCTACAACCGCTGCGTCGGCACGCGCTACTGCGCCAACAACTGCCCGTACAAGGTACGGCGCTTCAACTGGTTCAACAACGAGGTCCAGGAGCCCGTGGAGCGCCTGGTGCTGAACCCCGACGTGGTGGTGCGCTCGCGCGGCGTGATGGAGAAGTGCACCTTCTGCATCCAGCGCGTGCAGTCGGCGCGCCTGGCCGCGCGCGCCCAGGGCGACCCGGCCACGGCGGTGCCGCAGACGGCCTGCCAGCAGAGCTGCCCGGCCCGGGCCATCACGTTCGGCGACGCCAGCGACGCCCAAGGGCCCCTGGCGCTCCTGCGCGCCCGGCCGCGCGCCTTCCAGGTGCTGGCCGAGCTGGGGGTCGAGCCCAGCGTCACCTACCTGGCCCGCGTGCGCGCGGGTGAGAAGCACGGAGAGCACGCATGAGCGCGACCTCGGCCGCCCTGCCCCGGCCCGAGCCCCTGATCCAGCGCGACCCCAGCTACGGCGAGCTGACGCGCGCCATCGCGGCCCCGCTCGAAGAGCGCCCGGGTGCGGCCTGGTGGTCGGCCTTCCTGGTGGCCGCCTCGCTGCTGGCGCTGGGCCTGGGCTGCATCGGCTACACGATCTACAAGGGACTGGGCGTGTGGGGCCTCAACCGCACCGTCGGCTGGGGCTTCGACATCACCAACTTCGTCTTCTGGGTCGGCATCGGCCACGCCGGCACGCTCATCTCGGCCATCCTGCTGCTGCTGCGGCAGCAGTGGCGCACCTCGATCGCCCGGGCGGCCGAGGCCATGACCATCTTCGCGGTCATGTGCGCGGCGCTCTTTCCGCTGATCCACATGGGCCGGCCCTGGCTGGCCTTCTGGCCGCTGCCATACCCCAACAGCCGCGGCTCGCTGTGGGTCAACTTCCGTTCGCCGCTGGCCTGGGACGTCTTCGCCATCTCGACCTACTTCACGGTCTCGCTGCTGTTCTGGTACCTCGGCATGGTGCCCGACTTCGCCACCCTGCGCGACCGGGCCAGCGGCCTGCGCCAGAAGCTCTACGGCTGGCTGTGCCTGGGCTGGGACGGCTCGGCCCACACCTGGCAGCGCTACGACAAGGCCTGCCTGCTGCTGGCCGGGCTGGCCACGCCGCTGGTGGTCTCGGTGCACACCATCGTCTCGTTCGACTTCGCCACCAGCGTCATCCCAGGCTGGCACGCCACCATCTTCCCGCCCTATTTCGTGGCCGGGGCGGTCTTCTCGGGCTTCGCCATGGTCATCACGCTGCTGATGGTCACGCGCAGAGCCATGCACCTCGAGAGCATCATCACCGACCGCCACTTCGAGTACATGGCCAAGGTGCTGCTGACCACCGGCATGCTGGTGGGCTTCGCCTACGCCACCGAGCTGTTCACGGCCTGGTACTCGGGCAGCGAGTACGAGCGCTTCACGTTCCACAACCGGGCCTTCGGCCCCTACGCCTGGGCCTACTGGCTGATGGTGACCTGCAACGTGGTGGTGCCGCAGGTCTTCTGGAGCCGCAGGGCCCGGCGCTCGGCGGCCGTGCTGTTCGTGGCCTCGCTGCTGGTCAACGTGGGCATGTGGTTCGAGCGCTTCAACATCATCGTGACCTCGCTGCACCGCGACTTCCTGCCCTCGTCCTGGAGCATGTACAGGCCCACCCTGATCGAGGTGGGCATCCTGCTCGGCACCTTCGGCCTGTTCTTCACCTGCTACCTGCTGTTCGTGCGCGTGGCGCCGGTGATCGCCATCCACGAGGTCAAGCACACGCTCGCGCAGCAGCGCGAGGAGGCCCACCATGGCTGATTCGCGGCGCCTGGCGCTGCACGCGCTGGTCTTCGACGACCCCGAGCGCACCGTGGCCGCGGTGCGGGCGCTGCGCGGCGCGGGCTTCGTGGTCCCCGACGTGCACTCGCCCTTCCCGGTGCACGGCCTGGAGGAAGCTCTCGACCTCCCACCCACCCGGCTGGCCCTGGCCACGCTGGTGGGCGGCCTGTTGGGCGGCTCGCTCAAGCTCTTCTTCCAGTCCTGGGTGCACATCGTCGACTGGCCCATGAACATCGGCGGCAAGTCGCTCTTCTCGCTGCCGGCCATCGTGCCGATCACGTTCGAGATCACGGTGCTGGTGGCGGCCTTCGCCACGCTCGGCGCGCTCTTCGTCCGGCGCCGGCTCTACCCGCGGCTGCGGCCGGAAGAAGCGCCCAGCCAGCCGCTGCGGCGGGCTACGGACGATCGCTTCGTGGTGCTGGTCGAGGAGCGTGACGCGGGCTTCGCGCCCGACACGTTCCGGCGGTTGTGCGCGAGCCTCGGGCCCAGCGACGTGATCGCCCCCTGGAGGACGCTGTGAGGCGCCTGGCCCTGCTGCCGGTGCTGGCCCTGGCCTGGGGCTGCCGCGCGGGCGGCGACCGGCCGGGCTACACCTTCCTGCCCGACATGCTGCGCTCGGTGCCCTACGACGCCTACGACCCGAACGGCGTCACGCGCAACGGCCAGACGCTGCAGCTGCCCCCCGAGGGGACGGTGCCGGTGGAGGGCGGGGCCTTCCCGTACGGCCCGGGTCCGGAGGAGGCGCGCCGCGCGGGCGCCGAGCTGCACAACCCGATGAGCGCCACGCCCGATGCGCTGCGCCGGGGCCAGCAGGTGTTCGAGACCATCTGCGCCGTCTGTCACGGTCCGCAGGGCGCCGGCGACGGGCCCATCATCGGACGCTTCCCGAACCCGCCCGCCCTGACGGCCGAGCACGCCCGCAACCTGCCCGACGGGCAGATCTACCACATCATCACCCGCGGCCAGGTCATCATGCCGTCGCACGCGGCCCAGGTGCTGCCGGAAGACCGCTGGCGGGTGATCCTCTACCTGCGCCAGTTGCAGGGAAAGGCCACGCCATGAGCAGCGCCCCCCAGACCCTGGCCCGGCCCGCGGAGGGCAGCGTGCCCGGGCAGCTGGCCGTGGTCGCCGGAGCGATCGTGCTCGGCCTCGCCGTTGGCGCGGTCGCGCGCCCGGCCGAGACCTGGGCCGGCGTCCTCACGGCGGCCCTGTTCGGCCTGACGATCGCGCTCGGCGGCGCGATCTTCGTGGCCATCCAGGCCGTGAGCGGCGGTCGCTGGTGGCTGCCGATCCGCGGCGTGCCGCTCCTGGTGGCGCGCACCCTGCTCGTGCCGGCGGTGGCCCTGGGCCTCGCGCTCATCTTCGGCCTGACCGTCCTCTACCCCTGGGCGCGCGCCGACGTGGTGACGGCCAGCCCGCTGCTGCAGGCCAAGGCCGTCTGGCTCAACGTGCCATTCTTCCTCGCGCGCGCCGCCGTGGTGATCGTGCTCTGGGCCTGGGCCATCTCCGCCCTGCACCAGCGGCTGAAGGAGACCGACGGGCCGGGCAGCGCCTCCTGGAGCCGCCTGGCACGGACCTCGGCCGGCTTCCTGGTGCTGCTGGGCGTGACGCTCTCCGTGGCTTCCTGGGACTGGGTCATGTCGCTCGAGCCCGAGTGGTACAGCACCATGTACACGGTCTACGTCTTCGCCGGCGCCTTCCAGGGCGCGCTGGCGGCCATCGCGCTGGTGACCGACGCGTTCGAGCGCTCGGGCCACATCGCCCCGGTGCCGGCCGCGACGCGCCACGACCTGGGCAAGCTGCTGTTCGCCTTCTCGACCTTCTGGGCCTACATCTGGTTCTGCCAGCTCATGCTGATCTGGTACGCCAACCTGCCCGAGGAGACGCTGCACTACGTGTCGCGCTGGGGCGCCGGCTGGAGCCTGCCCTTCTTCCTGGCCTTCGCCTTCTGCTGGGTGGTGCCCTTCGTCGTGCTGCTCTCGGCCCCGGCCAAGCGTCACGCGGCCACGCTGCGGACCGTGGCGGCCATCGTGCTGCTCGGGCGTTTCGTGGACTGCCACCTGCTCGTGGCCCCGGCCCTCGGCCCGGCCGAGCCGTTCCCGTTCGCCGCGGTAGGCGCCACTCTCGTGGTGGCCTTCGGCATGCTGGTCTACGGCCGACGCCTGCGGCAGGGCGAGGCCTGAGGTCAGCGCCGCCGGAAGGTCCCCTCGTAGATGACGGGGCCGCCGGAGAGCCTCCGTCCGGGCGCGGGCCGGTTGTGCACGGTCAGCGGGCCGGGGGGGTCCTTCTCGAAGCCGGCCCTGGCGAGCTCGCCGACCAGCTGGTCCTCGGTCAGGAAGCACTGCGGCTCGCCCGAGAACTGCGTGAAGACGAAGCTCTCGCCCGGAACCGGCCGGGCCTCGTCGGGCAGCGTGGCCCGCGAGAACGTGAACACGAACAGGCCGGCCTGCGGACGGGCGACCCGGGCGGCCTCGGCCACGGCCTGGCGGAACGCCGCCCCGGAGCGAGCCAGGTTCCAGATGCCGTGGGCCACGATCAGGTCGACGCAGGCATCGCACAGCGGCAGGGGGGCCATGTCGGCCTCCAGGAGCGCCAGGCGCCCGCCGACCTCCACACCGCGGGCCCGATGGCCTGCGGCCAGCAGCATCGGCCTCGCGAGGTCGAGGCCGATCACGATCGTCCCCTCGGCCGCCAGCGGCGCGGCGTTGCGCGCCGCGCCGCAGCCCAGGTCGAGCACGCGCAGCCGGGAGCGGCGCTTCCGTTCGGCGCGCGCGTAGTCGAGCAGGGCCTGGTTGGGCGCGGCTTTGGCGAAGCCCGCCACGACCGACTCGTCGGCCCAGCGGCCGGCGGCGCTCATCGGCCGGCCGGGCGCCGCTGTCGCGAGGCCGCACCAGTCCACATGTGTGGAGGATGGGCGGGGGGCCCCGCCGCCGTCAAGGCGTGGCGCGCCCGGGGCCGACTGGGCGACACTAGGCGGGCATGAGCGCCGAGACGCCCATCCCCGGCCGGCCCTCCGCGGGGGAGATCCTGCGCCTGGCCCTGGCAGGCTGCTTCGCGGCCACGGTGGTCTTCGCCTTCTGGGAAGGCCTGGAGGCCCAGGTCCACGACGAGGGGCTGCGGGCCAGGCTGCACTACGCGCGGGGCGGCCTGGCCAGTCTCCTGGCCGCGGCAGCCGTGGGCTACGTGGGCCAGCGCCACCGGGCCCGCCAGGCCCGCCAGTTGGCGGAGGACCTGGAGGCCACCGCCCGCCAGAAGCACGACGCGCAGGCGCTGCTGGAAGTGGTGGTGGAGAAGACCCCGGCCAGCCTGGTGGTGCTCGACCGGGACTTCCGCATCGTGCGGGCCAACCGCACCGCCGAGCGCGTCCACGGCGGCGACCTGCAGGGCGTCCGCTGCTACGAGGCCCTGGCGGGCCGCCGTACGCCCTGCAGCTCGTGCGCCGTGGCCGAGAGCCTGGCCGGCGCGCCCGGCGCCTGCCGAGCCCTGGTGCACACCGACCCGCGCACGGGCGAGGTCATGAGCGTCGAGGCCCACCCCCTGCCGATGCCGGGCGGCAGCGACTACGTGCTGCTGGTGGAGCGCGTGATCACGGAGCAGCAGAAGCTGCAGGCGCGCCTGCTGCACCAGGAGAAGATGGCCGCGTTCGGCCTGCTGGCGGCCGGCGTGGCCCACGACCTCGGCAACCCGCTGTCCTCGGTCGAGGTCCAGCTGCAGCTGCTCGACGAGGGCCGGCTGGAGCGCGAGGACGCCGAGGTCATCGCCACCGTGCGGCAGGAGGTGGCCCGCCTGCGGCGCATCCTGCGCGAGCTGGTCGACTTCGCCCGCCGGCGGCGCGACGAGGCCTCGCTGGTCTCGGTCCAGTCGGTGGCGCAGGACGCCCTGCGGCTGGTGCGCCACGACCCGCGCACGCGGGGCGTGCAGGTGCAGGAGCACTACGACCCCGAGACCCCGCCGGTCTTCGTGGTCGAGGACCACCTGATGCAGGTGGTGCTGAACCTGCTGCTCAACGCCTTCGACGCCATGCCGGCGGGCGGCACGCTGCGCGTCGAGCTCCAGCCGGTGGGCGAGCGCGTGGCGTTGCGCGTGCGCGACACGGGCACCGGCATGGACCGCCAGGTCCTGGCGCGCTGCTTCGAGCCGCTCTTCAGCACCAAGCCGCCCGGCAAGGGCACGGGCCTGGGCCTGTCGATCAGCCGCGACATCGTGCGCGCCGCGGGCGGCGAGATCGAGCTGCACAGCGCCCTCGGGCGCGGCACCACGGCGCTCGTCAGCCTGCCCGCCGCGGCGCTCGACAGCCAGCGCACGGTCCCGGCCTGACCGTGGGCCAGCGCGACCGCCTCCTGATCGTCGAGGACGAGCGCGCCCAGCGCGAGGCGCTGGCCCGCTACCTGGCGCGCCAGGGCTACGAGGTCTCGAGCGCCGCCGGCGGCGAGGAGGCCCTGGGGCTGCTGGAGCGCGGCTCTTTCGCCGTGCTGATCACCGACCTGCGCCTGCCGGGGCTGGACGGCCTGGGCGTGGTGCGGCGGGCCCGCGCGCTGGACGAGGAGCTGGGGCTGCTGCTCATGACCGCCTACGCCTCGGTCGAGTCGGCCGTCGAGGCGCTGCGCGTCGGCGCCCACGACTACCTGCTCAAGCCGCTGATCCTCGAGGAGGTCGGCCGCAAGGTGCGCGGCCTGCTGGAGCACCGCGCCCTGGTGCGCGAGAACACCCGCCTGCGCCGGGCCCTGCAGGACCGCCAGGGGACGGCGCTCGTCTCCCACTCGCCGGCCATGCAGACCGTGGCCGAGTGGGTGCGTCGCGCGGCCGGCTCGCGGGCCGTGGTGCTGGTCACGGGCGAGACCGGCACCGGCAAGGAGGTGGTGGCGCGAGCCATCCACGCCGGGAGCCCCGAGGCCGCGCAGCCCTTCGTGGCCGTCAACCTGGCGGCGCTGCCGGAGAACATGGCCGAGAGCGAGCTGTTCGGGCACGAGAAGGGGGCCTTCACCGGCGCCGAGCGGCGCCGCGAGGGCCTGCTGCGCGCGGCCGGGACCGGCACGGTCTTCCTGGACGAGATCGGCGAGATGGGGCCGGCCCTGCAGGCCAAGCTGCTGCGGGCGCTCGAGGCCCGCGAGGTGCAGCCGCTGGGCAGCGACAGCACGGTGCCCTTCGAGGGCCGCATCGTGGCGGCCACCCACCGCGACCTGCCGGCCCTGGTGCAGGCGGGCCGCTTCCGCGAGGACCTGCTCTACCGCCTCGACGTGCTGCACATCCGCGTGCCGCCGCTGCGCGAGCGGCGCGAGGACATCCCGGCCCTGGCCCAGGACCTGCTGCGGCGCCACAGCGCCCGCATGGCCCGCCCGGCCCCGGTGCTGAGCGCCGAGGCCATGCGGGCCCTCTGCCTGCACGCCTGGCGCGGCAACGTGCGCGAGCTCTCGAACGTGCTCGAGCGGGCGCTGATCCTGGCCGACGACGGCCGCATCGAGGCCGACCTGCTGCCGGCCGACGTGCGGGCCGCGGCCGAGCCCGGCCTGGCCCTGCAAGCCGCCGTGGAGGGCTTCGAGCGGGCCCACATCGCCATGGTGCTGCGGCTGTGCGACGGCAACCGCGAGCGCGCGGCCGAGGACCTGGGCATCTCGCCGGCCACGCTCTACCGGCGGCTGGAGAAGCTGGGGCTCAAGGGAGCGGGAGGCGGGCGGGGCTGAGGAGCCGCGTTCGTCGGCGCGGCGCGCGGGCGTTCGCGTGGGCACGGCAGGGAAGGAAGGCGACATGCGACAGGGCTGGCGCTGGTACGGGCCGCGCGATCAGGTCTCGCTGGACGACGTGCGCCAGGCCGGCGCCAGCGACGTGGTCACCGCGCTGCACGAGTTCGCCCCGGGCGAGGCCTGGACTCGCCAGGCGGTGGCCGAGCGCAAGGCGCTGATCGAGAACGGTCCGCCCGGACGCACGCCGCTCACCTGGTCGGTGGTGGAGTCGATCCCGGTGCCCGACGACGTGAAGCGGCTCGGAAGCCGGGCGAAGGCCTCGATCGAGGCCTGGATCGCGAGCCTCGAGGCCGTGGCCGCCGAGGGCGTCAGGACGGTCTGCTACAACTTCATGCCGGTGGTGGACTGGACCCGCACCGACCTCGACTGGCCGTTGCCGACCGGGGCCACCGCCCTGCGCTTCGACCAGGAGCGCTTCGCGGCCTTCGACCTGTTCGTCCTGAAGCGGCCCGGCGCCGCCGAGGAGTACGACGCCGCGGCCACCGCGCGGGCCCGGGCGGCCTTCGCGGCGATGGACCCGGCGGCGGTCGAGCGCCTGACAGGAACCATCACCGCCGGCCTGCCGGGCGCCGCCGCCGACGCGCTCGACCTCGACGCCTTCCGGGCGCGGCTCGAGGCCTACCGCGGCATCGACGTCTCCCGGCTGCGGGCCCACCTGGTCGAGTTCCTGGAGGCCGTGGCGCCGGTCGCGGAGCAGCTCGGGGTCCTCTTGACGCTGCACCCGGACGATCCGCCGCGGCCGCTGTTCGGCCTGCCACGCGTGGCCTCGACCGAGGCCGACTACGCCGCGCTCTTCGCCGCGGTGCCGTCGCCCGCCAACGGCCTGTGCCTGTGCGCGGGCTCGCTGGGCGTGCGCGGCGACAACGACCTGCCGGGCCTGGCCCGGCGGCTCGCCTCGCGCATCGGCTTCGCCCACCTGCGCTCGACCCGGCGCGACGCCGACGGGCTGTCCTTTCACGAGGCCGACCACCTCGACGGCGACTTCGACATGCTGGCCGTGCTGCGCGCGCTGCTCGCCGAGGACCGCCGTCGCCCGTCCGGGCGGGCCATCGTGTTCCGGCCGGACCACGGGCAGCGCCTGCTGGACGACCTGCGCAAGCCCGTCCAGCCGGGCTACGCGGCCATCGGACGCCTGAAGGGCCTGGCCGAGCTGCGCGGAGCGATCCGCGCCCTCGAGGGCTGAAGGGGCGGGTCGGCCGGCGCTTCAGCGCCGCGTGAAGAGCGTCAGCAGGTCGCCGGCGGCGATGCGCGTGCCGCTCAGGCCGTTCCAGGCCTGGATCTCGCGCACCGTCACGCCGTAGCGCTCGGCGATGCCGCCCAGGGTGT
>JBDIBD010000154.1:0-9785 GCA_039812725.1 Vicinamibacteria bacterium | reverse complement strand
GCCCGGCCGTGGAACGGCGCGAGTCGGCGGACGAGGCGGACATGATCCCCGCCCTGGTGCTCGGACTCGGATCGCCGGACCGCGGTGACGAAGCCGCCGGGCTGGCGGTTGCCCGGCGGCTGCGGGCGCGCCACCCCGCCAGTGCGCTGGTGGCCGAGAGCGCCGGCGAGGTCTCCGCCCTGCTCGACGCCTTCCAGGGGCACGAGCTCGTGATCCTCGTCGACAGCAGCCAGGGTGGCCGCCCGCACGGCAGCGTGCGGCGGCTGGAGGTCGGCCCGGAGGCCTGGCTGGCCCTCCCGCCCGGCAGCTCGGACCATGCGCTGGCCATCTGCGAGGCCGTCGAGCTGGCGCGCGCCCTGCGGTACCTGCCCGCGAGCGTGGTGGTCTACGTCATCGAGGGCCGGCGCGCCGGCAGCGGCGCCGAGCTCTCGCCCGAGGTCGAGCAGGCCGTGCGCCTGGTCGAGGAGCGCGTGACCGCCGAGCTGAAGGCCCTCGACGCGGCGCTGGCGGTGGCCCAGGCTTCCTGACCCGCCTGGCGTCGCGCTTGCATTCGGGTGAGGCGGAGACGCGGGCGTGGGGTGACCCACCGGAGGGTACGTGCCGCTGGTGATCGGAGTCGGTAACCCGCTGCGACAGGACGACGGCCTGGGCTTCCACGTGGTGGCGGCGCTGCGGGAGGCGGGCGTCCCCGCGGAGCTGCTGCACGTGCCGGAGCTGGGCCCCGACCTGGCCGAGCGCGTGGCCGCTGCCGACAAGGTGGTCTTCCTCGAGGCCTCCTCCGAGAGCCCGGCCGGCGAGATGCGCTGCCAGGCCGTCGGTCCCGCGGCCGAGCTCACCCCCGCGGGCCGCGGCCTCTCGCCGGCCATGCTGCTGCTCTACGCCCAGCGGCTGCACGGCCGCGCGCCGCAGGCCGTCACGGTGAGCGTGGGCGGCGAGAGCTTCGGCGTGGGGGACCACCTCTCGTCCCGCCTGCAGGAGCTGCTGCCCAAGGTCCTGCGCTGCGTCTTGTGCATTCTCCAGGGGGAGGAACAGGGGCTCGTGCAGGTGCAGCCCCGCCGGCGCGCCGCCAAGGTTTGAGGCGGCTCGTCCCGGCCCGGCCCGTGGGCGTACAATCCCGGGGCGAGGCGCGCCATGACGGAATTCGTCGAGCCGATCCGCACCGCCCTGCTCGAGAGGCCTTTCGCGTTCCTCTCGCCCTTCGACGGCGACGAGTTCGCCGCGCTCCTGCTGGTGGCCGGCTCGGACATCACTTCGCGGGAGCAGCACGAGCTGGCCCAGGCCCTCGTGGCCCAGAGCTGCCGCTACGCGGTGTGCGCGGGCGAGTCGCCCTCGAGCTGGGACGACGCCATCGACGAGGCCGCGGCCGGGGGCGAGCTGCAGGGTGCCCCGACCTACGGCTTCGAGCTGACCACCTGGCGCGAGGGCGAGCCGCTCGAGGAGGTGGTCGCGTTCTTCCTCGGCCCGGCCCTGGCCGACGACGCGGAGCCCCTGCACAGGATCGCGCTCCTGGTCGGCGGCACCGCGGCACAGCTGGCGAGCCTCGAGGATGCCCTCCGGCGCGCAGGCAGGCGTCCGGTCCTGCGCATCGGCGGCTCGTCCTGCGGGACGGCGTGAGCCCCGCCGGGCTATCCTGCGCGCGGCCACGTTCGATGGCCGCGGAGGGCGTGCCGTGCCGAGCGACGGTTGGGCCAGGCGGCGGGTGCGGGTCGAGGGCGCGGTGCAGGGCGTCGGCTTCCGGCCGTTCGTGTACCGGCTGGCCACGGACCTGGGCCTGGCCGGCTGGGTCGAGAACACGCCGCAGGGCGTGACGCTCGAGGTCGAGGGACCGCCCGCGCTGCTCGAGGCCTTCGCCCGGCGGCTGCGCGGCGAGGCCCCCGCGCTGGCCCGCATCGACACGCTCGAGACGCGCGACGTCCCGCCCGAAGGGCAGCCGGGCTTCGCCATCCGCGCCAGCGCCTCGGGCGGACGCCGCTCCGCCCTGGTGCTGCCCGACGTGGCCACCTGCGCCGACTGCCGGCGCGAGCTGTTCGACCCGGCGGACCGCCGCCACCGCTACCCCTTCGTCAACTGCACCCAGTGCGGCCCGCGCTACAGCGTGATCCTGGGGCTGCCCTACGACCGCGCCCGCACCACGATGGCGCGCTTCGCGCTGTGCGCGCGCTGCCGGGCCGAGTACGAGGACCCGCTGGACCGCCGCTTCCACGCCGAGCCCACGGCCTGTCCGGAGTGCGGCCCGCGCCTGGAGCTGACCGACGCCGGCGGGGCGCCGCTGGCGCTGCGCGACCAGGCCTTGCGCGAGGGCGCGCGGGCCCTGCGCGAGGGGCGCGTCGTGGCGCTGCTGGGCCTGGGCGGCTTCCAGTTGCTGGTGGACGCGCGCGACGGGGCCGCGGTGCGGCGCCTGCGCGAGCGCAAGCAGCGCGAGGCCAAGCCGCTGGCGCTGATGGCCGCGCACCTGGCGCAGGTCCGCGAGCTGTGCCAGGTCGAGGCCGCCGAGGAGCGCCTGCTCGAGTCCTCCGAGGCGCCCATCGTGATCCTGCGCCGCCGCGCGGACGGCGGGCGGCTCGAGGTGGCGGAGGCCGTGGCCCCCGGCCACCCGCACCTCGGAGTGATGCTGCCCTACACGCCGCTGCACCTGCTCCTGATGGCCGAGCTGGGCTTCCCGATCGTGGCCACCAGCGGCAACCGCAGCGACGAGCCGATCTGCACGGACCCGCGCGAGGCCCTGGCGCGCCTCGGGGGAATCGCCGACCTGTTCCTGGCCCACGACCGGCCCGTGGCGCGGCCCGTGGACGACTCGGTGGTGCGCCTGGTGGCCGGCCGGCCGCTGCTGCTGCGCCGGGCGCGCGGCTACGCCCCGGCCCCCGTGGCCCCGGTTGCCGGCTCGCCCGTGCTGGCCGTGGGCGCGCACCTCAAGAACACGGTGGCGCTGGCCACCGGGGAGCGGGTGGTGCTGAGCCCGCACGTGGGCGACCTCGACACCGCCCCGGCGGTGGCGCACTTCCGCCACACGATCGACGCCCTCGGCCACCTGCTCGACGTGCGGCCGCAGCTCGTGGCCTGCGACGCGCACCCCGACTACGCCTCGACCCAGCAGGCGCAGTCCCTGGGGCTGCCGGTGGTGGCGGTGCAGCACCACCACGCCCACGCGCTGGCCTGCCTGGCCGACAACGGCCTCGAGCCGCCAGCCCTGGCCCTCACCTGGGACGGCAGCGGCTGGGGCCCCGACGGCACGGTGTGGGGCGGCGAGGCCCTGCGCGTCACGCCGGACGGCGGCTACGAGCGCGTGGCGCGGCTGCGTCCCTTCCCGCTGCCGGGCGGCGAGGCGGCCGTGCGCGAGCCGCGGCGCTCGGCGCTGGGGCTGCTGTTCGCCCTCGAGGGCCCCAGCCTCCTCGAGCAGGACGCGGACCCGCTCTGGAGGCTGTTCGGCCCCCGCGAGCGCGAGGTGCTGGGGCGCATGCTGCAGCGCGACCTCAACTGCCCGCGCACCTCGAGCGTGGGGCGCCTGTTCGACGGTCTCGCGGCGCTGTGCGGCCTGCATCCCGTGGCCGGCTTCGAGGGCCAGGCCGCCATGGCGCTGGAGGGCGCGCTCGATCCGGCGGCCGAAGCGGCGCAGCCGTATCCGCTGCCGCTGCGCCAGGAAGGCGAGCTGGCCGAGCTCGACTGGGGCCCGCTGCTGCAGGCGGCGCGCGCCGACCTGGCCGGCGCGACGCCCGTGTCCGTCATCTCGGCGCGCTTCCACGCGGCGCTTTGTGCCGGTGCCGTGGCCATGGCCGGCCGGGCGGGGGAGAGCCGGGTGCTGCTCTCGGGCGGCTGCTTCCAGAACCGGGCCCTGACCGAGGGCTGCCTGCAGGCGCTGCGGGCGGGCGGGTTCGAGGCATACTGGCACCGCCAGGTGCCGCCCAACGACGGCGGCCTGGCGCTGGGGCAGGTCTGGGCGGCGCTGCGGGCGCCGCGCGGCGCCTAGGAGGAAGCGGTCATGTGCCTGGCGGTCCCGGGGAAGGTGCTCTCGGTGCTCGGCGACGACCCCATCGCGCGCAGCGGCAGGGTCGACTTCAGCGGCATCGTCAAGGAGGTCAACCTGGCCTTCGTCCCGGAGGCGAAGGTGGGCGACTACGTGCTGGTACACGTGGGCCTGGCCATCGCCACCATCGACGAGGAGGAGGCCCAGCACACCCTGGACGCGCTGCGGCAGATCGAGGCGCTCGACCAGGAGCTGCAGTGAAGTTCATCGACGAGTACCGCGACGCGCAGGCGGCCGGCCGGCTGGCCCAGGCGCTGGCGCGGGTCGCCACGCGCGAGTGGACGCTGATGGAGGTCTGCGGCGGCCAGACCCACAGCATCGTGCGCTTCGGGCTCGACGAGCTGCTGCCCGAGGGCGTGACGCTCGTGCACGGTCCGGGCTGCCCGGTGTGCGT
The DNA here is from genome assembly GCA_039812725.1 of Vicinamibacteria bacterium. Classification (GTDB taxonomy): domain Bacteria; phylum Acidobacteriota; class Vicinamibacteria; order Fen-336; family Fen-336; genus JBDIBD01. Next base: position 5,370 of record JBDIBD010000154.1, on the reverse strand, counting down.
CACCCCGGTGGAGTTCATCGACAAGGCCCTGGCCATCGCCGCGCGCCCCGAGGTGGTCTTCTGCTCGTTCGGCGACATGCTGCGCGTGCCGGGCAGCGCCAAGGACCTGTTCACGGTCAAGGCCGAGGGTGGCGACGTGCGCGTGCTCTACTCGCCGCTCGACGTGCTGGCGCTGGCCCGCCGCCACCCCGACAAGCAGGTGGTCTTCTTCGGCGTCGGCTTCGAGACCACGGCCCCGGCCACGGCCATGGCGGTGCACCAGGCCCGGCGCGAGGGGCTGAAGAACCTCTCGCTGCTGATCTCGCACGTGCTGGTGCCGCCGGCCCTGCGCGCCATGCTCTCGTCGCCGCTCAACAAGGTGCAGGGCTTCCTGGCCGCCGGCCACGTCTGCACCGTGATGGGCTTCGAGGAGTACGAGCCGATCGCGCGCGAGTACCGGGTGCCGATCGTGGTCACGGGCTTCGAGCCGGTGGACATCTTGCAGGGCGTGCTGATGTGCGTCACGCAGCTCGAGCAGGGGCGCCACGAGGTCGAGAACCAGTACGCGCGCTCGGTGCGGCGGGCCGGCAACCAGCCGGCCCAGGAGCTGATGCGGCAGGTCTTCCGGGTGGTGCACCGGGCCTGGCGCGGCATCGGCACCATCCCCGAGAGCGGCCTGGGGCTCTGCGAGGCCTACGCCGAGTTCGACGCCGAGCGGCGCTTCGACGTGCAGGGCGTGACCGCCCAGGAGTCGCCCGAGTGCCGCAGCGGCGAGGTCCTGACCGGCGTGCTGAAGCCCTTCGACTGCCCGGCCTTCGGCGTGACCTGCAGCCCCGACCGGCCGCTGGGGGCGCCCATGGTCAGCTCGGAGGGCGCCTGCGCCGCGTACTACCGCTACCGGCGGCGGCCGGCCGCCGCGGAGGCCTGATGGACTGGAACGCCAACTGCCCGGTGCCCCTGGGCCGCCACGAGCGCGTGCTGATGGCCCACGGTGGCGGCGGGCGCCTGATGCAGCAGCTCATCGCCGCGGTCTTCAGGCCGGCCTTCGACAACCCGCTGCTCGAGACGCGCCACGACGGAGCCGCGCTGCGGCTGCCGCAGGGCGGGCGGCTGGCGTTCACCACCGACTCGTACGTGGTGCGGCCGCTGTTCTTCCCCGGGGGCGACATCGGCTCGCTGGCGGTCAACGGCACGGTCAACGACCTGGCCATGTGCGGCGCCCGGCCGCTGTGGCTGAGCTGCGGCTTCATCCTCGAGGAGGGCTTCGAGATCGCCGCCTTGCAGCGGGTGGTGGAGTCGATGCGGCGGGCAGCCGACGCGGCCGGTGTCGTGCTCGTCACCGGCGACACCAAGGTGGTCGAGCGCGGCAAGGGCGACGGGCTCTACGTCAACACGGCGGGCATCGGGGCGCTCGAGCACGAGCGCGTCATCGGCCCCGGGTCCGTGCGCCCGGGCGACCGCATCCTGGTCTCGGGTGACCTGGGACGCCACGGCATCGCCATCCTGGCGGCGCGCGAGAGCCTCGGCTTCGAGACCGAGATCCAGAGCGACTGCGCCCCACTGGCGGCGCCCGTGCTGGCGCTGCTCGAGGCCGGCGTCGACGTGCGCTGCCTGCGCGACCTGACCCGCGGCGGCCTGGGGGCGGCGCTCAACGAGATCGCCCGCGACTCGGGGCACGACGTGCGCGTCGAGGAGGCGGCCGTGCCGGTGCGCGAGGACGTGGCCGGGGCCTGCGAGATCCTGGGTCTCGACCCGCTCTACGTGGCCAACGAGGGCCGCCTGGTGGCGTTCGTCGCTCCGGAGCACGGCGGCCGCGCCCTCGAGGTGCTGCGGCGGCACGAGGCCACGGCCGGCGCCGTCGAGATCGGCGTGGTGCAGGAGTCTCGCGAGGGCCAGGTCACGCTGGCCACGCGCTTCGGCTCGCTGCGCCTGCTGGACCTGCCCAGCGGCGAGCAGCTGCCGCGCATCTGCTGAGGGCGGCCGCTTCCGCTCCGCAGCCGTCATCCTGAGCGACCCCGTCGGTCTCGGGAGCGAAGGATCTGCCGGGTCGTACAGCCCGAGAGATCCTTCGTCGCCGACTCGGACGGCGGCGCCTCAGGATGACGACGGCGTTTCTCGGACTCGCCGACGGCGCCGTTGCGGCCCGGGCTCGGATGACGAAACGAGGCGCTGCCGTCAGTGGCGCTTCTGCCGTTCCTCCAGCAGCCAGTCGACCCACGCGTCGAGCCCCTGGCCCGTCGTGCAGGACGTCTCGAACCAGCGCAGCCCGGGGTTGACCTGCAGCGCGCAGGCCCGCGCCTTGGCCAGGTCGAAGGGCACGTAGGGCAGCAGGTCGACCTTGTTCATCACCAGCACCTGGGACTTGCGGAACATGGCCGGGTACTTGAGCGGCTTGTCCTCGCCCTCGGTGGTGCTGGCCAGCACCACCCGCACGTGCTCACCCAGCTCGTAGGAGCTGGGGCAGACCAGGTTGCCGACGTTCTCGACGAACAGGATGTCGAGGCCGCGCAGCTCGACCTGGGGCAGGGCCTCCTGGACCATGCGGGCCTCGAGGTGGCAGGTGCCGTTGGTCACGATCTGCACCGCCGGCACGCCCAGCGCGGCGATGCGCCGGGCGTCGTTGTCGGTCTGCACGTCGCCCTCGATGACCGCGCAGCGCGCGCGCCCCTGCAGCTTCTGCAGGGTGCGCTCCAGCAGGCTGGTCTTGCCCGAGCCCGGCGAGCTGACCAGCCCCACCACGAAGACCCCGGCCTCGTCGAAGCGCGCCCGGTTCTCGAGCGCGATGTCGGCGTTCTTCTTCAGGATCTTGTGCTCGATCGTGATGACCTCAGGCATCCTCGACCTCCAGCTCGCGCAGGTCCAGCTCGTCGCCGTTCTCCCAGCCGACCGCCGTCTGGCCGCAGGCGGCGCAGGTCCAGACGGCTTCGCTCTCGAGGGTCACGGCCTGCTGGCAGGCGCCGCAGCGGCCGCGCAGGGGCAGCAGGGCCACCTCCAGCCGGGCGCCCTCGCAGCGCGTCCCCTCGCGCATGACCTCGAAGTAGAACTGCATGGCGTCGGGGCTGATGCCGGTCAGGCGCCCCACCTGCACCCCCAGGCGCAGGATGCGGGCCCCGGGCGGGGCGTGCTGCTCGGCCACCCGGATCAGCTCGGCGACGATCGAGCCCTCGTGCATGCGCGGCCATGATGGCACGGACTGCCCGAACCTATAATCCGCGCCGTGGCCGAGGACAGCACCGACCAGGAGCGCCCGACGGCGCTCGACGCCGGCGACTGGGAGGAAGTCAAGCGCCTGTTCGACGAGCTGGCCGAGCTCGATCCCTCCCGGCGCTCGGCCCCGCTGGCCTCGGCCAGACCGGCGGTGCGGGACGAGGTGGAGTCGCTGCTCGCGGCCCACCAGCGGGCCGAGGGCTTCCTGACCGGCGGGCCGGCCGGCCTGCCTCCCCTCGAGGACGCCCTGGTGGGCCAGCGCCTGGGGCCCTACGAGGTCACGGGTGTGCTGGGCCGCGGCGGCATGGGCGTGGTCTACCGCGCCCGGCGCCTGTCCCCGGCGCTGGAAGTGGCCATCAAGATCGTGCGGCCCGGGAGCGAGTCGGCCGAGGCCACGCGCCGCATCCGGGCCGAGGCCGAGATCCTGGCGCGCCTCAGTCACCCGCGCCTCGCGCGGCTGCTGGACGCGGGCGCCACGCCGCAGGGCCCGCCCTACGTCGTCATGGAGCTGGTCGAGGGCCAGCCCCTCCAGCAGCACTGCGCCACCCGGCGCCCCGACCTGCGGCAGCGGCTGGCGCTCTTTCTCGACCTGTGCGACGCGGTGGCCTACGCGCACCGGCAGCTGGTGGTGCACCGCGACCTCAAGCCGGGCAACGTGCTCGTGACGCCCGCCGGCGAGCCCAGGCTGCTCGACTTCGGCATCGGCAAGCTCCTCGACCAGGACGCGGCCGAGGCCCGCACCCGCACCGGCCTGAACCTGATGACGCCCGAGTACGCCAGCCCCGAGCAGGTGCGTGGCGAGCCCGTCTCCGTGGCCACCGACGTGCACGCCCTGGGGCTGCTGCTGCACTTCCTGCTGAGCGGGCGTCCGGCCTTCCGGTTGCGCACCGGCAGCGCCGAGGAGCTGGTGCGCGTGGTCTGCCTCGACGAGCCCCCCGCGCCCAGCCGGGCGGTGCTGGGCGGCGAGGCGCCGCCGGCCTTCGAGCCGCCCGAGACGCGCCAGCGCCTGGCCGCGCTGCTGCGGGGCGACCTCGACGCCATCGTGGCCCAGGCGCTGCGCAAGGAGCCGGAGCGCCGCTACGCCTCCGTGGAGCAGCTGGCCGACGACGTGCGGCGCCACCTGGCCGGGCGCGCGGTGCGCGCTCAGCAGGACACCTTCGCGTACCGGGCCGGCAAGTTCCTGCGGCGCAACCGTCTCGGCGTGGCCGCCGGCGCCGCTGTGGGGATCAGCCTGGCGGTCGGCATGGCCGCCACGGTCTGGCAGGCGCGCGTGGCGCGCTCCGAGCGCGCTCGGGCCGAGCGGCGCTTCGCCGACGTGCGCCGGCTGGCCAACACCATGCTCTTCGAGGTGCACGACCGGATCCGCGACCTGGCTGGCTCGACCGAGGCCCGCCGCCTGCTGGTGACGCGGGCGCTGGGCTACCTGGACGGCCTGGCGGCCGAGGCCGAGGGCGACGCCAGCCTGCAGCGCGAGCTGGCGGTGGCGTACCGCAAGGTCGGCGACGTTCAGGGCCAGCCGGGCGCGGCCAACCTCGGAGACCGGGCTGGAGCCCTGGTCAGCTACCGCAAGTCGCTGGCGCTCTACCGGACCCTGGCGAGCCTCGCGCCCCGGGACGTGGGGCTGGCGGAGGAGCGCGCGGCGGGCCACGTCAGGCTGGCCGGCGTGCAGGAGGACGCCGGCGACCTGGTGGGGGCCGAGGCCACCGCCGCAGCGGGCGTGGCGCTGGCTCGCGAGGCCGCGGCCCTCGCGCCAGACCGGCCCGCGCTCGTCTGCCACGTGGTGGCCGGCACCGTGCTGCTGAGCCGGATCCACAGGACCCGGGGGGACTCCGAGGCCGCGGTGGCGGTCCTGAAGGGCGCCCTGGCCGAGGCCGAGGCCGCACAGTCGACGCACCCGGGTCAGGCCGAGCTCGAGGACGCCCTGATCGACGCCCGCACCAACCTGGCGGAGCTGCTGCGCCAGACCCGGGACCACGAGGCGGCCCTGCGGCTCTACCGCAGCCTGCAGTCCACGCACCGCGCGCGCTCGCAGGCCGAGCCGCTCAACGCCCGCCACCGGCGCAACCTCGTGCGCGCCCTGCTGGGCGCCGGGCGCGTGCTGGGAGGCCTGGATCGCTGGGCCGAGGCCCAGGCCGAGGCCAGCGCGGCCCAGGCCCTGGCCGCCGCGGACCTGGCCGCCGACCC
>JBDIBD010000153.1:0-9818 GCA_039812725.1 Vicinamibacteria bacterium | reverse complement strand
GGCGGCCTCGGCCACGGCCTTCTTGCCCGCGGCGGGCGTGGCCTGGTCGCGGTCGCCGATCTGGCCGATGGCCTCCGCGGCCCGGCGGCGCTGGTCGGTGTCGCGCTCCAGCGCCAGCGCCCGCAGGGGCACCTGGACCTGGTCGGAGGCCAGGCCGCCGGCCTCGCCGAGGGCCATGACCAGCGCGTCGCGCACGTTCTTGTCGGCGTGGCGCTCCAGGCGGGCGGCCTCGGGGGCCCACTGCGCCACCTCGCGGGCGCCCCGCGCGGTGCGGCCCATCAGGAACAGGACCTCGCGCAGCACGTCGGGCTCGCGCGAGCCGAGCCCCTCCACCAGCAGGGCCGCCCAGCCGTCGGGCCGGGGCTCGAACAGGGACAGGATCTTCAGCGGGACGTCGTTGCGGTAGCGAAAGCGCCGGGCGGCCTCGCTGAGCGGCTCGATCAGGGCCCGGTCGCCGGTCTTCTTCACCAGGCGCTCGAGCGCCTCCTTCGCCAGGTCGAGGTTGTGGCGCCGCGCGTCGCGCACCTGCCAGTCGTCCGAGGGCCGGGCCTGGTCGTCCAGGTAGTCGAGCAGGGGACCGACGAGGTCCTTGGGGGGCTCATAGCCGATCAGGCTGCGGGCCGCCAGGAAGCGCTCGTACGTGCCGCGGGCCCGGTCGAGCACGCGCTGGCGGGCGGGGACGAGGTCCTTCTCCGGCACGTCGAGGGCCCGCTCGAGGGCCTCGGCGGCTTGGGCCACGACCTCGGGGAAGGAGTCGTCGAGGGCCCGCTGCAGGGCCGCGCGGGCGGGCTCGGCCTGCTTCTCGTAGCTGGCCAGGGAGCGCGCGGCCTCGGCGCGCACCCGCTCGTCCACGTCGCCCAGGGCCTGCGCGAGCAGCGCGGCGCCCTCGGGGCTGGCCCAGCCGGAGAGCCGCTCGGCGGCTTCGCGCCGCTTGACCGGGTCCTTGCTCTTGAGGTCCTTGGCGGCCTCCTGCGTCACGCGCCGCCCCATCTTCTCGAGCTGGTCGCCGGCAGCGGCGGCCGGGCCGGCCCCTGCCACCCAGAAGAAGACCCCCAGGAACGCCAGAGCGCGGCTCATGCTCCCCTCCCCCGGCCGCCCCCACGCGGCCACGCGGGCAAGGATGCCACGGGGCGGGCCCTGTTACTGTCCCGCGGACCCGAGCGCCTCGAAGCGCCGGGCCAGGTCGTAGGTGCCCACGGCGCGGTGCCGCAGCCGGTAGCCGAGGTTGAGCGGGGCCATGGCGCGGACCACCACGGCCGGCGAGAGGTAGCCGAAGGCCCGCCAGATCCGGCGCCAGGTGGCGGCCCGCGAGTAGAACCGGCTGTGCAGCCAGGCGTTGCCGGCGAAGAGCGTCTCGGCCGACATGCCCTTGGGCTCAAAGACCACGTGGCCGAAGTCGTACAGGGCCCAGTCAGCCAGCGCCCCAGCCCGCGCAGCTCGTCGATCACCTCGTCCACCGGCCGGGCCCGGAAGCGCCGGCGCGCGAAGGCGGTCACGGAGCAGAAGCTGCAGGCGTACGGGCAGCCCCGCGTGGCCTGCACCGCGTCGGGGGTGATGTAGGCCGACCGGCGCAGCAGGCCGCGGTCGGGGACGGGCAGGCCGCGCAGGTCCACCGGTTCCGAGACGTAGCGCGGCCGCAGCCGCCCGGCCTGGAAGTCGCGCACCAGGGCGGGCAGCGTCCCCTCGGCCTCGCCCACGCACACGGCGTCGGCGTGGGCGGCCGCCTCGTCCGGCATGAAGCTCGGGTGGTAGCCGCCCATCACCACGGTCCGCCCGCGCCGCCGGAACTCGTCGGCCACCTCGTAGGCCCGCGGGGCGTTGTAGGTCATGAGCGACAGGCCCACCAGGTCGGCCGGGAAGTCGAAGTCGATCGGCTCGACGTCCTCGTCCACGAGGCGCGTGCGGGTCCCGGGCGGCATGGCGGCCGCCACGTACAGGCTGGTGAGCATCGAGAAGCGGTGCGAGCGGGCGCCCCGGGTACGCCCGGCGGCGCGGGCCCTCCAGAGCGGCGAGGTGGGGTTGACGAGCAGGAAGCTCAGCGCGGCCATGGGGCCTCCGCCAACGCCAGTGTGCGGGGCGCGGCCCCCCGGAGCAAGGGAAAAGCGGCCGGGGGCTCCCCGGACGGCCCGGAATCAGCGACAATCGGCGGCGATGTCCGCCCAGCTCCTCGCCGCCCTGGCCGCCCTCGCCCTGGCCGTGGCCGCCCCGGCCCGAGCCGAGCTGCCTGCGCCCGTGGCGGTCACCTGCGAGGCCGTCGAAGCCCCGGCCCGGCTGCCGGAAGAGCCGGCCGCGTTCGGCGCGCCGGCCCTGGCCGAGGAGCTGCCGGCCGACCGGGACGGCCTCGAGCCCGGCCTCGACGCCCCCGACGAGCCGGCCGGCCAGGCCGAGCCGGCGACGGTCTCGCTCTCGATCGGCAGCCCCGACGCCGGCCTGCTGGTCAACCCGGTGGCGATGCCCGAGGGCCCGTTCTGGGTCATCCGCAACCCCGTCGAGACCTACGGCACCGCCGAGACGATCCTCTACCTCCAGCGCGCCATCGAGGCGGTCCAGCTGCAGTTCCCCGACTCGCCGCCGCTGGTGGTGGGCGACATCAGCCGGGCCGACGGCGGCCGGCTCAATCGCCACAAGTCCCACCAGAGCGGGCGCGACGTGGACCTCGGCCTCTTCTACCGGGACGGGGCCGCGGCCGACTTCAGGCCCGCCGACGCCCGCAACCTGGACGTGGCGCGCACCTGGGCGCTGGTCAAGGCCCTGGCGGCCGAGACCGACGTCGAGCACGTCTTCCTCGACCGCTCGATCCAGCGGCTGCTGCAGGCCCACGCGCGCGAGCTGGGCGAGTCGGCCTGGTTCGACGAGCTGACGGGCCGGGCGGGCGTCGGGCGCGACGCCATCCTGCAGCACGAGCGCCGCCACCGCGACCACCTGCACGTGCGCTTCTACAACCCGCAGGCCCAGGAGTGCGCGCGCCGCCAGCACCGCGACCTGGTGGCGCGCGGTGTGCTGCCGCCGCCGGTCGTGCGGCACCGCGTGCGCAGCGGCGAGACGCTCGGGACGCTGTCGCGGCGCTACGGGGTCAGCGCGGCCTCGATCCGGCGGGCCAACGGCATGCGCAGCTCGTTCCTGCGCGCCGGCCAGAGCCTGGCGATCCCCACGCGGCGGCTGCCGGTCGAGGAGGCGCCGCTCTTGGTCCCGCCGCGGCTGCTGCCGCCGGTCGCGACCAGCACGCCGACCAGGCAGGAAACTGGGGCCGCCGGCTTCGGCGGCGGCCAGCGCTAGCCGTCACCGCGGACCTGCCGGTCTCCGGGATCCGCGCCGCTCGCAGCGCTCAGGGGACCGGCAGGCCACCCAGCAGCGACAGCGGCCGGCGGCGGCAGGGCTCGGGACAGGCGGGCCCCAGCGCCTCGCCGCTGGCGACGCCGAAGAAGCGGGTGCGGCCCTCCTCGGTGCGGGCCTCGACGGCGTCCTCCCGCACGCGGCCCCCGGGGCGCCGTTCCTGGTAGGCGCGCGGCAGGCGCGTGAGCCAGGCGCGCTCCTCCATGTCGACGGTGCCGGCCCACGACACGAGCAGGGCGGCCTCGCCCTCGAGCGCCGCCGACGTGGCCGTGACCCGCAGCCGGGGCCAGCGGCTCGCGTCCGCGGCGGGGACGATCTCGACCTGGTGCACCTGGCTGACCTGGCTCTCCGGGTCGACCTCCACCTGGCGCCAGTCGAGCGGCTTGAAATCGGTGTCGGCCCGCACCACCACGATGCGGCTGCGCACCAGCTCCCCGGGCGCCCGCAGCGCCTCGAGGCGCGCGACCTCCCGAGCCACCTTCTCGGGGAAGTCCACGCCCGCGGCGATCCACCAGGTGTCGCCCACCCGCAGGCGGGCCAGGCCGCTCAGGCTCAGCGCCTCGCGCCGGCCGTCGGCCCAGACCAGCCGGCCGTCGCTCCAGTCGCGCGTGGCGCCCGGAAAGAGCACGGCCACGAGGGCGTCCCCGGCCCGCGCGTGCTCCTCCGGCACGCGCCCCTCGGCGCGCAGCGCCGCCGGCGGCGACTGGGCCCACGCTCCGGCCGCCAGCCAGCAGCAGAGCAGGCTAGCGAATGAGGTCGCGGATCCTGACATAGGGGCTCCAGACCGACGCGAGCGGCCGCTCGCGGTAGAGATAGGAGTGCAGCAGCAGCCCCTCGTTCTCGAAGGAGTAGCTGGGGATGCCGAAGGCCGACAGGTCCCGCGCCCCGGCGGTGGTCGAGATGGCGGGGAACCAGTAGGTCCGCTCGGCCCACCGGCGGGTGAGCGACGCCAGGCCGCGCGGCGACCGGTCGGCGTTGAGCGGGCTGAAGCGGCCGGCGGCCCAGACGTCGTCCTGCTGGGCCCTCGACATGTCGTCGAGCTGGGCCCAGTAGAGGGCGCAGCGGTCGTCGGCGCCGGAGCCGAACAGGCCGAAGTGCGGCTTGCCGCGGCGCTGGGCGAACAACCACCACTGCGTGCCCGAGACGTCCCGCAGGGTGATGACGTAGTCGTTGGGGTTGTAGGTGTTGAACACGCGCGTGCCCCGCGCCAGGACGTCGCGGTAGGCGCCGCCCCAGGCGCTCGGCCGCTCGCACGAGCCGGCCGACTCGCAGTAGCGGCGCCAGCGCACGTCGTAGCTCGGCAGGGGCGCGAGGTCGGGGTTGAGCTGCCGCAGGCCCTGGAGCCGCTCCATCCAGCGGTCGTAGTCGGAGGGCAGCTCCTCGCCGCAGGCGCTGGCCCGGTGGCGGTCGGCCACCATGTCCTGCCACTCGCCCACCCAGTCGTGGGCCGCGACGAGGATGGTCCCGTCGGTGCCGCGGTCGGTGGGCCGGCCGTAGCGGCGCGTGTGCGGGCCCAGCTCGGCCTCCTCCTCGCCCACGGGCAGGTACCCGCCGGGGGGCGCGAAGGCCTCCGCCGCCATGGCCGCGTCGTTCATCACGAAGGTCTCCACGCTGCCGGAGGGGGCCAGCGAGAGCGCGCTGCTGGTGGTCATGTTGCCCAGGCTGTGCGCCATCACCGCCACCCGCCGCCCCCGCAGCGTCTCGCTGAAGAACAGCGCCAGCGGGACGCCGGTCTGCATGGCGTTCATCTCGTTCTCGATGTACATGGCGCTCGAGCCCCACTGTCCGAGGATGCCCTGGTTCCCCAGCCAGCCGAAGCCCACCATCCAGAAGCGCCGGCTCGGGTCGGGCTCCTGAGCCTCCATGAGCGGCAGGCCGGCCCAGTAGAAGCGCTTGAAGACCAGCGGGAACCACTTGGACTCGTTGTCCGCCTGGTCGACGTTGTAGCCGTGCACGAACACGAAGACGCGCGGCGCCTTGGCGGGCTCGGGCAGCGGCTCCCAGGCGCCCGCGCAGCCGACCCACAGCGGGGCCCCGTCGGCGACGCACGGGACGGCCCGGGGCGCCACGCTGGTGTCGGGGCCGCGCGCGCTGTAGACCGACATCAGCTTGCGCACGTCGTGGAAGCGCACGGCCCGCTCGAGCAGCACCTCGCGGCGCCCGTCGATCTCGCGCTCGAGCCGGATGGAGCTGGCGGCCTTGCAGTCGCCCCCGCCCAGGTAGGGCCCGCAGCTGAAGACGACGTCGTTGTCGCCCTGGGCGAGCTCCCAGCCGATGCGCGCCGCGCCGTCGATCGACCGCCAGCCGCTCGCGAAGAGCAAGGGGTACTGGGCGTTGGCCTTGTCCCGGTCGCACAGGTACGAGCGCGAGCCGCAGGCGCCGTCGGCGCCGGCGTGGCGGGCGATCCAGAGGTGCATGCCCGCGCCCTGCACGGTCAGGTAGAGCGGCTCCTCGGGGACCTCGGGAAGCCGCAACCGGAGCGCCGCGAACTCCTCGAGCTGGTGCAGGTAGGGGGCGTCCTCGGCCGCCTTCTCGCCGCGCTGCGGGTCGGCCTCCCAGAACTCGAAGGTGGCCCCGGGACGGTCGCGCAGCAGCGCCTCGTCCTGGTCGTCGACCTTGGTGTCGTTGTTGGCGTCGAGCACCAGGTTGGCGCGGCCGGAGCGCAGGCTGGCCGGGCTGGCCTCGATGCGGTCGCGGCGCATGTTGACGTCGATCACGCGCAGCTCGACGCCGAACGTGCCGGGCTCGAGGCGCGTCCCGCGCGGAATGGTGAAGACCTGGCTGGTCGCCTCGGGGCTGGCCACGCCGCCCACGGCCGTCGCGCCGGAGCCGTCCTTGACCTCGAGCTGGGTCTGCCAGGGCTCGAGCAGCCGCCGCCAGGCCTCCGGCTCGACCTTGTAGCGCACCAGCGTGGGGTGCAGGGCGGCCGACTGGTCGTCCACGTACACGCTCTTGGGATCCAGCCTCTCGACCTTGGCCCGGGCGCCCCACAGGTCGAACGAGGCCGTGCCGCGCCAGGGGCTGCCGGGCCGCTTCTGGCGCTCGGCGTAGGCGCCACCCACCACCGTGCTGTCGACCACCCGCTTGGGGTAGCTGGGCTGGTAGAGCACCTCGCGCGGATAGTGCGAGGCCTGGAACGAGACCACGTTGTTCTGGGGCGTGGCCGAGAGGCCCATGTTGGCGCGGTAGCTGCCCCCGCCTGCCGAGGGCAGCCCCGGCAGGGTCGTGCCGGGCGTCTGGGGCGAGGGCGCCCACTGCGAGTCGTCCAGGACCTCGCGGCGGTAGGTGTTGTCGCCGTAGGCGTAGTAGGCGCCCGCGGAGTCGTTCCAGACCACGTGGTTGTCCTCGAGGATCGAGACCGCCCACATCGTCACGTCCCCCGAGCCGCCCGCCGGATAGGCCTCGACGAAGTCGCCGCGACGGTTGACGCGCCGGGCGCGCGTGCCGTGGAAGACCAGCGTGGTGGGCTGGGCGCAGATGTCCGGGTCGAGGCCGTCGCTGCACAGGAAGCCCCAGGTCCCGTACCTGACCTGGAGCTGGCCCGGCTGCTGCTGCGAGCCGACCTCGAAGGTGTAGAGGCTGTACGGGCTGTCCCCCACCTCCGCGTAGGCGTAGGCGCCGTTCACCGACGAGCGCACCTCGGCCTGGGCCGTCTCGGTGCCGCACTCCCGGTAGCCGGGGTTGACGCGGCTGGCCAGGCAGTCGTGGTAGTCCTTGGGCTTCAGCACCAGGCCGCCGCTCTGCGCGCCCGAGGTGACTCCGCGGGCGACGGTCCAGCCCGGCGGGGGCGTCCCCAGCTCCGGCGAGGGGCGGTAGGCGAAGCGCACGCCGAAGTTCGAGACGGGGTTCTGGTGGCGGTCCTCCACCCGCACGCCCACCAGGCCCGCCACCTGCAGGTTCGCGGCCGGGCCGGAGGCCGGGGTGGTGAGGGTCAGCGTGGCCGTGCAGCCCTGGCCCTGCGCGCCGCAGCCGTCGTCGGGCTTGCCGAGGTGCGTGAACGGCTCGCGCAGGACGGCCGTCCCCGACTGGACGGCCACGACGTTGAGCCCCATCTGCGTGTACTCGTCCTGGCCGCCCGCGGCGCAGTTGCGTCCCTCCTCGCACACGAACACCGGGTTGTCGGCGGTCTTGCGCCCCAGCCGCAGGCCCATGGCCGCCTCGCCCGCGTCGTTGCTGCGCACCGTCAGGTACTCGCGCTCCTGCTGCGTGACCGGGTCGACCACCTTGCCGCCGCCGGCCAGCACCGCGAAGGTCACGCAGGCGTTCTTGAGCGGCCGCGAGCGCACGTCGAGCACCCGCACGCGCAGGGAACTCTCGAGCTTCTTGTCCACGGTGCCGACCTGGTAGTCGTCCGAGACCCGCACCAGGCTGCCGGGCCGGACGTCGCGGCAGGTGGCCGACTCGGCCGTCTGCAGCGTCAGGATGTCGCGCAGCGCGGCGGGGAAACCGTTGACCGCCACCGTCACGCCGCCCGAGTGGCCGCCCTGGAGCTGGTACGCGGCCTCCCCGCTCTCGGGGTCGCGGACGACGTAGCCCACGCCGGTCCACTCCACGCTGCTCACCGCCGCGGCCGGCACCCGCACGGTGCGGCCGGTCAGCGCGGCCTCGCGGATCTCGCCCTTGACGGTGTCGTCGAAGGGCAGGCCGGGCAGCACGGCCTCGACGTTGTCGCGATCCAGCTCGTGCACGGCCAGACCCAGCGCGTGGGCGGCCTGGATCACGGCGGCGGTGTCGGTGCTCGGCACGCCCAGCTCGTCCTCGAGCAGGCGGCCCTCGAGGCGCGAGCCTTCGAGGCCGGACCACAGCGCGAAGGCCGCCTCCTGGGCGCGCCGCTCGACGCCCACGGGCGCCATCGGGCGGAAGTCGGCGTCGACCAGCACGCCCTTCCACTCGTAGGTCAGCGGGTACAGCGGGTCGCCGCCGGCGTAGCTCACGTCGACGTCGGACATCACGAAGACGGCCGACACGGTCGGACGCACGGGCGCCACCCGCAGCAGCCGGGCCAGCTCGTCGTCCGACTCGCTCCAGCGGGCCAGGTACTTGAAGGCCAGGCGCGCCAGCAGCTTCGGGGCCGCGTCCATCTCCGGCTCCTGCTGCGGCGCCGAGCGGGCGCCCAGCCCCAGCGCGGCGAGGTTGCCGGCCAGCAGCGTGTTCTCGACGACCTCGTGCACGCTCGGACCGTCCGCCTCGAGGCGCAGGGCGTACTTCACCCCCAGGCCCACCGGGCTGGCCCCCGCCACCTGCGGGATGCCGTCGACGTTCAGGACGGCCTTGAGCTCGACCAGGTAGGGCGGCGTCTGGTACAAGCCCCCGAAGCGCTCGAGGACCGCGGCGTCGTCCTCGTCGTACGGCAGGTAGGAGAGCGTCACCCGGCCGCCCAGCAGGTCGGCGGCCGCGAAGCGGCCCTCGATCAGCGTGGCGCCGTCGAGGGAGCCGGTCAGCCGCACCTGGTGCTGGAGCGCGGCGGGCAGCTCGTAGGCCGTCTCGGAGGCACGGCCCTGGTAGGGCAGCGTGTTGGGCAGCAGGCCCAGCCCCTCGGGGACCGGCCCCCGGCGGTTCAGGACGGCCTCGTAGGCCACCCCCGGGCGCTGGGCCGCGAGCAGCGACTCGACCCGGGCGCGCAGGAACTCGCGCGGGGTCTGGCTGCGCGGCTCGGCGAGGTAGTCGTCCCACGCGGCGCGCGGGTCGAGGCCCAGCTCGCTCACGACGTCCAGGCCCGTGACCGGCTCGAGCAGCTTGTAGGCCGCGTCGAGCGGCAGCCAGCCCTTGCCCTGGGGATCGAGCTCGAGCCCGCGGTAGTTGGCGTAGGGGACGTAGGCCTCCGCCCACACGCGCGCCAGCTTGACCGAGGCCACGCCGCCGGGACCTGGCACGGGCTCGTGGGGGATGCCCGCGCGCTCGAGAGCGCGCAAGGCGTCCTCGACGCTGCCGGCCGAGCCCACCATCCGGCGCAGGGCCTCCACCGGGACCTCGGCCGTGCCGAGCACGAAGCGGGCCGGGATGCCCCGCGCGCGCAGCAGGGCCACCAGCAGGGCAGCCGTGTCGGCGTCGTTGCCGCTGCGCTCGAGGTAGGTCTGCACCGGGCCCTTGAGCACGCCGTGGTAGAGCTCCGGGGCCACGTTGTTGCGCACGAAAGAGTAGATCTCGAGGGCGCCCCCCAGGCCGTCGGCGACCGACTGCAGGAGCGGGCTCACGTTCCCGATGGGGGCCGCGGACTCGGGCCCGCGCGCCGGCGGCGGGGCCGCGGCGGCCTCGGACGGCAGCGGAGCGGCGGCGACCGAGGGGGCGCGCACGCGCAGCGCGGCCGAGGCGGGTTCGGGCCGCGCCGCCAGCTCGAGGCGAGCGGCCAGCTCCCGGGCCTCCTGGAGCTGGGCCGAGCGCGCGGCGGCGCGCCGGCGGTAGGTCCCGGCCAGATCCCGGAGCAGCGCCAGCAGGCGCCCCTGGCCCGCCTCGTAGGCCGCGCGCGTCGCGGCGAGGCGAGCCGC
>JBDIBD010000152.1:0-9889 GCA_039812725.1 Vicinamibacteria bacterium | reverse complement strand
CGAGCGGCGCTCGGCCACGGGCGGCACCGCCCCGGCGGCGGTGCGCGCGTCGCTCGAGGCGGCCCGGGGACGAGTCCGACCAGCCTGACCCTGGCCGTCAGTCCTGGTCGCGGGGCCAGCTCGCGGCTTCCTCCCAGAGCGCGGCCTCCTGGCGCGACTCTGGTCGCCGCTCGTAGCCCAGACGATCCCGTTCCTCTCGCTCGAGGCGTCCGGGCCGGTCCGGGGACGGCCGCTGCGAGTCACTGTCCCGCAGCGTCCGCACCGCCCGCTCCAGCGCCGCCAGGATCTCCGCCGGGCTGCCGCTCGGCTGCAGCGGCGCCCCGAGGCTCACGCGGCAGATGAACGGCACTGGCACGAGCTCGCCCTTGGGCAGCGTGCGGCCCATGTTGGCCAGCCAGCACGGCACCACGGTCAGGCCGGGCCGGCGCTCGACCAGGTGCGCGATGCCGGCCTTGAACTCGCCCACGTCCGTGGCCTCGGAGCGCCGCGTCCCCTCCGGGAAGAGGACCAAGGCCTGGCCCTGCGCCAGGGCCTCGAGCAGCGGCGCGAGCGGGTCCTCTCCTGCGGCGCGGTCCTCGCGCCGCCGCCGGATGGGCAGGATGTTGAAGAGCGTGCGCGAGACGAGCGCCGTCAGGCGCGTGCGCTCGAAGTAGTCGGCCGCGGCCACGGGCCGCACGTCGCGCAGGCGCGCCAGCGGGAAGAGCGCCAGCAGCGAGACGGTGTCGAGGTGGCTGGCGTGGTTGGCCACCAGCACGAAGGGCCCGCTCTCCGGCAGGTGCTCGCGGCCGCGCACGCGCAGGCCGATGAACAAGGTCAGGAACGGCCGCACCGCCAGCAGGAAGAAGAGCCGCTGCGCCAAGTCCTGCCAGGGCGGCCGCATCAGCGCACGCCGAAGCCGTAGTAGTGGAAGTAGCGCACGTAGTGGAAGAAGAGCGGTGCGGCGTAGCACAGCGAGTCGAGCCGGTCGAGCATGCCGCCGTGGCCGGGGATCAGCGCGCCGAAGTCCTTGACGCCGAAGTCGCGCTTGACCGCGCTCATCACGGCGCCGCCGAAGAAGCCGGCCAGGCAGACGATGAAGGACACCAGCAGCGTCTCGCGCACCGAGAACGGGGTCAGGAAACGCAGCCCCTGGCTCAGCAGCATGGCCGAGGCCACGCCGCCCAGGAGCCCCTCCCAGGTCTTGTTGGGGCTGACGCTGGGGATGACCTTGTGGCGCCCCAGGGTCTTGCCCCACACGAACTGGAAGACGTCGCTGATCTCGACCACGAAGACCAGGAACAGCAGCAGCGAGCGGCCGTCGGCCAGGCTGCCGGCGACCGGCGGGAAGGCCGCCACGTAGCGCAGGTGCGAGAGGCCGAAGACGAAGGCCATCAGCCCCCACTGGATCTGGGAGGCCGAGGCCACGAAGCCCGCGGTCTCGCGGGCCAGGACCAGCCGCACCGGCAACATCAGGAAAATGTAGACCGGGATGAAGATCGTGAACAGGCCGTAGTCGTTGCGCCAGACCCAGAAGTACTGCACGGGGATCGACAGGAAGGCCAGCACCAGCGCGCCGTGGTCGGCGGCGCGCGTGTCGAGCAGGGTCACGTACTCCTTGAGGGCCCAGAAGCTCAGGAAGGCGAAGAAGGCCAGCGAGGTCAGGTCGTTGACGTACACGGCGGCGAACAGCAGCGTGGCCATCCACCACCAGGAGCTGGTGCGTTCCCGTAGCTCGCGGCTCGCGGCCTGCGGCCTCCACCAGCCGAGGAGCGCCACCAGCAGCGTGGCCAGGCTCAGCAGCGCGAACACCACCACCGCGAAGCGCGGAGCCGGCGCCAGGTCGAGGAAGGGCTGCGGCATCTCAGCTCCTGCGCCCGGCGGCGCGCTCGGCCAGGGCCGCCTGGCAGCGCCGCAGGCAGGTCAGGGCAGCCAGCACGGCCGCCAGGGCGAACACCCACGGCCAGGCGGCCAGCAGCGCGGGCCGCTGGGAAGTGGCCAGCGCCAGCGCGCCCACCACGAAGGCGCGGTCGCTCTTGCCCATCGGCCCCTGGTACTGGCGCACGCCGCCCAGGGCCTGGCCCAGCAGGCCGCAGAACTCGGTCAGCGCGGCCAGCAGCGTGAACAGCACCACGGGCCACAGCGCGGCCGGCGCGACCAGCGCCAGCGGCAGGTAGAGCCCGCAGTCGGAGAGCACGTCGCCGACCTCGTTGAGGACGGCGCCCAGGTCGCTCCGCATGTCGAGCTCGCGCGCCATCATGCCGTCGAGGGCGTTCAGGGCCATGCGCAGGAACAGCCAGACGGGCAGGGCCAGCAGCCAGGCCGGCTGGCCGGCGGCGCCCCAGCCCACCAGCGCGCCCGCCGCCAGCGAGCCCAGCAGCGCCAGCAGTGTCAGGCCGTTGGCGGAGAAGCCCAGCCCCGCCAAGCCGCGCAGCAGCGGCCGCAGGAGGGCCTGGAAGCGCGGCTTGAGGTCGTAGACCGAGGGCACGGGCCTATTCTGCTACGCTGGAGGGCCATGTCGCCCGCCCTCCGCCGCTGGCTCGAGGCGAACAAGCCCACCGCCCGGCCCCGCACCCAGGTGCTGATGGCCCAATTGCTGTGGACGCTGGTGGGGCTGGGCTTGTGCGCCGCAGGTCTCACCTGGATCCTGCAGTGGGCCGGGCCGGTCGGCCTCCTCTACGCGCTGCCCTGCGTGCTGGTGGGGCTGCTCAAGGCGCTCCTCACGCTGGACGCCGTGGCGCGCCGCACCCTCGGCCGCATCGACGCCCGGGGCGACGCGCGCTGCGCGCTGGGCTTCCTGTCGACGAAGGCCTGGCTGCTGGTGGTGGGGATGATGCTGCTGGGCCGCCTGCTGCGGGCCAGCCCGCTCCCGCGCGCCGACCTCGGCTTCGTCTACGTGGCCGTGGGCAGCGGCCTGCTGATGGCCAGCCGCACGCTGTGGCTGCGCTGGTGGGGGCTGCGGGAAGGCGCAGTGGAGGACCCGGGCGCGCCGGGCAGCAGGTAGGAGCGGGACGGCCCCTACTCCGGCTTGAGCACCACCCCCTCGTGGGTCTTGCCGTTCATCTTCACGGTCACGGGCCGCTCGAGCCGCAGGTGGCGCACGAAGCCGGTCTCGCGCGCGGCCGGCTGGGCCCGCAGCCAGGCCCAGTCCACCTCGCCCTCGCCGCGGTCGGGGTTGACCGTGAAGTAGCCCACGTTGAACGACGTCAGGTTCTGGAAGAAGTGCGTCCCCTGCGAGGGCGTCACGCGGAAGTCGGCAAAGCCGGCCTCGACGATCACGCGCGCGCCGGAGATCTGGTTCCAGGCCACGGGGATGCCGAGCCAGGGGTCGGACGAGCCCCAGCGCCCCACCCCGATCAACAGGTACGGACGTCCCTCGGCCACGAGGGTGGCGTTGAGCTCGCCCAGCTCCTGCGCGGCGCGCCGGCTGTGGGCCCGGTCGAAGCGCTCGCGGTCCACCACCAGCAGGTCCAGCAGGTCGTCCAGGCGGCCGTTGCCCAGCACCTGGGAGCTGCGCACCAGCGCCCGCCCGGGCTCGACCTGGCCGATCTGCAGCTCCTCGCTCTCGCGCGACAGGGCCAGCGGCCGCAGCTGCAGGAAGGCGAACTCGCGCGGGCGGCCCGGGTCGGCCTGCAGGTCCACGGCGAACTCGATCTCGACGTCGGTGCCGAGGCCCCAGCGCCCCACCTCGAGCAGGCGCTCGAGCAGCGCGGCCAGCGGGAACAGGCCGTGCTTGAGCACCGGGGCGAAGGTCACCAGCCGCACGCCGGGGCGCGACAGGCCGTCGTAGACCCGGTCGTTCTCGGCCGACCAGGTCGAGGCCACCGGCAGCAGCGCCCCGTCGGCCTCGGCCACGTCGAGCTCGTAGCGCGTCTCGCTCAGGCCGGCCTGTTCGGGGTGCAGGCCGGCCTCGAGGTCGAGCGCCCAGAAGGCCCGTTGCGAGTTGCGGAACAGGTCCTTGGGGGTCGAGAACTGCACCACGTGCTGCGGGTGGCGCGGGCAGAAGCGCAGGCAGTTGCCCTCGGTCACCACGCTGCGCCCGAGCCCGAGGGCCACCGCGGCGATGCCGTCCTGGGCCGTCAGCGGGGCGTGCGGGTAGAAGTTGTGCGAGCGCGCCACCCCGGAGAAGTCCGGATAGAAGCGCGGCCCGCGCGCCCGGCCCACCAGGCGCTGGAGGATGACGGCCATCTTCTCCTCCTCCAGGCGGTAGGGCGTGGCGTGGACGTAGCTCTTGGCGGCCTGCGAGAAGGTCGAGGCGTAGACGCGCTGGATGGCCCGCAGGAGGTGCTGCAGGCGCTGTTCGGGGTCCGCGGCGTTGTTCGGGACCATGTAGGTCTCGTAGACGCCCGTGAAGGGCTGGTAGCGGGAGTCCTCCAGCAGGCTCGAGGAGCGCACGGCCAGCGGGTAGCGCACGCGCTCCAGGAAGGCGCGCAGGTCCTGGCGCGTGTCCTCGGGGAAGGCGGCCGCCTCGAAGCGCCGCAGCAGCTCGGCGTCGTCCTCGGCGTCCATCGCGAAGGCGCGCAGGTCGCCCTGCTCCAGGAAGCGGTCGAAGACGTCGGTGCCCAGCACGACGCTGTCGGGCACTCCCACCTCGACGCCGGCCAGCCCGGCCTCCACCTGGGCCTCGGCCAGCAGCCGGCGCATGAAGGCCAGGCCGCGGGCCTTGCCGCCCAGCGAGCCGCCGCCGACCCGCCAGAAGCCGCCCTGGGGCTCGAAGCTCCCGCGCTCGAAGTCGGCCACCACCAGCTGGGCCTGCCGGCGCCGGTAGCGCGCGATCGAGCCGATCAGCAGCTGGCGCAGGTCGTCGACCGTGGCGAAGTCGGAGACCTTGCGCGGACGCAGCTCGTGGGCCAGGGCGAACTCGGTGCGGGCTTTGAGCCACTTCGAGAAATGGTTGCGCACGGCGTGGTAGGCCACGCTCTCGGCCGGGACGCGGCGCAGCTCGTCCTCGAGGCCGCGCAGGTCGGCGGCCCGGCCCACCTCCGCGCCGTCGGGCAGCCGGAAGACGAAGTCGCCGAAGCCGAAGTTGTCGAGCATGAAGCGGGCCAGCTCGGAGAGCAGCAGCGGCGAGCCCTTCTGCAGGAAGTCGGCCCCGATGGCCTGGGCCGCGGCGGCGTTCTCGGGGCGCGAGGAGTGCAGCAGGATCGGCACGTCCGGCCAGCTCTCCTTGACGGCCAGGGCGAAGTCGAGCCCGGCCGAGGCCTGCCAGCGCCCCTGGCGCGGGAACTCCACGTCGGAGACCACGCCCAGCACGTCGCGCTCGTAGCGCGTGAAGGCCTGCCAGGCCTCCTCGTAGGTCGAGCACAGCAGGATCTTGGGGCGCGCCCGCATGCGCCGGATCTTCTGCGAGCTGTTGCGGGCCTCGCCCAGCAGGCGCTGCGAGTGCTGCAGCAGCTCGCCGTAGATGGCCGGCAGGAACGAGGAGTAGTAGCGGACGTTGTCCTCGATCACCACGATCACCTGCACGCCCGCGGCGGCGGTGTCGTGGGCCACGTTGGCGCGGTCCTCGACCGACTTGACCACGGCCAGCAGGATGCGCGCGTCGCCCTGCCAGAGGAACACGCGCTCGACCGCCGAGAGGTCGGCGCGGGCGCTGAACTCCCGCAGCTCGCGGTTGTCGTAGGCCAGCAGCACCACCGGCACGCCCAGGGCCTCGGCGCGGACCTGGCGGGCCAGCTCGTCGCCGCTCATGTCGCTGAGCTGCAGGGCGCTGATGATCAGGCCGTGCCGGCCGTGGCGGGCCGCGGCCAGGGCCTCGGCCCCGGTCGAGACGGTGGTCAGCCCGGGCCCGTAGTGCAGGTCGAGGTTGCGGAACTCGCCCCGCACGCGCTCGGAAAGCTCGCCGGCCTCCTCCAGCAGGAAGGCGTCGTAGGGGCTGGCCACCAGCAGGATGTCCATGATGCGGTGGCGCATCAGGTCGTGGAAGTCGGCCAGCCGGGAGCGGTGGAACGAGAAGCCGGGGCTGCCTGGGGCCATGCTCAATCAGACCACGACACGCCGGACCGGCGGGGCCGACAGGCCCTTCGTCGCTCGGCCGGACGGCGCTCCTCAGGGTGACGGGTGGGACGGAGCCGGGGCCGGCTGCCGCCGGCCCCGGGGTGCGGAAGGCTAGACCAGGCCCTGGTCCATCATCGCGTCGGCCACCTTGAGGAAGCCGGCGATGTTGGCGCCGTTGACGTAGTTGCCCGGCGTGCCGAAGCGCGCCGCGGTCTCCACGCAGGCCTTGTGGATGCTCTTCATGATGAGCTGCAGCCGGTTGTCGACCTCCTCGCGGGTCCAGGAGTAGCGCATGCTGTTCTGCGCCATCTCCAGGCCCGAGGTGGCCACGCCGCCGGCGTTGGCGGCCTTGCCCGGCCCGTACAGGATCTTGGCGTCCACGAACTGGTTGACCGCCTCGATGGTGGAGGGCATGTTGGCGCCCTCGCCCACCACGTAGACGCCGTTCTTGAGCAGGTGGGCGGCGTCCTTGCCGCCGATCTCGTTCTGGGTGGCGCTCGGGAAGGCGCAGTCGGCCTTGTGGTTCCAGAGCGGGTTGTAGTCGAGCTTGGGATCGATCGGCACGTAGGTCGCGGTCTTGTACTTGTCGGCGTACTCCTTGATGCGGCCGCGGCGCACGTTCTTGAGGTCCATCACGAAGCCCAGCTTGTCCGTGTCGATGCCGGCCTCGTCGTACACGTAGCCGTTCGAGTCGGACACCGTCACCGGCTTGGCGCCCAGCTGCAGCAGCTTCTGCACCGTGAACTGCGAGACGTTGCCGCTGCCCGAGACCAGGCAGGTCTTGCCCTGCAGGGTCTGGCCACGCGTGCCCAGCATCTCCTGGGAGAAGTACACGCAGCCGTAGCCGGTGGCCTCGGGACGGATCAGCGAGCCGCCCCAGTTGATGCCCTTGCCGGTCAGCACGCCCGTGAACTCGTTGCGCAGCTTCTTGTACTGCCCGAAGAGGTAGCCGATCTCGCGCCCGCCCACGCCGATGTCGCCGGCCGGCACGTCGGTGTTGGGACCGATGTGGCGGGAGAGCTCGTTCATGAAGCTCTGGCAGAAGCGCATCACCTCGTTGTCGCTCTTGCCCTTCGGGTCGAAGTCCGAGCCGCCCTTGCCGCCGCCCATGGGCAGCGTGGTCAGGGAGTTCTTGAAGACCTGCTCGAAGGCCAGGAACTTGAGGATGCCGAGGTTGACGGACGGGTGGAAGCGCAGGCCGCCCTTGTAGGGGCCGATGGCGCTGTTCATCTCGATGCGGAAGCCGCGGTTCACGTGCACGTTGCCCTGGTCGTCCATCCAGGGCACGCGGAACATGATGACGCGCTCCGGCTCGATGATCCTCTCGAGGACCTTGGCGTGCCGGTACTCGGGGTGCTTCTCGAGCACCAGCGCGAGGGACTCGGCCACCTCCTGGACGGCCTGGTGGAACTCAGGCTCGGCCGGGTTCTTGGCCTTGACCTCCGCCATGAGCGAGGAGACGTAATCCTTGTTGGGGACGATGTCGAGCATTTGAAACCCTCCGTTCTCGATTGGACTCTGGACGGGGTCGGGGGCCGCAGGCCCTGAGCAGAGGGAAACTTGGTGGAAGGTACCAGCAATGCCGGTGCCAGTGCGAACTCGCGGTGGGAGGCGCCTGCCCCACCATCTTTCTGCGCGGCGGGCGTCGCCCGCGCGCAGGTCGTGCGCGCCACGGGGGGCGAATCGGGTCCTGGCAGGGCCGGAAGCCCCCGGGAGCCGGCCCGGACGGGGCGGCCCGGGGCTTGCTAGCGTTACAGGCCATGCCCCAGTGTTTCTTCGTCTCCGACCTCCACGGTCGGGCTGCCCGGTACGCCCGACTCTGGGAGGCGGTGCGGGCGGAGCGGCCGGCCGCGGTGCTCATGGGGGGCGACCTGTGCCCCTCGGGGCTGGCCGGCGACCCGCTCGGCTTCCTGGAGCAGGAGCTGGCCCCGGCGCTCCTGGCCCTGCGAGCCGACCTGGGGGAGGCCGCCCCCAGGGTGCTCGCCATCCTGGGCAACGACGACCCGCGCGCCCTCGAGCGGCCGCTGCGCGACCTGCAGGAGCGGGGCCTGCTCGAGTACCTGCACGGCCACCACGTCGAGCTGCTGGGGCACCCGCTCTTCGGCTACGCCTACGTCCCGCCCACGCCTTTCCAGCTGAAGGACTGGGAACGCTACGACGTCTCGCGCTACGTGGACCCCGGCTGCGTCTCGCCCGAGGAGGGGCGGCGCTCGGTCGAGGTCCCCGCGGGCGAGGTCCGTTACGCCACCATCTCCCAGGACCTGGCGCGCCTGGCGGGCGACAGCGACCAGTCGCAGGCCATCTGGCTCTTCCACGCGCCGCCCTACGACACGCCCCTCGACCGCGCGGCGCTCGACGGCAAGGCGGTCGAGCACGCGCCCCTCGACCTGCACGTGGGCTCGATCGCGGTGCGGCGCTTCGTGGCCGCGCGCCAGCCGCTGCTGACCCTGCACGGCCACGTGCACGAGTCGGCCCGGCTGACCGGCGCCTGGCGCACGCGCCTGGGACGCACGCACTGCTTCTCGGCCGCCCACGACGGGGACGAGCTGGCGCTGGTGCGCTTCGACCCGGCCGCGCTCGAGCAGGCCGATCGGCGCCTGCTCGCGTGAGGGCGTGGCCGCGCGGCGGCGCGGCCCGGCATCATCCCAGGCGCCGGAGACGCGGGGTCTTCCTCCTCCGGCTCGTGCTCGTCCACGCCGACCAGATCTCGCGCATCGGCTGAACTGCCGGGAACTTCGCGCGCGTCCCTGCGTCTGGTCTGTTGGGCCCTGGCCTGTCAGGATCGGTGCGCCGCGCGGGGGCCGGGCGGCGGGGAGCGCGCATGGACAGCGAGATCGAAGGCCGGGCTGCGCCGGAGGCGGGAAGCCGCCCTTCCACGGAGGGCGGACCGCCGGCGGCCGGGACGCGCCGGCCGCTGGACCTGCTGCTCGCGCCCTTCTGGAACGCCTCTGAGCGGCGCCCTCGGGCCCTGTTCCGCCTGGTGGGCTTGGCTGCCGTGATGGCCGGCCTGCGCCTCGCGACGCGCCCCCTGGCCCGGGCCTTGGCCTTCGAGGAGCCCTGGACGGCGTTCGCCTTCGGCTTGCGCGCCCTGCTGCTGGCGCTGGTCTTCGCAGCCGGCGTGTGGATCGCGGCGCGGCTCTTCGACCGCCGGCCCATGGGCGACTTCGGGCTGCGGCCCAGCCGGGCCTTCTGGGCCGACTTCGGCTTCGGCCTCCTGCTCGGGACGCTCCTGATGACGCTGGCCTTCGGGATCGAGTACGCCGCCGGCTGGGTGCGCGTGACCGCGGTCCTGCAGGACGACCCGTCGGGGCTGCCCTTCGCGGTGGCCTTCCTCGCGCCGCTGTTGCTGTTCGTGGGCGTGGGCTTCTACGAGGAGCTGGTCACTCGGGGCTACCTCCTCAGGGTGCTGGCCGAGGGGCTGAACTTCGAGCGCCTGGGGCCGCGTGCGGCGCTGGTCGCGAGCCTGCTGCTGACCTCGGCCTTGTTCGGCTGGGGTCATCACAGCAACGACAACGCGACGCTGGTCAGCTCGGTCAACATCGCCCTGGCCGGGGCGTTCCTGGCCCTGCCCTACCTGCTCACCGGCCGGCTGGCGCTCTCGATCGGCCTGCACATCACCTGGAACCTGTTCCAGGGCCCGGTCTACGGCTTCCCCGTCAGCGGCACGACGGTGCGCGGGGCCCAGGTGCTGGCGATCGAGCAGGGCGGTCCCGAGGCCTGGACGGGCGGGGCCTTCGGCCCCGAGGGCGGCCTGCTGTGCCTGCTGCTGCTCCTGCTCGGCAGCGCCATGGTGGTGGGCTGGGTGCGCTGGCGCGAGGGGCGCGTGGGCTGGTGCGAGGCCCTGGCGCTGCCGCCCGCGCGCCCCGCCCCGCCCGCCCCGCAGGCGTCGCTTCCGGCCGCGCCCCTGCCCGCCTGA
>JBDIBD010000151.1:0-9894 GCA_039812725.1 Vicinamibacteria bacterium | reverse complement strand
TGCGCCCGCCGGCCCTCGCGGGCCCGCTGGCCGGCAGCCTGAAGCTCGGCCTGGACGGCTCGATGGCGGCGCTGGTGCCGGCCCGACGCGCGCTCTCGTGGCACCTCACCGCGCCCGACGGCACGCCCGTGGTGCGCGAGCGCTACTGGCTCACCTTCCAGCCGGGCGAGGTGCGCACGTGTGCGTCCTGCCACGGCCTCAACAGCCACGACCAGGCCGGCCAGGCCGTGCCGCAGAACCCGCCCGAGGCCCTGCGCGCGCTGGTGCGCTACTGGCGCGACACGCTGGCGCCGGGCCTGTCGGCCGCGGCCTCGCCCGCCAGCCAGGCCGAGGGCTCGAGCGGCGTCACGCTGCGGCAGTTCACGGTCACGCTCTCGCCCGCCAGCGCGGGTCCCGTCAGCGTGCAGTACGCCACGGCGAACGGCACGGCCACGGCGGGCTCCGACTACGGCTCGGTGAGCGGCACGCTGAGCTTCGCCCCGGGCCAGACCACCCGCACCGTGGAGGTGCCCGTCTTCGGCGACCGCCTGGACGAGCCCGACGAGAGCTTCTCGCTGGCCCTGTCCGCGCCGCTCGGCGCGGTGGTGCGCGGCCCGTCCGCGGCCGTGGCCACGATCGTCGACGACGACGCCCCGGGGCTGGCCGTGGGCGACGTGGTGGCCGTGGAAGGCCGCGGCGTCCCGTCGGCGGCCCGCTTCACGGTCACGCTGGCGCCGGCCGCCGCCGGCACGGTCACGGTCCAGTACGCCACGCACGACGGCACCGCCACGGCCGGCAGCGACTACGCCGCCACCTCGGGCACGCTGACCTTCGCGCCCGGAGAGACCGCCAAGCCGGTCGACGTGCCGGTCCTGGCCGACACCCAGGTGGAGGCGCCCGAGACCTTCACGCTCGACCTCAGCGCTCCCTCGGGCGCGGCCGTGGCCGTCCCGCAGGGCCTCGCGCACCTGATCGACGCGCCGCCCGGCGGCGACCTGACCGGCGACCGCCAGACCGACGTGCTCTGGCAGCACCCCGTCTCGAGCCGCCTGGTCTGGTGGGCCATGAACGGCACGGTGCGCATCGGCGGCGGCTACACCACGCCCGACTCGCCCAACGGCGATCCGCTCTGGCGCGTGCGGGGCACGGCCGACTTCGACGGCGACGGCCGCCTCGACCTGCTGCTGCACCGCGGCCAGACGGGCGAGGTCTTCCTGTGGCTGATGAACGGCACGACGGTCGCGAGCGGCACGCTCACCACCCCACCCAACCAGGACCCGGCCTGGCGCGCCTCGGCCACCGCCGACTTCAACGCCGACGGCCACCCCGACATCCTGTGGCGGCACCAGGCCACCGGCGAGCTACGCGCCTGGCTGATGAACGGGGCCACGCGACTGGCCGACGTCGCGCTGGCGCCTTCGGCCCTGCCCGACCTCAACTGGCGCCTGGCCGGCGCCGGCGACTTCAACGGGGACGGTAAGGCCGACATCCTCTGGCGCCACGCGCTCTCCGGACGCAACGTGGCCTGGCTGATGGACGGCACCGCGCGCGTCAGCGGCGCCCTGCTGACGCCCGACACCGTGGCCGACACCGGCTGGCAGATGGCCGGCGTGGGCGACTTCAACGGCGACGGCAAGCCCGACATCCTCTGGCGCCACGAGGTCAGCAGCAAGCTGGTGGTCTGGCTGATGGACGGGCTGGTGCGCACGACCGGGCTCTTCACCGACCCGGCCGCGCTGGCCGACCCGCAGTGGCAGGTAGCCGGGCCGCGGTAACGCGGCTGCGACGATTTGGCCGCGGGCGGGCCTGCCCCTATGCTGCGCCCGCCCGCGGGAGCCTTTCCTCCGGGCGAGCGACCCATGGACCAACCCGCCCCCCTCCGCTGCCACTCGCCCCTGCTGCGCCTGGCCTGCCCGGCCTGCGGCAGCGTCCTGGCCGCGGCCCCCGGCGGCCTGCGCTGCACGGCCTGCGGCGCCGCCGTACCCGAGCTCGACGACGTCCTGCGCTGCGCCCCCCCGGGTCGGACCGAGGGGGCGCCCGGCTACGACCCGCACTTCTTCCCGGGCCTGGACGCCATCGAGGAGCGGCACTTCTGGTTCCGCGTGCGCCGCCGGCTGATCCGGGAGCGCCTGGGCCGCTTCGTCCCCGACCTCGCGCAGCGGGCCCTGTTCGACATCGGCTGCGGCACGGGCGCGCTGCTGGCCTTCCTCGAGCGCGCGGGCGTGCCCGTGGCCGGCGGCTGCGACGCCTACGAGGAGGGCCTGCGCCTGGCGCGGGGGCGCGTGCGCGCGCCGCTCCTGCTGGTCTCCGAGGACCAGCCGCCCCCGCTGGCCGGGGGCCAGAGCCTGCTGGGGATGTTCGACGTGCTCGAGCACATCGACGACGACCGGGCCACGCTGGCCTGGCTGGCCTCGCGGCTGCGCCCGCGCGGGGTGCTGGTGCTGACCGTCCCCGCCCACCCGTTCCTGTTCGACGAGAACGACCGGCTGGCCCGCCACCGGCGGCGCTACACGCGCGACGAGCTGCTCGACAAGCTGCGCGCAGCGGGTCTCACGCCCTTGCGCGTCGAGCACTTCATGGCCGGGATGATGCTGCCGCGCCTGGCCGGCCGGTTGGCGGGCTTCGCGATCCACAACCAGCCCGACAAGCTCTCGCCGCTGTCGGTCATCCCGGTCGTGAACGAGGTGGCCTACGCCGCGCTGGAGTTGGAGCGCTTGCTCACGCTTCGGGCACGTCCCCCCTTCGGCACGTCGCTGCTGGCCATCGCCGAGAAGCGCTGAGTCACCTGGCTGCCCCTTTTTGTCAGGAGTGCCGCCGAGAATTGGCGCTCGCGCGGCAGGAGCCGGGCCAAGTCGCTGACGGCGAAGGGCCCACAACGGGCCGGCGCCTGGCATCGCTCTTGCTGCTTGTCAGTCTCGGTGTCGTCCATGATCAAGCACGCTTCGCTCCTCGCGGCGTGGGCGCTCCTTCTCCCGACCTGCGCCGCAACTGCGGCTCCGAGTACCTGGACCACTCACGGTCCCTACGGGGGCAACGTCACGGCGCTGGTGATCGATCCATCAGCCCCGTCCACGCTCTACGCGGCCGTGTACTGGGGCCAGGTCTACAAGTCCACCGACAACGGCGCTACCTGGGCCTCACTCAGGACGTATGCCGACGTGCTGGCCGCCGCGCCCCACGCTGCCGGCACGGTCTATTCTGGGTACGGCGCTTCGGTCGGGAGATCGACCGACGCAGGCGCGAGCTGGCGCTGGACGGACCTGTGGAGCCTTGGCGTGAACGCTGTTCGAGTGCTGGCCGAGGCCCCGAGCAGCGGGAGGACGACGATCGTCTACGCGGGAACAGACGCTGGTGTCTTCCGGTCCACCGACGGCGGGGGCACCTGGGCCCCGGCGGGCCAGGGCATCGGCCACGTCACCGCTCTCGTCATCGATCCGCTGAAGCCCTCGACGATCTACGCCACGGCCGGCGGGAACGTGTACAGGTCCTGGGACGGAGGCGACAACTGGACCCTGGTGCTCTCCAGGCCGTCGCAGCACTACGAGGGCCTGGCGATCCACCCGACCAACCCGCTGACCCTGTTCGCCGGGTCTCCGGAGGGCGCCGCGCGGTCCGTCGACGGGGGCGCCACCTGGCACGACATCCCGGTCGCGGCAACGACGCTGGCGATCGACCCGATCCACCCAAACGTCGTCTACGCGGTGAGCGGTGGCACCGTGGCCCGCTCCACCGACCACGGCACGTCGTGGGCCGCCGTCGGCGCGGGCCTCGAGGACGCCGTGGGTTCACTGGCGGTCTCCCCTTCAGCTTCGGGCACGGTCTTCGCCGGCTCGGTCAACTGGGCCGGGGTCGTGAAGACCACGGACGCCGGGGCCTCATGGGCCCGGGTGAACCAGGGACTGCTGGGGCTCGCGGCACAGTCGGTCGCGGTCCACCCGGCGGTGCCCCAGACGGTCCTTGCGGTCACGACGGGAGCGGGGCTCTTCAAGTCGACGGACGGCGGGCAGACGTGGGCTCGGTCCGGCAAGGGGCTGACGCCACCTTGGCCCAACTCCCTCGCGTTCGCTCCAATCAGTCCATCGACGGCCTACGCTGCGACCGCGTCAGGGACGTTCCGGTCGACGGACTCAGGCGACGCGTGGAGCTTCATGGGTGACGGCCTGCCGGCTCCGTTCTGGATCCTGGCCGTCGACCCTGACAGCGAAAGCACTCTCTGGGCGAGCGGCGGACTCCGCCCCGACCAGGGCCTGTTCCGGTCGACCGACGCCGGCGGCAGCTGGAGCGGTCGGTTGCTCGGGGATGATGTCAGTACACTCGCTTTCGACTCCACGAACCCGGCGACGATCTACGCAGGGGGCGAGTTTGGCCTCAAGAAGTCGACCGACCATGGCGCGACGTGGGGCCCCGCGAGCGCCGGCCTCGCCGACCGATGGGTCTACAGCCTGGCGATCGACCCGAGCGACCCCTCGCGGGTCTACGCCGGCGCGAAGGACGATCCCTCCCAAATGAATCCGGGCGTGCTCAAGTCGACCGACGCCGGCGTGACCTGGCGCGAGGCCAACCACGGGCTGCCCGCCGATCGCTTGTACGCGCCACTCCTGCTGGTCGACCCGTTGCGGCCCCACACACTCTACGCATCGGTGGGCTACGTCTCGATCCGAGGGGGCATCTTCCGATCGACGGACTCGGGCGAGCACTGGCACTCGATCGGGTCTTCGAGCGCCCCGGAAGACGCGGGTTCCATCGACCTGGCTGGGAACGCGGTCTACGCTGCGGGCCTCGGTGTCTGGCGCGTCGACTCGCCGGTGGCCACCTTCGTCAAGGGGGACCTCGACGGAGACGGGCAGGCCGACCTCGTGTTCGGAAACACGGCTGACGCGAGGCGACACCAGGTCTGGTTGATGAACGGCGTCGAGCGGGCCGGCGTGGCGGACATCACGCCGGACACGCCCAGTGCCGACTGGCAGGTACGTGGCGTCGACTGCTTCGACACCGATGGGCGCAGCGACCTGCTGCTCTGGAACCGGGCCACGGGCCAGGTCGAGTTCTGGTTCCTGAACGGCACCACCCGGGTTGGCGCGCCGAAGCCGCTCGGCGGGGCGGCGCCCGTCCTGCCCACGAACTGGGAGCCGGTCGCCACCGCCGACTTCAACCACCACCACTCGCCCGATATCCTCTGGCGCAACACGACGTCCGGCAAGTTGGTGGTCTGGGCCATGTACTGGAACTACCGCATAGAGACCCTCGTCCCCACTCCCAACCAGGCCGCCGACCTGAACTGGGACGTGGTCGCGGCCCAGGACTACGACGACGACGGCAACGTGGACCTGCTCTGGTACAACGCCACCTCGGGCAAGGTCGTGACCTGGCTGCTCGACGCGACGCTCACCCGCACCGCGGGCCGATTCACGACGCCGGCAGGCGCTGGCGACGCCAACTGGCGGCCAGTGGCCAGCGCCGACTACAGCCGCGCCGGCCTGCCCGGCACGCCGCCCGTGGGCTCTCCCGACATCGTCTGGCGCAACGAGACCAGCGGCAACCAGGTCGTCTGGCACATGGACTTCGGCAGCGCCAGGGTGCACGGCGAGTTCACCAGCCCGGCGGCCAACGCGCCCGCGCTCGACTGGACGATCATCGGTCCGCGCTGAGCGGCGCGCCCCGCCGCCGGCTCAGTGCCAGTCGCCGCGCGGCTTGTGGATGTGGCCGACGCTCAGCGCCCGGGCCGCGGGCGAGTCCTTCATCGGCAGGGTCGTGCGGCGCTTGCCGTCGAAGGCCTCGAGAGCGCCAGCCACGGCGGCCGCGGTCGGCACCAGGCCGATCTCGCCCACGCCCTTGGCGCCGAAGGGCCCCTCGGGCTCGTGCTCCTCGATCAGGAGGACCTCGGTCTGCGGCATGTCGCGCGCCCGCAGCACGCCGATCTCGCGCAGCTTGCTGGTCACGGGCAGGCCGTTCTTGCAGGGCAGCTCCTCGGAGAGCGCGTAGCCCAGGCCCATGTGGATGGCGCCCTCGATCTGGCCGCGGCACAGGGCCGGATTGACGATGCGGCCCACGTCGTGGGCGGCCACGACCTTCTCGAGCTTGCCGTGCTCGTCGAGGATCACCACCTGCGTGGCGAAGCCGTACGAGGTGTGGGTCTTGACCTTGGGCACGTCGGCGCCGAGGGCGGTGGTGTCGTCCACCACCTCGTCGGCCGCGTAGACGGTCCCGACCAGCTCCGGGAGCCGCCGGCCAGTGTCGAGGTCGGCGCGCAGCTTGCGGGCCGCGCTGGTCACGGCCCGCCCGGCGAAGAGCGTGGCGCGCGAGCCGGTGGTCTGGCCGCAGCCGAGGGCGAAGGTCGAGTCGACCTTGGGGTGGAAGACGGCGGCCGGCAGGCCCGTGACCTCCACGGCGAACTGCACCAGCACGGTCAGGAGCCCCTGGCCCATCTCGGTGTAGCCGTTGTAGAGCGAGACGCTGCCGTCGGCCTCGACCACCAGGCGGCACTTGCCCCACTCGACGACACCGTTGCCGATGCCGCTGTTCTTCAGGCCGCAGGCGATGCCCACGGCCTTGCCGGCCCGGCGGGCCTCGTCCCAGGCCGGCTTGACGGCCTCGAGGGTCTTGCGGATGCCCACCGACTTCTCGAGCACCTGGCCGGTGGTCAGCATGTCTCCGACCTCGACCAGGTTGCGGTTGCGGATCTCCCAGGCGTCGATGCCGACCTTCCGCGCGAGCTGGTCGAGGCAGCCCTCCAGGGCGAAGGCCGACTGCGGCACGCCGAAGCCGCGCATGGCGCCACAGGGCGGGTTGTTGGTGTAGACGGCCAGCGCCTCGACGTCGACCGCCGGGACCTTGTACGGGCCACAGGCGTGGCCGGCCGCGCGCTCGAGCACCTTGCCGCCCACCGAGGCGTAGGCGCCCGAGTCGCCGATCATGCGCGCCACCACCGCGGTCAGGCGCCCCTCGGCGTCGCAGCCCACGCTGTAGTCGAGGCGCATGGGGTGGCGCTTGGGGTGCAGGCGCACGGACTCCTCGCGGCGCAGCACCAGCTTGACGGGGCGGCCGGTGACCTGCGCCAGGAGCGCGGTCTGGGCCTGGACCGACATGTCCTCCTTGCCGCCGAAGGCCCCGCCGCTCGGCACCAGCTCCACGCGCAGGCGCTCCTCGGGGAGGCCCAGGAAGCCCGCCACCTGCCGCCGATCGTCGAAGACGCCCTGGCCCTGGGTGAAGAGCGCCAGGCCGCCGTCGGGGGTGGGCTCGGCCAGGGCCGCCTCGGGCTCGAGGAAGAGGTGCTCGATGCGCTGCGTGCGCCAGGTGCCGCTGACGACGTGGGCGCTCCGGGCCAGGGCCGCGGCCGCGTCGCCGCGCCGGATGACCGAGCGCGACAGCAAGTTGGGGTGCTGCGGGTTGACCTGTGGCGCGCCGGGCTGCAGGGCCTCCTCGGGGTCGAGCAACGGCGGCAGCGGCTCGTAGTCGACCTCGACCAGCAGGGCCGCGGCGCGGGCGGTGTGGGCGTCGTCGGCCGCGACCGCGGCGATCACGTCGCCCACGCAGCGCACCTCCTCGCCCTCGGCCACGAAGCCCGGCCAGTCGGCGTACAGCAGGCCGTACCAGCGCTGGCCCGGGACGTCGGCCGCGGTCACCACCGCGCGCACGCCGGGCAGCGCCCGGGCCCGCGCCGTGTGGATGCGCAGCACCCGCGCCCGCGCGTGGGCCGAGAAGGCCAGCGCGCCGTGCAGCAGCCCGTCGCGCTGCATGTCCGCCACGTAGGGCCGCG
Source organism: Vicinamibacteria bacterium (assembly GCA_039812725.1). Taxonomy (GTDB): domain Bacteria; phylum Acidobacteriota; class Vicinamibacteria; order Fen-336; family Fen-336; genus JBDIBD01. The sequence goes on along the minus strand of JBDIBD010000151.1, from coordinate 2,159 downwards.
CGCCCAGCACCAGGTCGGCGCCCTTGTAGCGCGCCAGGGGCTGGCCCACGCCGCCGTCCTGGGGCGGCAGCGGCACCTCGCCATCGGGCCAGTGCCGGGCCATCAGCTCGACCGCCTCCACGATCTGGGTGTAGCCCGTGCAGCGGCACAGGTTGCCGTCGATGGCCCGCGCGATCTCGGCCCGGGTCGGCTGCGGGTGGTGGTCGAGCAGGTGCTTGGCGTGCAGCGCGATGCCCGGGATGCAGAAGCCGCACTGCACGCCCCCGGCGGCGGTGAAGGCCCGCGCCACGATCTCGCGCTCGCGCGGCGAGACGCCCTCGAGCGTCAGCACCTCGCGCCCCTCGGCCCGGCGGGCCTCGTAGGCGCAGGTGGTGAGGGGCCGGCCGTCGATGAGCGCCAGGCAGCAGCCGCACTGCCCCTGGGGCGCGCAGCCGTCCTTGACCGAGGTGACGCCGCAGCGCTCGCGCAAGGCCTCGAGCAGCGACTCGCCGGGACGCGGGTCGATCAGGCAGGGCCGGCCGTTCAGGGTGAAACGCACGCTCACGGGTGTCCCTCCAGGCTCGACGGCATTGGAGATGATACGCCGGCATTTGCCAGCCGGGCCGGGCCTCTTCATGATCTAGGTCCAGCGCGGCTCCGCCCGGGCCCGGGCCCGGCGCCGCGTGCCGGCATCCCTCGGCCCGAGCCAGGCGAGACACCATGATCTTCGGACCCACCTTCGCCGAGATGCGCGACCCGTCGCTGATCGACCCGGCCCTGCGGGCCCGGGCCGCGGCGGCGCGGGAGCGCCCGCTCGACCCGCTCAACCTCTGGAACCTGTCGTGGAAGGCGGACGGCGCGGTGCCCTACACGGTGCTGCCCGAGGCCCTCACGGGCGTTCGCGCCCCGATCGTCGTGATCTCGGGCCGGCGCTTCCCGACCGGCTCGCACAAGGTCGGGCCGGCCTACTCGATCCTGGTCGAGAAGCAGCTCGAGGGGCACTGCGCGCCGGGCGAGCAGACCCTGGTCTTCCCCTCCACCGGCAACTTCGGCATCGGCGGCGCCTGGGTCGGCCCGCGCATGGGCTACCGCTCGCTGGTGGTGCTGCCCGAGGAGATGAGCGCCGAGCGCTTCGAGAAGATCCGCGGCTACGGGGCCGAGGTCATCGCCACGCCGGGCAGCGAGTCGAACGTGAAGGAGATCTACGACAAGGTGCGCGAGCTGCGCGCCGTGCCGGAGAACCGCATCCTCAACCAGTTCGAGGAGCCCGGGAACTACCGCTTCCACTTCCACTGCACGGGCGCGGCCGCGCAGGAGGTGGTGGACGCGCTGGGGCTCGAGGCCGGGGCCTTCGTCTCGGCCATGGGCTCGGCCGGCACGATCGCCGCCGGGGAGGGGCTGCGCCGGCGCCACCCGGACCTGCGCATCGTGGCGGTCGAGCCGATGCAGTGCCCCACGCTGCACGACGTGGGCTTCGGGGCCCACCGCATCGAGGGCATCGGCGACAAGCACGTGACCTGGATCCACAACGTCTGGGCCACCGACCTGCTGGTCAACGTGGACGACCTGGAGTGCCTGGAGGGGCTGCAGCTCCTGCAGGAGGGGACCGACACGCTGGTCTCCGAGGGCGTCCCGGCCGAGCTGGCGCGGGGCTGGGTGGACCTGTTCGGCATCAGCGGGGTCTGCAACGTCCTGGCCGCCATCCGCGCCGCGGCCCACTACCACCTCGGCCCGCGCCAGGCCGTGATCACCATGGCCACCGACGCCTTCGACCGCTACCCCTCGGTGCTGCGGCGGCTGGACTCCGAGCAGGGGCCGATGGACGCCGACAAGGCCCGTCGCCGGCTCGAGATCTTCCGCTCGCGCCGCACCGGCTGGGTGCTCGAGGGGACGCCCGCGGTGCGCCGCCGCTGGCACAACCAGAAGTACTTCACCTGGGTCGAGCAGCAGGGCAAGAGCGTGGCCGAGCTGCGCGCGCAGGAGGACCCGGCCTACTGGGTGGCCTGGCAGGAGCGCGCGGCCGAGATCGACCGCGGCCTCCGCGAGCGCCGCGCGTGAGCTGGCCCGGCTGCGTCACCGGCCTGGTCTGCGTGCGCTGCGGGAAGCGTCCGGCCCGCGGCCTCGACGGGCCCTGCCCGGCCTGCGGACCGGCCGGCGTGCTCGACGTCGAGTACGACCTG
>JBDIBD010000150.1:0-10022 GCA_039812725.1 Vicinamibacteria bacterium | reverse complement strand
CGCAGGCCCGCGCCTTCGAGGCCCGCGCGCTCGAGCTGGGGGCGGCGCCGCGGCCCGGCCGGCTGGGAGGCTGCACGCGATGACCGCCGAGACCACCTTCGACGTGGCCCTGCTGGGCTGGGGGACGCGCGGCGTCGAGCAGATGACGGTCGAGCAGCTGCGCGTCCTGGGGCAGGCCCGGGCCGTCGTGGTCGACCCGGGCACGCCGCCGGCCGTGCTCGAGCTGCTGCGCGCCTATCCGGCCGAGCTGCACGACCTCAGCGCCCTCTACGCCGAGGGCCGCCGGCGCAGCGAGGCCTACCGCGCCATGGCCGAGACCGTGGCGGGGCTGGCCGAGCGCCAGGGCCCCGTGGCCTGGCTGACCTACGGCCACCCGCTGGTCTACTCGACGCCCTCGCGCCTGCTGAGGGACGAGTGCAGCGCGCGGGGCCTGCGGCTGCTGGTGCTGTCGGGCATCTCGAGCCTGGACGAGATCATGAGCGTGCTGGGGCTGGACATCGCCGAGCGCGGCCTGCAGGTGGTCCTGGCCCAGCAGCTGCTCTCGCGCCGCCGGCCGCTCGACCCGTTGGTGGACCTGATCGTGATGCAGCCCGGGGCGCTCGGGGAGACCGGCGTCTGCCGCGACCCGCAGCTGCGGCGGTCGCGCGACGTCAGCTCCTACCTCGAGCTGCAGGAGCACCTGCTGCGCTTCTACCCGCCCGACCACCGCCTGGTCTCGGTCTGCCTCTCGGACGAGCGCGGCGGCGCCCACGAGGTGCTCGACTTCGCGCTGGCGGAGATCGCGGAGCGCGCGCCCGCGCTGCACTACGGCCACACCTGGTTCGTGCGGGCGCTGGACGAGGCGGGGCTAGGCGGGCCGCCGCCCGACGGCCCGGTCGCGGCGCCGCCCCCGGTCCTGGCGCGCCTGAGGGCCGAGGCGCTCGCGGCCGGCCTGCTCTACGGCAGCGACGAGCGCACCGGGGCGCTGCTGAGCAGCCTGGCGGCCTCCAAGCCGGGCGGCGCCCTGCTGGAGCTGGGCACCGGGCTGGGCTTCGGGACGGCCTGGCTGCTTCACGGGATGGACGCGCGGGCGCGGCTGACGAGCGTCGACGTCCAGGACGCCGGCGGCCTGCCGCGGCGGTGCCTGGGCCACGATCCGCGACTGGAGCTGGTGACCGCCGACGCGGCGGAGTTCCTCGAGACGCTCGGGGGCCGCACCTTCGACCTGGTCTTCGCCGACGCGCCCGGCGGCAAGTTCTTCGACCTCGAGCGCACGCTCGCGGCCCTGGCGCCCGGCGGGCTGTACGTGGTCGACGACCTGCGGCCCGCGCCCCACGCGGCCGGCCGCCGCGAGCTGCTGCAGCAGCTCGCGGCCGCGCTGGCGGCGCGGCCCGAGCTGGTGATCACGGGACTGGACTGGGGGACGGGCCTGCTGGTCGCCACCCGCCGCGGCTGAGGCCTACGGCGCCCACTCCAGCGTGTGGACCGGCGGCCCCTCGGGGGGCGAGTAGAAGTCGACGATGGCGTGCTCCATCTCGACGGCGCCAGCCGCGTGCAGCAGCAGCGCCCGCCGCAGGCCGTCCCGCCGCGCCGCCGACAACCCGCCGGCCCCGGCGAAGAGCGCGCGGCCCAGCGACAGGTGGTCCGCGCCGCTGTCGCCGAAGGCGTGCTCGAAGGCCGGGCGCCAGGCGGCCTCCGGCAGGATGCCCTGCGCGACCGTGCGCTCGAACAGCTCCTGCACGGGAGCGGCGTCCTCGGCGCCCGACTCCGTGATCGCGATCAGTCCGCCGTAGAGGAGCAGGTCGGTGTGGGCGGCCCGCCGCCAGGCGTCGAGCGTGGCCTGGGTGGCGGGCAGCGGCACGGCCCGGGCCAGCGTGGCGGCGTCGATGCCGGCCGCCTCCAGCCCCCGCTCCATCCAGGCCCCGTGCCAGTGCTCGTCCTCCAGGTAGCCGCACAGCAGGGCCTGGAGGTCCTCCTCGCGCGCCCGGGCGATGGCGGCCGCGATGTGGCCGGCGGCGCCGCGGACGACGTGGGTGACCTCGACCAGGTAGCCCACCGCCAGGCGGCGCGGATAGCGGCCGGAGGCGAAGGCGGCCTCGAGCCCGGGTCGGGCCAGCAGCCGCTCGCGGCGCAGGCGCAGACACAGCGCCCGGGCGTGGTCGAGGAACAACAACGGCGGCACCGGCGTCTCGCCGCTCTCGGCCAGGAGCCCCCGGGCGTAGAGCGCGCTGAGCAGCTCGACCGCCGGCCCCAGCTCCAGCCCGGCCTGCTCCGCGACCAGGCGCAGCGGGCGCCGGCCGTCGCACAGGGTGGTCTCCTCGGCCGCAACGGCCCAGCGGGTGGCGCGCAGCACGGTGGCGGGGTCCAGCACCTGCCCGTGCGCGGCCGGGGGCGCCGGCCGCGCACGCACGCGCGCCTCCTCCCGGCGGGGCGGCCGCAGCGGCTCAGGCACGCGCTTTGACTCGGCCCGGGCGCGGTGGAATCATGCCCGCGGGGAAGGGACAGGGAGGGGAGCCATGCCGGAGTTCTCGAAGGAGCAGGTCGCGGCGCTGGAGAAGATCCTGGGCGTCAAGCTGCCGGAGCAGGGCTTCGCGCTCGAGATCAAGCCGCTCGGAGCGGGCGAGCTCACGGGCGAGCAGCTCGACGAGGTGGTGGGCGGCGTCAACGCGGGCCTGCCGGCGGTGCAGAAGGTCGCTCCCGCGGCCAGCCTCGAGCTGCCCGTCCAGCGCTGGATGGTCAAGATCTAGGCGGCCCGCCGGCCTACAGGTAGCGCTCGCGCAGCACGCGCAAGTGGTGGAGCTCGTGGCCCGCCATCATCCAGGCCAGGGCCCGCACGCTGATGCGCCGGCCGTTGGCCGTCCCCTGGCGGTCCCAGGCGTCGTCTTCCAGCCCACGGAACAAGGCCAGCGTGGCCTGACGCACGGCGGCCAGCTCGGCCAGGACCGCCTGCAGCGGGAGCTGCTCGCAGTTGTTGGCCGCAGCCCAGTCGTCCTCCTCGAAGCCTGGCAGCTCGGTCGCGTCCCGGCGGGCGAAGCTCAGGGCGCGGTAGGCGAAGACCCGCTCGCCGTCGGCCAGGTGGCCGACGATCTGCTTGACCGTCCACTTGCCGGGGGCGTAGCGGTGGCTGGCTTGGGCCGCGTCGAGGGCGCCCAGGAAGGACTGGGTCTCGGCCCCCTGGCGCTGCAGCGTCTCGAGGATGTCCCCGTCGGGGACGGCCTCGACGTAGCGGCTGTAGAACTGGGGCATCGCGGACGCGTCGGGACGGCGGGCCAGGTCGGCGCTCATGCTCACCTCCGGAAGGGGCAGCTTCCCCTGACCCCCCCCGCCGGGTCAAGGCGGGGCGGGCACGAAGTGTGCAAGATCTTCGTGGCGAGGGCCACGGAACGCCCGTCACCCCCCGGCCGGCCGGTGCCCGGCTGCTCCAGAGGCGCTGAGCCCGCGGGCTTTGCACGAAGCCCGGCGGGTCCGCCGGCGGACCGGGGGCAAAGCGGGCCCCGCAATCTCTTCGCCGGCGGTGGCCGGGCCGCGAACGAAGGCCCGGCGCCCGGAGCGCGGCACTCTCAGGAGGCTCGATGTCGACCAAACCCTTCAACTCCTTCGAAATCGCACAGGCCCAGTTCGACCGCGTGGCGGCCATGCTGGGGCTCGACGAGCCCAGCCGCGAGCTGCTGCGCTGGCCGCTGCGCGAGTACAGCTTCGCCATCCCCGTGCGCATGGACGACGGGCGCGTCAAGGTCTTCCGCGGCTTCCGCGTGCAGCACAACGACGCCCGCGGCCCGTCCAAGGGCGGCATCCGCTTCCACCCGCAGGAGACGCTCGACACGGTGCGGGCCCTGTCGATGTGGATGACCTGGAAGTGCGCCGTGGTGGACATCCCGCTGGGCGGCGCCAAGGGCGGCGTGATCTGCGACCCGCACAACCTCTCGCAGCGCGAGCAGGAGGCCGTCTGCCGCGGCTGGGTGCGCCAGGTCTGGAAGAACGTCGGCCCGGTGCAGGACGTGCCCGCCCCCGACGTCATGACCAACGCCCAGCACATGCTCTGGATGCTGGACGAGTACGAGCAGGCCACGGGCGGGCGCTACCCGGGCTTCATCACCGGCAAGCCGGTCGGCCTGGGCGGCTCGCTGGGTCGCACCGAGGCCACCGGCTACGGCGTGGTCTTCACGCTGCGCGAGGCGCTGCGCGAGGCCGGCGTCAACCCCAAGGACACGCGCGCCAGCGTGCAGGGCTTCGGCAACGTCTCGCAGTACGCCATCGAGCTCTACCAGCAGCTGGGCGGCACCGTGACCTGCGTCTCGTGCTGGAACCAGGCCGACCAGACCGCCTACAGCTTCAAGAAGAAGAGCGGCGTCGACCTGGGCGAGCTGCGCGGCATCACCGACCGCTTCGGCGGCATCGACAAGGAGAAGGCCAAGGGCCTGGGCTACGAGGTGCTGCCGGGCGAGGCCTGGATCGCCGAGCCGGTCGAGATCCTGATCCCGGCGGCGCTCGAGAACCAGCTCACGCCGGAGACCGTCAAGCGCATCCAGCCCAGCGTCAAGTTCGTGGCCGAGGGCGCCAACGGCCCCACCACCACCGAGGCCGACGAGGCGCTCAAGGCCCGCGGCATCTACCTGATCCCGGACTTCCTGGCCAACGCCGGCGGCGTGACCTGCTCCTATTTCGAGCAGGTGCAGAGCAACATGAACTACTTCTGGGAGAAGGACGAGGTGCTGGGCAAGCTCGACGTCAAGATGACCTCCGCCTTCCACGCCGTGCACGAGATCGCCCAGAAGCGCAAGCTGTACATGCGCGACGCGGCCTACGTCATCTCGATCAACCGCGTGGCCCAGGCCTGCCGCGACCGCGGCTGGGTCTAGGCCGTCGTCGCACCGTCATCCTGAGCGACCCCGCCGCGCGAAGGGAGCGAAGGATCTGTCGTCCAGCCCAGCGTCGCCGAGTCGCCTGCGGCGGCGCTGACGAGAACCGGTTGCCAGCAGTTGCTCGCCTCGCCGAGTCGCCTGTGGCGGCGCTGGACGATCCGGTCCTTCGCCGCCGGCTGCGACGGCGCTCCTCAGGATGACGGTGGTGTAGGGGGAGGACGGCATGGCCGAGCTGCCGCGCTTCGACCGCGACTTCTTCCAGGGCCCCGAGTCCTTCACGCTGATCGGCTCGGGGCACCTGGGTGGCAAGGCCAGCGGCCTGCTCGACGCCCACCGCGCCCTCGAGCAGCGCCCCGACGGCCTCCGGCCGGCCGACCTCGAGATCGAGGTCCCGACGCTGGCCGTGCTCGGCACCGACGTCTTCGACGCCTTCCTCGACCAGAACGGCCTGCGCGGCCGCGACTGGTCGCCCGACTCCGACCGCCGCATCGCCCAGGCCTTCCAGAAGGCCTCCCTGCCCGCGGCCATCAGCGGCGACCTGTGGGCCCTGGTGCGGCGCGTGCACCAGCCCCTGGCCGTGCGCAGCTCGAGCCTGCTCGAGGACGCCCTCGAGCACCCGCTGGCCGGCGTCTACGCCACCAAGATGATCCCCAACGCGGCCCCCGACGCCGAGACGCGTTTCCGGCGCCTGACCGAGGCCGTTCGCTTCGTGTACGCCTCGACCTACTTCGCCGCCGCGCGGGCCTACCGCCGCACCATCGGCCAGGGCGAGGGGGCGGAGAGGATGGCCGTGATCGTGCAGGAGGTGGTGGGGCGCCGCCACGGCCCGCGCTTCTACCCCGACCTCTCGGGCGTGGCGCGCTCCTTCAACTTCTACGCGGTCCCCCCGGCGACGCGCGAGGACGGCATCGCCAGCCTGGCGCTGGGGCTGGGCAAGACCATCGTGGACGGCGGGCGCTCGTGGACCTACTGCCCGCTGCGGCCGGCCGCGCCGGCGCCCTTCAACTCGGTGGGCGAGCGACTGGACCTCTCGCAGCGCTCGTTCTGGGCGGTCAACATGGGGGCCGCCCCCTACGACCCGGTCAACGAGGACGAGCACCTCTGCGAGGGGACGCTCGACGAGGCGCGCCTCGACGGCACCCTGGCCCACGCCGCCTCGACCTTCGACGGGCGCCGCGAGCGCTTCGTCCCCGGCGCCGGCGAGGGTCCGCTCTCGCTCGACTTCGCGCCGCTGCTGCACTTCGGCGGCCTGCACTTCAACGAGTCCGTGCGCGGCCTGCTGCGCCTGTTCGAGGAGCGCCACGGCGCGCCGGTCGAGCTGGAGCTGGCGCTCACGCTGCCCGAGGGCGGGCGGCCGGCGCGCCTGGGCTTCCTGCAGGTGCGACCGATGATGGCGGCCGGCTCGGGGCTGGTGGTGACGGAGGACGAGCTGGCCGGCCCGGGCGTGCTGGTGGCCTCGCGCCACGCCCTGGGGGACGGGCGGGTCGAGGGCCTCTCCGACGTGGTCTACGTCAAGCCGGCGGCCTTCGACGTGACCCGCACCGTGGCCATCGCGGCCGAGGTCGAGCAGGCCAACCGGGCCCTGCTGGAGGCCGGCCGCGGCGCGCTGCTGGTGGGCTTCGGGCGCTGGGGCACCTCCGACCGCTTCCTGGGCATCCCGGTGGACTGGACCCAGGTCAGCGCGGCGCGCGTCTTCGTGGAGGCCTCGCTGCCCGGCTTCCACGCCGACATGAGCCAGGGCGCGCACTTCTTCCACAACCTGCTGGGCCTGAAGATCCCCTACCTGGCCGTGCCGGCCGGCGGCGGCCAGGTGGACTTCGCGGCCCTCGACGCCCTGCCGGCCGAGTTCGACGGGCAGGCCGTGCGCCATGTGCGCGTGCCGGGCGGCTTCGAGGCGCGCGTGGACGGCCGCAGCGGCCGGGCCGTCGTGAGACGATCGCGGCCATGAGCCTGGGATCGATGGACGCCATCCTGCGGGCGCTCAACGAGCGCGCCAAGGAGCTCAACACGCTCTACCGCGTGGAGGAGATCCTGCGCTCGCCCGAGCGGCCGCTGCACGACCTGTTGCAGTCCGTGGTGCAGGCCCTGCCGGCGGGCTGGCAGTTCCCCGCCCACTGCCAGGCCCGCATCCAGCTGCGCGACCTGGAGGCCTCGACCCCGCACTGGGTCGAGACCCCCTGGGTCATGTCGGCCGGCATCGTCGTGCGCGGCGAGCCCCTGGGCCTGCTGAGCGTGGCCTACCAGCAGCCCTTCCCGCCGGCCGACGAGGGGCCGTTCCTCAAGGAGGAGCGCAAGCTCATCGACACCATCGCCGAGCGGCTGGGCCAGACCATCCTGCACCGCGAGCTGGCCACGGTCTTCGGCAACGCCGCGCGCCACTTCGACGAGGGGCCGCGCCCGGAGGACTGGCGCACCATCGTCGAGCTGCTGCGCCACACCGACCAGACGCTGTACCGCCAGATCAGCCGCAAGCTGCTCAACTACCTCTCGTGGCACGGCATCGAGGAGGCCCAGAAGCTGCTGCGGGAGGTCATCGGGCCGGGCTCGCTGGAAGCCACCGAGGAGAACAAGCCCATCCGGCGCTCGGCCAACGCCGAGCGCGAGCTGCTCTCCGGGCGGGTCTTCGAGATCGCCGCCCGGCACCTGCCCGAGCGCGAGATCCTGCGCAACGTGCAGCTGTGGATCAAGGAGGACCGGGTCAACTTCGTGCTGCACGCCATCGAGGCCTCCGACACCTCGCTGCACGACATCCGGGCGGCCCTCGAGCGCTACGCCCACACCGGCGTGCGCGCCGCCGAGCTCTCGCCCTCCACCCAGGTGGGGCTCAAGGTCTCGCTCATCCGGCGCGTGCTGTCCGACCACGAGCGCTTCATGGAGAGCTGCAAGCCCCACGTCGAGGTGGAGGACTTCGCCGAGCTGCTGGAGCACACCGTGGTGCTGCCCAACAGCCACGGGCGCCTGGGCGGCAAGACCAGCGGCCTGTTCCTGGCCAGCCGCATCGTGCGGCGGGTCTCGCCCAACGAGCCGTTGCTGGCCGGCCTCAAGGTGCCCACGACCTGGTACATCCCCTCCGACGGCATCCTGCAGTTCCTGGCCTACAACAACCTGGACGACGCCTACAACTGGCGCTACATGGACATCCGCCAGATCCGGCAGGAATACCCGCACCTGCTGCAGGTCTTCAAGAGCTCGCGCTTCCCGCCCGAGATGGAGAGCGGCCTGGCCCTGGCCCTCGACGAGCTGGGCGACCGGCCCCTGATCGTGCGCAGCTCGAGCCTGCTGGAGGACCGCATGGGCTCGGCCTTCTCCGGCAAGTACAAGAGCCTGTTCCTGGCCAACCGCGGCACCAAGGCCGAGCGCCTGGCGGCCCTGATGGACGCCATCGCCGAGGTCTACGCCTCGGTCTTCAGCCCCGACCCGATCCAGTACCGGGCCGAGCGCGGGCTGCTCGAGCACAACGAGGAGATGGGCATCATGGTGCAGGAGGTCGTGGGCCAGAAGGTCGGCCCCTACTTCCTGCCGGCCTTCGCCGGGGTGGCCTTCTCGCACAACGAGCTGCGCTGGTCGCCGCGCATCAAGCGCGAGGACGGCCTGGTGCGGCTGGTGCCGGGGCTGGGGACGCGCGCGGTCGACCGCCTGGCCGACGACTACCCCGTGCTGGCGGCGCCCGGCCAGCCGGGGCTGCGGGTCAACGTGACCCCGGAGGACGTGGCGCGCTACTCGCCCCGCAAGGTGGACGTGATCAACCTCGAGACCAACAGCTTCGAGACCGTCGAACGGCGCGAGCTGCTGCGCCGGGCCGGCGACGAGTACCCGCTGCTGACCCAGCTGGTCTCGGTGCACGACGACGACCACATCCGGCGGGCCAACGCCCTGCACGTGGACTTCGACCGGGACGACCTGGTCTACACCTTCGAGGGGCTGCTTTCCGACAGCGACTTCATGCCGCGCGTGCGGCGGCTGCTGACCGTGCTGTCGGAGTCGCTGCAGACCCCGGTCGACCTGGAGTTCGCCCACGACGGCCAGCACCTCTACTTGCTGCAGTGCCGCCCCCAGAGCTACGCCCGCGACGCCGCGCCCGTGCCGATCCCGCGCGACGTGCCGCGCGAGCGGCTGATCTTCACGGCCAACCGCTACGTCTCGAGCGGCGCGGTGCCCGAGGTCACCCACGTGGTCTACGTGGACGCCGAGGGCTACAGCCGGCTGGGCGACGGCCAGGCCCTGCGCGAGGTCGGCCGGGCCGTGGGGGCCCTCAACAAGGTGCTGCCCAAGCGCCAGTTCATCCTCATGGGCCCCGGGCGCTGGGGCAGCCGCGGCGACATCCGGCTGGGCGTGGCCGTGACCTACGCGGACATCAACAACACCGCGGTGCTGGTGGAGGTGGCCCGCAAGCAGGGCAACTACGTCCCCGACCTGTCCTTCGGCACGCACTTCTTCCAGGACCTGGTCGAGGCCTCGATCCGCTACCTGCCGCTTTATCCCGACGACCCCGACGTGGCCTTCAACCAGGCCTTCTTCGACCAGGCCGAGAACCTGCTGCCCCTGCTGCTGCCGGAGTTCGCCGGCCTGGCACCGGTCATCAAGGTCATCGACGTGCCGCGCCAGACCGGCGGCATGGTCTTGCGCGTCCTGATGAACGGCGACGTGGGCCAGGCCGTGGGCCTGCTGGCCTCGCCCGGGCCGGCCGAGCTGACGGTCGCCTCGCCGCTGCCCTCGCCGGCCGCCCCCTCGCCCGGGGCCCGCACCAGCGACGAGCACTGGCGCTGGCGCCTGCGCATGGCCCAGACTCTGGCGCGCGAGATCGAGCCGGCCCGCTTCGGCGTGCAGGCGCTCTACGTCTTCGGCAGCACCAAGAACGCCACCGCGGGGCCGGGCAGCGACATCGACCTCCTGATCCACGCGGCGCCCGGCATGAGCCCGGAGCAGCGCCAGGCCCTCGACGCCTGGCTCGAGGGCTGGAGCCTGTGCCTGGCCGAGGCCAACTTCCTGCGCACCGGCAAGAAGTCCGAGGGCCTGCTCGACGTGCACTACGTGACCGACGACGACATCGCGCGCCAGACCAGCTACGCCGTCAAGATCGGCGCGGTCACCGACGCCGCCCGCCCGCTGCCGCTGGGCCGGGGCTGAGCGCGGCCCGGCTCAGCGCAGCCCCTCCGGCGCGGGCAGCGGGGCCGGCCGGGG
>JBDIBD010000149.1:0-10042 GCA_039812725.1 Vicinamibacteria bacterium | reverse complement strand
CGTGGGGGCGCATGAAGTCGGCCGCCTCGCGCAGGTGGCCCAGCTCGGCCGGCCGCGAGCGCCCGTCGACCACGTTCGCGACGAAGCCGGCCAGCCGGGCCGTGCCCACCGCGCAGGGCGGGCACTGGCCGCACGACTCGCGCTCGAAGAAGCGCGCGGCCGAGAGGCTCACCTGCAGCGGCGAGAGCGAGGCCCCGGTGACGAGCAGGCTGGCGCTGCCCAGGCCGCTGCCCGCCGCGCGCAGGGCGTCGGGGTCGAGCGGCGTGTCGAGCGCGTCGGCGGCGAGCGGCTGCGCGGCCGGGCCGGCGGGGAAGACCAGGCCCCAGCCGTCGCTCGGGCCCTGGCCGTGCCGCTCCACGACCTCGCGCACCGGCGTGCGGAGCGGCACCTCGTAGACGCCGGGCCGCCGCACGTGCCCCCACAGCGAGACCAGCGTGGTCTCGCCGGCGCGGTAGGCGGCCGGGTCGGCCACCGCCGCCGGGACGCGCGCCAGGGTCTCGACGTTCTGCACCAGCGTGGGCCGGCCCTCGAAGCCCACCGCCGCGGGGTAGGGTGGCTTCTCGCGCGGCCACGGGCGCCGGCCCATCAGCGCCTCGAGCACGGCCGACTCCTCGCCGGCCACGTAGCTGTCGGCCCCGCGCACCACCCGCACCTGCAGGGGGCCGGGGCCGCGGCGGGCCAGGGCTGCCGCGAGCGACTGCTCCTCGCGGGCGAACGAGCCCTTCAGGTAGACGAAGGCCTCGCGCGCGCCGAGGCCGAGGGCCGCCAGCTCCAGGCCGGCCAGCACGTCGTCGGGGCGCGTGCGCAGCACGTGGCGGTCCTTGACCGAGCCGGGCTCGCCTTCGGCGCCGTTGGCCACCAGCACCGGCTGTCCGCCCTCGACGCGCACGGCGTGCCACTTGCGGGCCGCGGGGAACCAGCCCCCGCCGCGGCCGCGCAGGCCGGAGGCGGACAGGCGGGCCAGGATCTCGTCGGGCGACAGGCGGCTCGAGGGGGCAGTCATGGCGGCCGGGATTCTACGGGAAAAACAACCGGGCTCGCCTCAGCGGCCCGGGCCCGCCGCCGGGCGCAGGTGCTCCGCCCGCAGCGAGAGCAGCTCGGGGACGTCCCAGTCCAGCCGCCGGGAGATGACGAAGGAGCTGTGGGGCTGCACCAGGGGCAGCGTCACCCGCAGCTCGTGGACACGCCGCAAGGCCTGCTTGAGCAGCAGGGCCCGGTCGTTGGGCTGGTGGGTGGCGTCGGCGGCCTCCGCCAGGCGGTCCAGCTCCGCGTCGGCCAGGCCGAGGGTGTTGTAGGCCCCCAGCCCGCCCGGCTGGCGGGAGTGCAGCAGCGAGCCCAGCACGTCGGAGGCCGAGCCCGACTCGCACAGCCAGCCCAGCAGGTAGAAGTCGGATCGCCCGGCCTCCACCAGCGGGAAGAAGCGGGCCTTGTCGAGCGCCTGCACGCGCACGCGCAGGCCCACCTCGCCCAGCTGCCGCGCCACCTCGTCGAGCAGCTGGGCGTCGCCGACGTAGCGGTTGTTGGTGCCGTCCAGCCGCAGCTCGGTGCCCGGCCGCAGCCCGGCGGCCGCCAGCAGCTCGCGGGCCCGCTGGCGGTCGGGACGCGTGACGTGCAGCTCGGCGTCGTGGCCCACCACCGCCGTGGGCACGATCTGGCTGGCGGGCTGGCCCTGGCCTCCCAGGGCGCGGGCCACCAGCTGCTCGCGGTCGAGCGCCAGGTCGATGGCCTCCCGCACGCGCGGGTCCGAGAAGGGTGCCCGGTCGGGCCGCAGGGCCAGGAAGAGGATGCGCAGGCTGGGGCGCGAGATCAGCCGCACTTCGGCCCGGCCCGCGAGGTGCTCGAGCTCGCCCGGCGGGACGCGGTCGGCGGCCAGGGCCCGCCCCTCGAGCACCATCGCCAGGCGCTCGTGGTCGTCGGGGACCACCACGTAGCGCACCCGCGCGAAGGCCGGCGGCCGGCCGCGGTAGAAGGGATTGCGCTCGAAGCTGAACTCACGCCCGGGCTGCCATTCCAGCAGGCGATACGGACCCGTGCCGACGGCCGGCACCGGGTCCTGCGTCACGGCCGCCGCCGGCAGCACGAAGCCCTGTGAGAGCCGGCTGAGCAGGGCCGGCGCCGGACCGCGCGTGCGGATCTCGAGGCGCAGCGGGCCCAGCGCGCGGGCCGACTCGATGTCGTGGAGGTTGTCGCGGGTCACCCAGCCGCGCTGGCGGGCGGCGTTGAGCGAGGCCGCGGCGTCCTCGGCCGTCACCTCGCGGCCGTCCGAGAAGCGCAGGCCGGGGCGCAGGTCGAAGACGAAGGTGCGCTCGTCGGGGCTCTCCCAGCGCTGAGCCAGCGCGGGCTGCAGGCGCAGCGCGGGCCCGAGCTCGACCAGCCCCTCGAAGAGGCTGCGGTTGAGGTCGATGGTCGAGGTCTCGCTGACGATGGGCGGGTTGGGGAAGAAGCCCGTCACGTCGGCCTTGAGCGCCAGCGTCAGGTCCCCGGGCGCGGACGGGGGCGCCGCGCGGCGGCAGGCTGCCAGGCTCGCCACGAGCACCGCCAGCGCGAGAAGGAGGAGTCTCCGCGCCATGGACTGATTGGATCACACGCCGGCGGGCGACGCGAAACGTCCACCGAGGGGCGCGGAAGTCGTCGCCGCGGGGAACAGCCTGCCTTGGGAGGGCGGCCGGCCCGCAAGGCTTGCGCCCGGTCCTCGGGCAGGCCGTCCGCCCCTGCCGGGGCGGCCTCGTGGATGCCGATCCGGCAACGACTTACGGGTGCGGCGCGGATCGCGCGGGCTGGAACGCGACGTGCAAGCATGGGCCACCGGAGGCTCCTCATGTTCGACACCCTCGAGCAGGCGGCCGAGTACGTCCGCGAGCGCGGCATCGTCCAGATCGACCTCAAGTTCTGCGACCTCAACGGGCGCTGGCGGCACGTCACGCTGCCGGCCGGCAACCTCGGCCCGCGGCTCATGGAGCGGGGCGTGGGCTTCGACGGCTCCTCCGTGGGCTTCAAGTCGGTGCACTCCGGCGACATGGTGCTGGTCCCCGACCTCGCGACCGGCTTCCTCGACCCCTTCTGGGAGCTGCCGACGCTGAGCTTCATCGGCACCACGCTCGAGGCCGACACGCGCGCCGAGGCCACCGGCGACCCGCGCCTGGTGGCGCGCCGGGCCGAGGAGTTCCTGCGCCGCAGCGGCGTGGGCGACCGCAGCCTCTGGGGCCCCGAGTTCGAGTTCTACCTGTTCGACGGCGTGAGCTGGGAGAACGGCGTGAACGTGGCCTCCTACCGGGTCGAGTCGGCCGAGGCCGACTGGAAGAGCCAGCAGCTGGGCTCGGGCTACACCATCCCGCTGCACGGCGGCTACCACGCCATCCCGCCCCAGGACCACCTGGCCGGCGCGCGCTCGCGCATCTGCCAGCACCTCGAGGCCATGGACGTGCCGGTCAAGTACCACCACCACGAGGTGGGCGGTCCGGGGCAGTGCGAGATCGAGATCCGCCTGCTGCCGCTGGTGCAGGCCGCCGACGTGACGCTCCTGACCAAGTACGTCACGCGCATGACCGCCCGGTCGCTGGGGCTGACGGCCACCTTCATGCCCAAGCCGCTCTACGGCGAGGCCGGCTCGGGGATGCA
The DNA here is from genome assembly GCA_039812725.1 of Vicinamibacteria bacterium. Taxonomy (GTDB): domain Bacteria; phylum Acidobacteriota; class Vicinamibacteria; order Fen-336; family Fen-336; genus JBDIBD01. The sequence continues at coordinate 6,424 of JBDIBD010000149.1, read as the reverse complement.
CTTCCACCAGCAGGTCCTGGCCGGCGAGCGCAACGCCTTCTACGACGCGGCCGGCTACGGCAGCCTCTCGGACGTGGCCCGGCACTACATCGCGGGCCTGCTGCTGCACGGCCCGGCGGTGATGGCCTTCACCAACCCCTCGACCAACTCCTACCGCCGCCTGGTGCCCGGCTTCGAGGCCCCCATCAGCGCCGTCTACTCGCTGGGCAACCGCAGCGCCGCCATCCGCGTGCCGCGCTACGCCAACGACCCGGCCGCGGCGCGCTTCGAGTTCCGGCCGCCCGACGCCACCTGCAACCCCTACCTGGCCATGGCCGCGCAGCTGATGGCCGGGCTGGACGGCGTGCGGCGCCAGCTCGACCCGGGGGCGCTGGGCTTCGGGCCCGTGGACGAGGACGTCTTCACCTGGAGCGCGGAGAAGCGCGCGACCCTCAAGGCCCTGCCGACCTCGCTCGACGAGGCCCTCACGGCGCTCGAGGCCGACCAGGGCTTCCTGACCGAGGGCGGCGTCTTCGGCGCCGACACCATCGCGCGCTGGGTCGAGCGCAAGCGCCGCGAGGACCGCGAGGTCCGCAACCGCCCGCACCCCTACGAGATCGCGCTGTACTATGACCTGTAGGCGCGGGGCCGCCGCCCCGCGGCCGCGGACGTCGGGAGGAACAGCATGACCCACGCGAAGAAGCTCGCCATCCTGGTCGGCGGAGGTCCGGCCCCCGGCATCAACAGCGTCATCAGCGCCGCCACCATCCGCAGCGTGCTCGAGGGCGTCGAGGTGCTGGGCGTGCGCGACGGCTTCGAGTGGCTGATGCACGGCAACGTCGAGCACGTGGCGCCGCTGACCATCGACGAGGTCAGCCGCATCCACTTCCGGGGCGGCTCGCACATCGGCATCTCGCGCGCCAACCCCACCCAGGACCCCCAGCACCTCGAGAACGCGGTCATCTCGCTGCTGCGCCTGAACGTCTCGATGCTGATCACCATCGGCGGCGACGACACGGCCTTCTCGGCCATGAAGCTGGAGGAGAAGGCCGGCGGGCGCATCCGCGTGGTGCACGTCCCCAAGACCATCGACAACGACCTGGACCTGCCGGCCTACGTCGACACCTTCGGCTTCCAGACCGCGCGCCACATCGGCGTCGACATCGTCAAGAACCTGATGGTCGACGCCCGCACCACCTCGCGCTGGTACTTCGTGACCGCCATGGGCCGCAAGGCCGGCCACCTGGCCCTGGGCATCGGCAAGGCCGCCGGGGCCACCCTGACCCTGATCCCCGAGGAGTTCCCCAGCCAGCGCGTGCGCCTCAAGGCCATCGTCGACACGCTGGTGGGGGCCATCGTCAAGCGCCAGAGCTACGGCCGGCGCGACGGCGTCGCCCTGCTGGCCGAGGGCCTGGTGCTCTCGATCGACCCCGCCGACCTGGCCCAGCTCGAGGACATCGAGCGCGACGCCCACGGCCACGTGCGCATCGCCGAGGTCAACATCGGCGACATCCTCAAGGGCCTGGTGCAGGCGCGCCTCAAGAAGCTGGGCCTCAAGGCCACGGTGGTGCCCAAGAACATCGGCTACGAGCTGCGCTGCGCCGACCCCATCCCGCTCGACATGGAGTACACCCGCGACCTGGGCTACTGCGCGGCCAAGTACCTGCTCTCGGGCGGCAACGCCGTGATGGTCTCGATGCAGGGCGGGCACTTCGTGCCGGTCCCGTTCGCCGAGATGCTCGACGCCCAGACCGGCCGGGCGCGGGTGCGCATGGTGGACGTGCGCTCGACCCGCTACGCCATCGCCCGGCGCTACATGCTGCGGCTGCGGCGCGACGACTTCGAGGACCCGCACGAGCTGGCCAAGTTCGCCGCGACCTGCGGGCTGTCGCTGCAGGAGTTCCGCGACGAGTTCGAGTACCTGATCGCCGACGAGCCGCCGGCGCTGCACATCGAGATGCTGCCCGGCACGCCGGGCGGCCCGCCGCAGGAGAGCCCGGTCAACTGAGCCGGGCCGCGGTCCGGCGGACTTCCCTCTGGAGGACCCATGCGTGTCGAGTCGATCCTTCTGGCCGGACTTTGCCTGACGGGGGCGGTGGGGATGGAGGCGCAGGAGAAGCTGGCGTACCCCGCGGCGCGGCGCGGCGACACGCTCGACGTGCTGCACGGCGTCGAGGTGGCCGACCCGTACCGCTGGATGGAGGAGCTGGACGCGCCCGAGACGCGCGCCTGGGTCCTGGCCCAGAACCGGCTGACCGAGTCCTGGCTGGCGCAGGCGCCGGAGCGCGCGGCGCTGCGCGAGCGGCTGAAGGCGCTCTGGAACTACGAGCGCTACGACGTCCCCTGGCAGGACGGCGGGCGCTACTTCTACACCCGCAACGACGGCCTCCAGAACCAGTCCGTGCTCTACGTGGCCGACTCTCTCGAGGGCGCCCCGCGGGTGCTGCGCGACGCCGACGGCCTGCGGGCCGACGGCACCGTGGCGCTGGCCGGCTACTCGACCAGCGAGGACGGGCGCTTCCTGGCCTACGGCCTGGCGGAGGCCGGTTCCGACTGGAACACCTGGAAGGTGCGCGACGTGGCCACCGGCCAGGACCTGCCCGACGAGCTGCGCTGGGTCAAGTTCTCCGGCGCCGCCTGGACCCCCGACGGCAAGGGCTTCTACTACCAGCGCTTCGACGAGCCCCAGCCGGGGCAGGAGCTGGCCGCCGCGAACCGTTTCCAACGCGTGCACTACCACGCCCTCGGGACCCCGCAGTCGGCCGACCCGTTGGTCTACCAGCGCAAGGACCAGCCGGACTGGTACTTCGGCTCGGCGGTCAGCGAGGACGGGCGCTACCTGGTGCTGCAGGTCGAGTCGGGCAGCAGCGTCGACAACGCCCTCTTCTACCGCGAGCTGGGACGCCCGGACGCGCCCACGGTGGAGCTGCTGAAGGACTTCGACGCCCAGTACACGTTCGTCGGCAACGACGGCCCCGTCTTCTTCGTGAAGACCAACCTCGGCGCGCCCCGCGGCCGGCTGGTGGCCATCGACACGCGCCGCCCCGGGCGCTCCGAGTGGCGCGAGCTGGTGCCGCAGGCCGAGGAGACGCTGGTCGGCGTGAGCCTGGTGGGCGAGGGCTTCTTCGCGGAGTACCTGAAGGACGCCCGCAGCCTGGTGCGCCGCTTCGCCCTCGACGGGCGCCCGCAGGGCGAGGTGGCCCTGCCCGGCCTCGGCAACGTGGCCGGCTTCGGCGGCCGGCGCCGCAACCGGGAGACCTTCTACTCCTACGAGAGCTTCACGACCCCGGCCTCGGTCTGGCGCTACGACGTCGTCGGCGGAAAGGCCAGCCTGTTCCGCCAGCCCAAGGTCGACTTCGACCCGGCCGCCTTCGAGACCCGCCAGGTCTTCTACGAGAGCAAGGACGGCACGCGCGTGCCGATGTTCCTGGTGCACCGCAAGGGGCTCACGCTGGACGGCAGCCACGCGACGCTGCTCTACGGCTACGGCGGCTTCAACGTCCCCGAGCTGCCCAGGTTCTCCGTGTCGCGGCTGGTCTTCGTGGAGCGCGGCGGGGTCTTCGCCCTGGCCAACCTGCGGGGCGGCGGCGAGTACGGCGAGGCCTGGCACGAGGCCGGCCGCAAGCTGAAGAAGCAGAACGTCTTCGACGACTTCATCGGGGCCGCCGAGTGGCTCGTGAAGAACGGCTACACGCAGCCGAAGAGGCTCGCCATCCAGGGCGGCAGCAACGGCGGCCTGCTGGTGGGGGCCTGTCTGGCCCAGCGCCCGGAGCTGTTCGGCGCGGCCCTGCCGGCGGTGGGCGTGATGGACATGCTGCGCTTCCACAAGTTCACCATCGGCTCGGCCTGGGTGGGGGACTACGGCTCCCCCGAGAACCCCGAGGAGTTCCGGGCCCTGCTGGCCTACTCGCCCCTGCACAACCTGAAGCCCGGCACCTGCTACCCACCCACGCTGGTCACCACCGCCGACCACGACGACCGGGTCTTCCCGGCCCACAGCTTCAAGTTCGCGGCGGCGCTGCAGCACGCCCAGGGCTGCCCGAACCCCGTCCTGGCTCGCATCGAGACCCGGGCCGGGCACGGGGCGGGCAAGCCGGTCTCCAAGCAGATCGACGAGGTGGCCGACCAGTGGGCCTTCCTGGCGCGGGTGCTCCTGCCCTGAGGCCCGTTGGACGGCGGGCCCCGTTGCGGTAGCATGGTCGGACGGTCCGGAGGGGTGTACCGGGCCCGGGAGGGGAAAGACACATGCTGACGCTGACCGCCACGGCCGCCCAGAAGGTCAAGGGCATTCTGGAGCAGGAGAAGGAGAGCCTGCCCCAGGGCGGGCTGCGGATCTACGTCCAGGGCGGAGGCTGCTCGGGCTTCAGCTACGGGATGGTGCTGGACGAGGCCGCCGAGGAAGACCAGATCCTCGACATCGAGGGCGTCAAGGTCATCGTCGACCCGATGAGCCTGCGCTACCTGGACGGCGCCGAGGTCGACTACAAGGAAGACCTGATGGGCGGCGGGTTCGCCATCAAGAACCCCAACGCCAAGTCCACCTGCGGCTGCGGCCACTCGTTCCAGGCCTGACCCGGCCCCGCGCCGCGGGCGGGTCGGCTCCATGACCGCGCCCCTGCCCGAGCTCGTGCCGCTGTTCCCCCTGCCCGGCACCGCCCTGTTCCCGGGCCTGCCGCTGCCGTTGCACGTCTTCGAGCCGCGCTACCGGAGCATGGTCGAGGACACCCTGGCGGGCGCCCGGGTGATCGGCATGGTGCTCCTGAAGCCGGGCTGGGAGGACCGTTACCTGGGCCGGCCCGAGGTCTACCCGGTGGGCTGCGCCGGCCACCTGCAGGCCTGCGAGGCGCTGCCCGACGGGCGCTTCAACATCGTGCTCTCGGGGCTGGCGCGGTTCCGGATCCTCGAGGAGCGCCAGGGCCGGCCCTACCGGCTGGCGCGCGTGGCCGAGCTGGCCGAGGACCCGGCCCGGGCCGACGAGCTGAAGGCGGCCCGGGCCGCACTGGTGGCGGACGTGGCGCGCGTGGCCGACGTCTCGGGGGTGGCCGTGGCCCAGCCCGAGCTGCCCGACGACGTCTTCGTCAACGCGCTGTGCCAGTCGCTGCCGCTCGACCCGCTCGAGCTGCAGTCGCTGCTCGACTGCTCCGGCCCCCTGGAACGCTGCCGGCGCCTGCGCGGGCTGATCGAGTTCCGCCTGCTGGAGCGCGTGGCCTACGGCCGCGAGGGCAGCGACCTCCGGCACTGAGCCCGCGTGACGCCGGTCACCGGCCCGGGGAACATCCCCCGCGCCGCGTCGTCCTGCTATGCTGACTCCATCCCGTCCGGGGAGGAAGGTCAGGAGGATGACCATGAGCCGTTGGGGGAGCGCCATTCTGGGGCTGGCCCTGCTTTCGCCGGCCGTGCCCGCGGGGGCCGAGGCGCCGCAGGCCAAGGAAGAGAAGGTCGAGGGCTACGCCGAGTGGCGCCAGGGCGAGCTGCTGGTGGTGGACGGCCAGCGCGTGCGCCTGGCCCACGGCGGCAAGTTCAAGGGCAAGGCCGAGGCCAGGAGCTTCGCCGACATCCCGCTCGGATACGAGGTCGAGGCCAAGGGCCAGCGCGACGCCTCCGGCCTGCTGCTGGCCCGCGAGGTCGAGGCCAAGCCCAACGGCAGCGCCCTGTTCGAGAAGGAGGTGCGCTCCGCGACCGACGAGGCCGAGTCCGACGCCCGCCGGGCGGGGGCCTTCCTGCAGGCCGGCGCCAACGGCCGGACCGAGTCGGTCGGGCGTCTGTACGAGGACGGGCCCGACGTCGAGCGCGTGCGCGCCATCATGGACGCGCTCATCCCGCCCTACATGGACCCGGAGTCGGTGCGCTGCTACGTGATCGACAACCCCGAGTGGAACGCCTTCGCCATGGGCAACTTCTCGGTCTACGTCTTCCGCGGGCTGCTCGACGCCATGGACGACGACGAGGTGGCCATCGTGCTGGGCCACGAGCTGGCCCACGCCACCCACGAGCACACGCGCCGGCAGTTCAAGAAGCAGATGTGGATCCAGCTGGCGGCGGCCGGGGTGCTGGGCGCCGCGGGCGAGATCGAGGACGGCAAGACGCGCGCCGTGGTGCAGCTGCTGGCGGTCTTCGGCGCCAGCGCCTGGAGCAACGGCTACGGCCGCGACCTCGAGGACCAGGCCGACCGGGTGGGCCTGCGCTACGCCTACCAGGCCGGCTTCGACATCTCCAAGGGGCCGCGCCTCTGGAACCGCTTCGCCAAGCGCTACGGCGAGGAGGGCAAGGTCGCCAACTTCTTCTTCAGCAACCACTCGCTCTCGCGCCAGCGCGCGGTCAACCTCGAGCGCGAGCTGGCCCTGAACTACCCCGACGGCCAGCTGCAGGACGGCCCCGCCCGCATGGTCCAGGCGCACCTGCGCGGCGCCCGGCCGCCGGCCCGCCGGCCGGCCGACAGCGCGCC